>CAYMHT010000069.1:8575-13475 GCA_964390305.1 uncultured Anaerolineales bacterium
CTTCCTGTTGTGCGTGGTCTCCTGACCACGCACATAGCGCTCAGGACACAGGAGACTCCCCACCCTGGCTGTACCGACCCTCAGCCGGGCGTGGCGGCCAACGGCCTTGCGCCGCCCGGCGCAACATCAACGACACCTCCGCCCGACCTTTCGCACAGCCCAGCACCGCTTGGCCGTCATTCCGACCGGAGCGAAGCGGAGTGGAGGAATCTCTCGTGGAATCCCTCGAATTCCTCCCTATCCCCACCCGACGGATCAAGCTGCCCTGCCATACCGTGATAGCACCCACGTCTTCGGTGCATGTTATACCATGAAAGCGCAGACTCGAATAGAATCAGGGGACCCTCTCTACCGGCGAAACTCGGCTAGCTCGTAAGCACGGCAGCGAGCCACGGCTCATTGTCCGCCTCCCTCGTGTCGCCATCCGGCTCCTGTGCGGCTACCACGGAGCTTCGTGCTCCGGATAGACGGTGAACCTGTCGGTGTCGTCCGGGCTCAGACCGTCGGCACCCTCAAGGATTCCGCGAGCCGACTCGGACGTGAGAGGAGCAGGGCTTCCCCCATATCCGTGAGCACCCACCCATGCCGTATGGCCACGACGGTGATACCGTTGATCACGACGCGTTTCATCGCCCTTCCTCCCTCCGGGTGAGGCCAAATGTGGCCTGTCACCACATCACGATACCACCAGGCGGAGCACGATAATGTCGGGGCAGGTTAGGGTCGACTACGCGCTGAGTTGGAGACAGTTGGAGTTCGCTTGGCGGGATGCAGGAGCCGAGCGATATCCCGGGCTCGATTGCCACGGCGGAGGGGACATCTCCACCCTAACCTATGTTCGAGGGCGTTCAGTCTGGTCGCGGGAGAAGCCGGTGATCCGTGCTGCGACAGACGTGGGAGCGGTAGGCGTCACCGGTCCCGCCTGAATACGGGTCGGCCTCCTAATGGTCGAGCGCCGTTTCTTGGAGCCGGCTCCTGGGGTTCCAGATGGCCGGCCAGAAGCAGGCAGGCGGTACGTCGATCTTCTCCCGCTTGCCACTCTCCATCTCCAGGATCTGGAGGTTGATGCCCTGTCCGGTGAACTTGCTGACTGCCAGGTAGCGGTCATCGGGCAATAAGGTGACGATGGCACCTTCCTCCTCGAGGACAACCGAGCCTTCGCGCCCGATCACCACGCTCGAGACCCCGAATTCATCGCCGAAGACGAGGGCCTGCAGCCACCGACCGTGCGGCGCCCAGGCGAGGTCAAGGATGCCCCCCGCTTCCCTTCTCAGGAGCCGGTGCTCGTCGTCCCCCGCCAGCACGATTGCCCCTTCCGCTGGCCCCTCATCGCCGATGCGGGAGGCGCCCAGGGCGATCCACTCCCCATCTGGCGACCAGGCCAGGGTGAACGGGGGCACCCCGTACCCCGAGGAGACCGTCGGTGTGAAACCGAGGATTTCCTCGAGCCCGTCTTGATCCAGCAGCGTCGTCCAACCACCCGTGGTGACGCCGTAGATCCTCAGCGCGGCCTCGGCGCTGAGGGTGGCGATCTGCCGGCCGTCAGGCGCCCAGGCTGCCGTGTAGCCCTCACCGACCTGGCGCGAGAAGGTGCCGTCTCGCCGTGCCACGAAGAACTCCCGGATCGCCGCATCCGAGCTCTGATCGTCGGAAGGCGCTTCGAAATCAGGCAACTTGGCGTACAGGATTCGGGAGCCCCGCCGTGACCACGCGGTGAAGACGCCGTCGAGCGCGACCTCCCCTCCCGTCCTGACGTCCACGATCCTCGACGCCAATCCGGATGACCCGGGCACATCGGGATGGACGTGATAGGCTAGGCGGTCCCCATCCGGTGACCATCCAGACTCGACCAGCCCATAGAGACCGATCGGTTCGCCGTGCTCAGGGATGACCACTGGCCCAGTCTCGCCGCTTCCAGCGTGCAGAAGGAAGTAGACGGTACTGGAGTTGGCGTGTCGCCGCACGAGCAGCCGGGTTCCGTCTGGCGACCAGGAGATCGGCGTCAAACCCGCATCCGCCGGCCGCGCGGAAAGGAGAACACCCTCCGATCGATCGAGCCGCCAGCCCCAGATCTCTGCCAACTGGGCCGACTCAACCGTCTCCGAGCAGCGTACAACGAGGTCGTAGCTCCCGAACGCAGCCAGCTCATCGACTGACTCGGCCGTCTGCTTGCGAACGTAAGCGAGGTAGCGATCCCCGAGGGTGAGCCAGCCCGGTCCGCCGACGTCGGCCAGGAGCTGCGCCAGGTTGTTGGCGTCGCGGAGGGCCGGGAGCAGCGCCGCCACGGCCCGGGCTCCGCATTCCTCCTCCAGGAAGGCGAGCATCAGGTCGACCTCGGCCACGGCGATAGGCCGCTTCGGGTCGTCCGGGGATACACCTCGGAGACGCCAGGAGGGGACCCAGGATGCCGCATCCAGTGCCTCGCGCACCAACGCCAGATCCGGCGAGAGGGGCTCGCTAACGCCGAGCTCGGCTTTCAGCCAGGCACGAAGCCGCTCCTCGAAGAGCCCCCAGGTGTGGTCACCCTCCGGGCGGGGGCCGGTCTGGCGGCTGACCAGATAGTCGACCAGGAACTCCCCGAGGCTCGTCCCCCAGGCCTCCTGGGCTGCGTCGTTCTCCGGGGTGCCCAGCAGGAAGGGGGCCGGGAGGGTCGCGTCGTCAGGCCTGGCGGCCCGCTCCAGGTTGGCGGACAGGTTCAACTCCAGAGAGGGGTCCTGCTGACACCAGCTGAGGTCGCAGAAGCGATGGGCTACGTTCGCGAGCTCAGACGCGACGGGGTCGATCCACCTGGCGTCTTCCTCCAGGGCCGTGATTCTCATCTCGCCCAAGCGCCGTGACCCTGTTCTCGTCGACACGACGAGAGTGACGGGGTGGCCTCCCGCATCGGGGTCCGCCCTGGTGTGGAGCCACCGCCCGTCATTCGTGTAGCGGTAGAAACGCACGGCGCGGAAGGACCCTTCCTCGCCCGACGGGAGCGTCGCTGTGTGGAGGATCTCCACCCGGGCGCGGTCGCCGACGACGCGGGCGCTCTCGACAGTCGTGCTGACCGGGGCGGTCAAACCCTGGAGGGGCAGCGGGAGCCCCGCCGTTTCGAGATAGACGGCCTGGGCCTCCCTCCAGGAGCGGTCGGCGGGATCTTGCAGGCTCAGATAGAGCTCGCTGTCGGCCTCCGCCAGGGCGCGGAACTCCAACCGCGCCACTTGCCGGACCTGTGCCTCGGCCTGGGCCAGAGTCCGCTGTCGTCCCCGCCACCAGGCATAGGCTCCTCCTGCGACGAGGACGAGCGCCAGCAGCCACGGCAGCCAACGGCGCCACGTCCGCTTCTCCGTCTGCTCTTCTTCGGTCTCGTCGTCGGGGAGTTCGTCCCCGAAGTGCCATTCGAAATCTGAGGACAAGGTGTCCGTCCCTTCATCTATCGAGCGCCGGGAGTTTCCCTGATCGCTGTCGATGAAATTATACCTGGATCGCACTGGAGGCGAAAGCGCACCGTGCGGGCCCCGCGCGGTCAAGCACCGCTCTCCCGTGCGGCCGTCGCGAACCAGGTCGACGAGGTCGCCGCGAGACGCGCCGTCAGCGCCAGGGCATAAGCATAGTCGTGCGTTGCCTCCAATTCACTCGGCGCTTACCTCCACGACATAACGTGCATCGCCCCGGCTGCCCCAGAAGGCATATCGTCCACGTTCGTAGTAGGCGCACCATCGCCCAGGTTCGTAGTAAGCGGTTCCGCCTAGGCGCCTTCAGCGCCGTGCCGCCCAGGTTCGTAGTAGGCGCTTTAGCGCCGTGCCGCCGACCCGCTCGGCGGGCCTTCAGCCCCCGGCGGTCTGCTCCATCGTCGGCTTCTCCTCAGCTTCCCGGCGAAATAACGAGCAGGTCTTCCGGCCCGTAGATGTGTTCCGCAGCGAAGGCCACCCAGTGGCCATCGGGGGAAATCACGGCCTCGTCATACTGGCCCGGGTGGTACCCCTGCTCGTGCCGTTCTCTCGGGGCTAGTGCCGGACGGACGCAGACCGCTGGCGCGCAGGTCTCGCGCCAGAGCGCCTCCAGGCTGCCGTCGAAGCTCGAGACACTCTGTGTATCCAGTCGATAGGCCTTCGGTGATTCGGCCTCGCCCGGCTGCCAGGTTCCTTCCTGGTCATAGCGACCCCCGAACCACTTCCGGTAGACCAGCGTCTCCGCATCCGCCCAGCCCAGCGGTTCGTAGATATACGTCTGCACCTCGGCTGCGGCCTGGCAGCTCTTGACCGCACCGGCCAGTAGACCCGGCTTCTCGACCACGTGCATCCGGGCATCGGCGGCGGGCCGGACCACCGGCCGGTAGCGCATCACGAACGGGAAGGCCAACACCGAGATGAGGGCGACCAGAAGAACGTAGAAACGACCACGCCGCCAGGCCTCCCCTCGTTCTTGCATCACCAGCCAGATCAACGCTGCGGCGGTCAACGCCAGCGCGGACAGGCTGATGATCGCGCTGCGAGTTATATCGCTCAATATTCGCGCCGAAAGAAAGCAGTAGGCGTCGATTGGAGCAACCGGCCGGAGCGTGGAGCTGATGGCAGGGAGCCACCTGTAGATCAGCCAGTGGAGTCGGGACAAGACGCCCAGGGCGAGGAAAGGCGTGGCAAATGGCACCGCCACGGCGATGAGGAGGAACTGCCCTCTCTCAACGGGCTTCTCTCGGCGCGTCAGCAGCGCCATCAGGAGAACCGATATCAGGACGTGTACGCCCAAGACGGACGTTCCGTATCCTTTGACGTACAAATAGCCGAACCAGCTAGGGAACGATAAGTGACACACACGATAGAGCAGCCACGCCAACCCCTGAAGCCCACCCAGGATCAGGAAGGGTGGGCCAAACAGGATAACCAGTACGGCCAAGACGAATGGCCATCTTCTCTTCATT
>CAYMHT010000070.1:0-9633 GCA_964390305.1 uncultured Anaerolineales bacterium
AACTGCCGCAGGAACCGCAAGTCGTTTCCGTAGAATAGACGGATGTCGTCGATGCCGTGCTTCAGCATCGCCGGTCGCTCAACGCCGAAGCCGAAGGCGAAGCCGCTCCATTCGTCGGGGTCATACCCGCCATTCTCCAGCACGTTCGGGTGCACCATTCCCGCCCCCGCGATCTCCAGCCAGCCGGTGTAGTTGCAGACTCGGCATCCTGCTCCCTCGCACAGGATACAGTCGATATCTGCCTCGATAGAGGGCTCGGTGAAGGGGAAGTAGGAGCCGCGGATGCGGAGACGGCGCTCGCCGCCGTAGAACCGTCGCGCAAACTCGGTCAGCGTGCCGATCAGGTCGGCCATCGTGATGTTATGTCCGACTGCCAGACCCTCCACCTGATAGAACTGGTGCTCGGAACGGGCCGTCACCTGTTCGTAGCGATAGCACTTACCGGGTAGGATCACGCGTATGGGCTCGGGATGATACGCACGCATCGCGCGTATCTGGCCCGGCGACGTGTGGGTGCGCAGCACCACGCCCTCATCGACCCAGAACGTGTCCCACATGTCTCGCGCCGGATGATGAGGGGGCATGTTCAGCAGGCCAAAGTTCAACTCATCCGTCTCCACCTCTGGAGCCTCGTAGACCTGGAAGCCCATATCGCCAAAGATGTCGTAGATCTGGCGCAGCGTCTGGGTGGTGATGTGCAGATGACCAGGACCAACCGGACGTCCGGGCAAGGTCACGTCGATGGCGCCCTCCCGCAGCTCCCGCTCCATCTGCGCGCGATCGAGATCCTCGGCTCGCGCCTCATAGGCTTCCTCCAGGGCCCTCTTGGCCTCGTTCGCGGCGCGGCCGAAAGTGGGCCGCTCTTCCCTGGGCAGGTTCCCGACCGATCGAAGCATCTGTGTCAGCGCGCCGTTCTTGCCCAGATACCGCTTGTGCCAGACTTCGAGTTCCTCGCTGCTTTTCACCTTTCCCAGCGAGGAGAGAGCCTCCTCTTTGACCTGGCGTAGTTCATCCAGCATAGGATCTTCCCTTCTCTCGATTTCTCATCCCGTACAATAACAAAACGCCCTCGCCCCAAGGGACGAGAGCGCCATTCTCCCGCGGTACCACCCTGCTTGACTCCTGCCAGAGTCCGCTCGAAACCCGACGGCGCTGCTGAGCGCAATCGGCCACCCCTGTAACGCTGGGCCCGCGGAGCGAGCTACTTGAACCAGTGCGCAACAGCAATTCGTGCGTAGCACCGACGTTCACTCGTCGGCTCAGGAGCGAACTTCGGGGGAGTTCCGCCGAGCGAGGTTCTCAGTCCACGACCCCGCTTCCCTGGACGCTTTCCTCCGCCTACTCTCCTCCGTCATAGCCTATCACATGTATTTGATTGCTGAACCGTATTATCCTCTGGGAGCAGCGGCTTGTCAAGCCAGGATCAGACGTTCTGCAGGGCTGTTCCATCGCTGATCCCGAGGCCTCTCAGAACCTCCGCCGAGATATCTGGGAATTTGACCGCTTATATCCATCAAGGTATAATAGACAGTCAAGATCTGTAATTGGCGTCTATCCGCGGGCGAGCGAAGCTCCCACGCCGTCAGATGCAGGCGTGGGAGCGACTCTGTACGTCTCTGTCCGTGTTGAGGACGAGCCGAACGTCCACGGATGGTCGTTGTAATTGTCTGACCTGGTGAAGGAGGAAGATATGCCGAAGCGAACATATCAGCCGAAGAAGCGCAAAAGAAAGCGCACCCATGGGTACCTGGCGCGTCGATCGAGCAAGGGCGGACGAAAGATCCTCAAGCGGCGTCGAACGAAAGGGCGCCAGCGACTGACCGTTGGCAAACCACAAGGGAAGAAACGAAACTGGAAGGAAGGATAACCCGCGCGCTTGGGTCCCGATGAGCAGCCACGTGGCCTGTAGGACGCAGAACCAAGAGATGATACAACGGAGGATTCGACTCCGACGCAGCGGTGACGTACAGCGCGTCTACGATGAAGGAGAATCGTGGGTCCACCCTCTGCTCGTACTGATCGTTCTACCGAATGATGTCGGCTTTAGTCGTGTAGGAGTCACGGCAAGCCACAACGTGGGGACTGCGGTAGAACGTAATCGCGCGAAACGTTTGTTGCGTGAGGCTGCCCGCCGTATGTATCCAGAGTTTGAGTCAAAGAGCTGGGACATGATGCTGATCGCTCGTCCGAAGCTCCTCGACGCGAGGGAGATGGAAGTCGAAAAGGCCCTAGCCACGTTGCTGGAACGAGCTGGAGTATAGGAAACTCAACGCCAGGGTCCAGAGAGGGACCAAACGCAATACCCGATGTCACCAGAGGAGCAAGCGATCGTTCCTGCTCCAAGCCTAGCGGGAGTTGCGTTTTAGCACAAGAAGAGAGATATGAAGCCCATCTTGCTGGGGATCATCCGCCTCTACCAGCTTACGCTGTCGCGTGTTCTGCCCCCTGCGTGTCGGTTCTATCCTTCGTGTTCCCAATACAGTTACGAAGCCATCTCCCGCCACGGAGTCTGGCGCGGCGGCTGGCTGGCCGCGAAACGGGTGATGCGATGTCACCCTCTCAATCCAGGGGGTTACGATCCGGTACCTGACATGGACACTGCTGAGAATCTATCTGCGCATTTTTCGAAGTCGTGCGAGTTCGATAATTCGTCGCACGTTGAGTGCCCCTAGATACGGAGGATAAGTCATTGAATCGAGTTTCGACGCGGCGCTGGCCTATCGCGCTCGCGGTGTTGACGGCGCTAGTTTTCGCTACTAGCGGCTGTGCAGGTGGCGTCAGGGCCTCCAGCTGGACAGGCCTGGTCGTTGCCGGTGACACGCTCTACGCGGCGGACCTGCAGCAGGCCCGCGCAATGGACAGAACAAGTGGAGAGACCCTGTGGACGTTCCCTGAGAATCCAGACGAGAACAGCCAGGGTCTCTTCTATGCAACTCCCGCTGTGAGCGATGGAGAGCGCGTTCTCTTCGCTTCCCAACTCACCACCGGTGGTTTCTTCAGCCAGCGCCAGAGCATTGTGTGGGCGCTGGACGAAGAGACCGGTCACGAGCTGTGGCGCTTCGAAGGTGCCACCGGGGACTACGTCGAGGGAGGAGCGCTGGGCAACGGTCTGTTCGTCATCGGCAGTGGCGACGGTAACGTCTATGCCCTCGATGCGGAGAGCGGTTCACTCCAGTGGACCTTTGAGACAGGACACCGCGTCTGGGCTACCCCTCTGATCGTGGCAGACACCGTCTACGTTGGTGCGATGGACCGTCGCCTTTATGCTCTGAACCTCGCCACAGGGGAGGTCAAGTGGGAGTTCCAGAGGAAAGGCGCTTTCGCCAGCACACCCGCGCTGAAGGACGGCACGCTTTACATCGGTGCCTTTGACGACACGCTCTACGCGATTGATGCCGAGACAGGCTCCGAGCGTTGGCACGTCGACGGTGAGGACTGGTTTTGGGGTAGCCCCGTGGTGTACGAGGACACGGTGTTCGCCGTTGACATAAAGGGCAGGGTGTATGGTTTCGACGCAGCGAACGGAGACGAACGTTGGCACGAGTTCCTCGTCACCGAGCAGAACCAGCCCGTGCCTGTGCGCGCAGGGCCTGCCCTCAGCGAGGATGGTAGTGAGCTCTTCGTCAGCGCGGAGAGCGGTACCCTATATGCACTGGACGCCGCCGATGGCTTGGTCCTGTGGTCGAGATCCGCTGAAGGTCGCGGGCTTTCCCGACCCGTTGTGAGCGACTCGCTGGTCTATCAATCGCTCATCTTCGGAAACCCTCGTATACGAGCCTTGCAGATAGAGGACGGACGCGAGATGTGGACCTTCCCGGCGGCCGGAGAGGAAGGCTAGGACAGAGACACGAAATGTTAGACTTTATCATTTACCCCTTCGCCAACTTGTTGCTGCTCCTGTATCACTACCTGGGACATCAGACGGTTGTAGCGATTGCTGCTCTCACAATTCTGATCAGATTGCTGATTCTGCCGCTAACCCTGAGTCAACAGCGATCCGCGCAGAAGATGCAGGAGCTTCAGCCCGAGATTGAGAAGCTACGTGAGAAGTACGGAGACGATCAAGAGAAGCTAGCCCAGGAGCAGATGAAGCTGTGGCGCAAGGCGGGCATCAACCCGATGGGAGGATGCCTGCCTCTGCTGATCCAGCTGCCGATCATGATTGCCCTGTACCGAGCGATCATTTTCTGCGTTCCGTCAACCCCTTTAGAGCTCTTCCAGTTTTCGGGGCACATCTTCATCGATGAGTGGCTGCCCAGCTTGAGCGGACTTGTGCCGCTTCAGAGCACATTCCTTGGAATGGACTTGGGGCGCCCCCCCACCCCGGCGCAGTTGTGGTCATATGCACTGCCGATCCTCGTCTTTGCAACGTCGTGGCTTCAGCAGAGGCTGCTGACCCCGCCTAGCTCAGGGGATGGTCAGTCTCAGGCAGAGATGATGAACCAGCAGATGAAGATCATGATGCCGCTGATGTTTGGGTTCATCTCCCTGCAGTACGCCACAGGGCTCTCCATCTATTTCATCATCTCCAACCTTTTTGGCATGGCTCAGTACTACTTCATCCGAACGGATCGCGACGGAGAAGGCGAGCGGCCTCTTCCCAGGCGCAAGAAGCGACCGAAGAAGTAGCTGCTCTATTTGCACGTTTTCGAGGAGTGAAGCGGATGTCACAAGAGAAACGCGTGATCGAATGCGCAGGAAAAGACGTTGATGCGGCTATTGCCGCTGGCTTGGCGCGCCTCGATCTTCCCCCAGATGCCGTGGAGGTTGAGGTATTGGACGAGGGGCGCCAGGGTATGTTTGGATTGGGGGCACGAGCAGCTCGCGTGCGCCTGACAGTCAGCTCAGACGTAAAGCGAAAGACCGAGCGCCAGCCGCAACCCCCCTCACGCCCACCCTCGCCGCGAGTCGAAGAAGCCGAGCAGGAAAGGCTCGCGCCAGAGGAGCCACGCGAGGTCGCCACTGTGGAACAGGAAGTCACAGAGGAAGAGGAGAAGATCCGAACAGTTCAAGAGGTGGCCGAAGGCCTCCTGAACGCCATGCACCTGGCAGATGCTCAGGTTGAGGTAAAGCGAGCCGAGCCTGGCCCGAACAAGGATGAGGTGCCCCCCTTGGTAGTCGATGTGAGCGGCCCCGGTACCGACATCTTGATCGGGAGCGACGGCAAGGTTCTGGACGCCCTTCAATACGTCACACGCCTGCTCGTCGGGCGCAGGATGAAGGGCTGGGTCCATGTCGTGGTAGATGTCCAGGGCTACAAAGCCAGGCGTGCAGAACGACTTCGTGATCTCGCCCACCGCATGGCGGACCAGGCGGCGGACACAGACCGAGCCGTGATCCTGCAACCGATGCCCCCCCACGAGCGTCGAGTAGTCCACGTGGCGCTCTACGACGACCCGAGAGTGACCACGGAGAGTATCTACGAAGGCGAACGGCGCCGAGTTACGATCCTGCCAAAAGAGTGATGACCGCAGCCGCCGGCCGTGGAGGTATGTGACTACGCGTCGAGTGCTGGGCAAGTAGGTCGTTGCGGGATTGCCTGGAGCCTGGGGGAGAGTCGACAGGGCTCAGAACAGCCTACTTGATGTGAACCAGTTTCTTGACCAAGCCGAGCTTCGCTGGATGGTATTTCCGTAGACTCGCCGGGTCTACGCTTTGACCGATCCAATTTGTACCAATGGTTGAGCTCGACTACGTGGTCGTCGGTCACACGACGCGCGACCTGAAGAAGCACTGCTCCGCAGTGGGCGGGACAGCGGCCTACGCTTCACGGACCGCGCGGACGCTGGGATGTCGGGTTGGTGTCATCACAAGTGCCGATGCCGGCCTGGATCTGAGCGAATGGTTGAGCGATGTCCTGATCGCTCGCTTCTCAGCTCCGGAGACAACGACGTTCGAGAACATCTATGTCAACGGGCGACGACAACAGGTGATCCACGGTACCGCCGAGCTCCTCAGGGCGGCTATGGTGCCCGACGACTGGCGCGCAGCCATCGTCCACATAGGGCCAGTGGCCCAAGAGTGTGATCCGGCACTGGTCGACGCCTTTGCGGAGGCTTTTGTCGGCGTGACGCCCCAAGGGTGGATGCGGCGCTGGGATGAGACGGGACGGGTAAGCCGCCGTCCCTGGAGGGAGGCGGGGGAGGTGCTCCCAAGCGCCGACGCTGTGGTGTTGAGTGAGGAGGACCTAGGGGGCAACGTACGCCTGGCAGCCGATTACGCCGCCCAGACCTCGGTGTTGGCACTGACTCAGGGAGCCGCAGGCTGCACAGTCTACGCTAGCGATGAAGTTCGCCATTTCGCTGCGCCGACGGCGGTGGAGATAGACTCTACGGGTGCTGGCGATATCTTTGCGGCCTCTTTCTTCTACGCGCTGCAAAGGGGACACGATCCTTGGGCCGCTGCACGCTTCGCCAACTGTCTTGCCGCTCAATCGGTGACTCGTCTGGGACTCTCGGGGACGCCGAACAGAGTAGAGGTCACTCGCTGCAAGCAGGCCTTCTTGGGGGACGGGGTGGGCGATGCCCATCATCTACGCGCTAGCTAATCAGAAGGGTGGCGTCGGCAAGACCACAACGGCGGTCAACTTAGGCGCCTATCTGGTCGAACAAGGTCAGCGTGTCCTCCTGGTGGATATTGATCCACAAGCCAATGCAACCTCTTCTCTCGGACTCGACAAGCATCGTGTCTCCCCATCCACGTACGACGTCCTGGTCAACGAGGGGTCCCTGGTCCACGCCGTACGCTCCGCTGGTCAGTGTGGACTCGAGCTTGCACCGTCGTCCCCCGACCTGGCTGGCGCGACAGTGGAACTGGTAGGAATGCCTCGGCGCGAACATCGTCTACACCTGGCGATAGCGGAACTGAATGAGAGCTACGATTACGTGCTGATTGATTGTCCTCCCAGCCTGGGGGTTCTCACGGTGAGCGGGCTCACAGCCGCCGATGCCGCGATCGTCCCGGTACAGTGCGAGTATCTGGCCCTGGAGGGCCTCTCTCAGTTGACGCGCGCAATCAAACTCGTGCGTAGAGCGTTGAACCCGGAGTTGACACTGCGCGGCTTGCTGATGACCATGTACGACGCGCGCACCAACCTTTCCCGACAGGTGGTTGAGGAGGTTCGGCACCACTTCCGGCAGCGGGTCTTCGACGCAATCATCCCGCGCAGTGTGCGACTGAGCGAAGCCCCTAGCTTCGGCGTGCCCATCAGCATCCACGCGCCCTACTCGGCGGGGGCGAAGGCCTACGCAGCATTGGCAAAGGAGCTGTTGCTCGGCGACGGGCGCCTTCCGCCGCCGACCGTGACCGAGTAATCAGGGAGGAGAGCGATGTCACCACGCAAGATCGGACTGGGCAAAGGACTGGAATCGCTTATCCCTACCAGTGAGGAGGGGGAGGTCGGGGCAGCACAGGGCGTGCTTCAGGTTCCGCCCGCTTCCATCTCGCCCAACCCCCATCAGCCACGATCGCCGATCACAGAGGAAGACCTCTCGGAGCTGGTCGCCTCGATCGAGGAACACGGAATCATCCAGCCGCTCGTCGTGACCGAGACGGTGGATGGCTACCAACTGATCGCTGGTGAGCGTCGCTGGCGTGCCGCGCGACTGGCAGGCCTGTCGAAGGTTCCGATCTTGGTCAGAGAGGTGGCCCCGAGCAAGGTGCTGGAGCTAGCGTTGGTGGAGAATCTCCAGCGATCGGACCTGAACCCTGTTGAGGAAGCGACCGCCTTCCAGCAGCTGAGCGAGGAGTTTGAGCTGACACAGAAACAGATCGCCCAGCGGGTGGGGAAGAGCCGAGCGGCAGTGGCTAACAAGCTGCGGCTGTTGGCGGCAGCCGAGCCCGTACGAGACGCTTTATTAGAGGAGAAGATCAGCGAGGGGCACGCCCGGGCGCTGCTGGGACTGGAGACGACGGCGGCGCAGGAGGGCGCGCTCAGGACTGTTCTCGCACAGGAGCTGAGCGTGCGTCAGACAGAGCAGTTGGTGCGCCGGCTGCTCGGGCGTCAGCAAGAAGAGCACGAAAGACCCAGCCGGCGATCGTCTCCGGAGGTTCGAGAGTTGGAGAGTCGATTCCGAGAGGCGCTGAGCACGAAGGTGAGCCTCAGGCGAAAGGGGGAAGGCGGTCAGCTGGTGATCTACTTCTACTCCGAGGAGGAGTTAGCGGCCCTTTACGACCACATCGTCGGGGCTTGACACACCACACGATGGTGACCACCTCACCCTCTGAGGCTGTTCGGGAGAGATCGGGTGAGCCTATTTCCTCACGTTTATTCCATCCCATCGGGAGAAGGGAGAGCCACGGTGGACAAGAAGATCGCGGATGCCATTAGAGAGCGAGCACAGGAGGGTAAGCTCAGCTGCGGCGCTGCTTTTCGCATCGCCGAGAATCTCAAGGTAAACCCACTGGAGGTCGGCAGCATGGCCGATGAACTGGGGGTGCAGCTGTATCGTTGTCAGCTGGGGCTCTTCGGCTACGACGGTGAAGGCAGCCTCATACACCCAGCCGAGGAGGTGTCAGCAGAGTTAGAATTGGCCATCCGGCAGGGGTTGATCGTGGGCCGCCTGCCCTGTGCCGTGGCATGGGCATTAGCCAACCGCCTCAACATCCGTAAGCTGGACGTGGCTAATGCCGCCGAGAAGCTGGGAATCCGCATCGGACAGTGTCAGCTGGGTGCCTTCTAGGGATTGGCGCGGCTCCACCTGCCCCCCTCGTCCGTTGAGAACGACGCTGAGCCGTCGCGTGTTCGGCGTCACTTCCTGTAAACAAGGAAGTCGATGACGATCAGAGACGAGACACAGGCGAACCTGGCAGCGATCGCTGCCAAGATCCGGGAGTGCACCCGCTGCCGGTTGCACGAGGAGCGCATCCAAGCCGTGCCCGGAGCAGGGCCGGCGTCCGCCGAGGTCGTCTTCGTCGGTGAGGGACCGGGTGCCCAGGAGGATCAGCAGGGGCTACCCTTCGTCGGTAGGTCAGGGCAGTTCCTGGATGAGCTTCTGCATACCGTCGACTTGAATCGCCAGAAGGTTTTTGTCACGAACGTAGTCAAGTGCCGACCGCCGGGCAACCGTGACCCCCGCGTGAACGAGGTTCGAGCGTGTATGACTTACCTGAACCGGCAACTGGATTTGATTAGACCGCGGCTGATCGTGACGTTAGGACGATTTGCCATGAGGCACTTCGTCTCAGACGGACGAATCTCCGAGATCCACGGCCAGCCTCGCTTGGTCGGCGACATGGTCATCCTGCCGCTCTACCACCCGGCAGCGGCGCTGTACCGCGGGTCGCTGCGAAGCGTGGTCACGGAGGACTTCCAGCGCATTCCAGAGTTGCTGGAGAACCCAGGTTGGCCCTTCGTGACGTGACCACTGCGAGCCCGGGCTAGAGCTCGACCTTACACCCCAAACCGGGACTATCGTTGGCGACGAGCCAACCATCCTCCAGCCGGAAGCCGGGCACCGTGGGATCATCGACCAGATCGAGGTGCCCGTCGAGGTCGCCATACTTGACGTTAGGGCTGCTCAAGGCGAAGGAAAGCCCGGCGGCAGTGAGCAGCGCTGGCTCGTTGACGCAGCTGACCATCGTGGTCATCTGCGCGATCCGGGCGATGGTATCGATCTGGCGAGCGGAGCGCAG
>CAYMHT010000070.1:9733-13277 GCA_964390305.1 uncultured Anaerolineales bacterium
GCGCAGGAGCGGCAGGCGCTGACTACCCCCTCCTTCGTCTCGCCCGTGATAGTTGGGTCGAAGGCGGCACAGCCCCACGCGTCACGGCCCTGCCGGGTTTCGAGCCTCACGAAGACCGCCGTAACGCTCTCGAGCGGTTGCGAATGGGTGGCCGTCCGATACGGCAGCTGCAAGCGCAGATCGACGGGCACGACTTCAGCGTCTACAATCTGCATCGCTCTATCCCCATTTTCTCAGTGGCACGCGCAAGAACTCGTCTTCACGATGACGCAGCGTGCCGCCTGTAGAGCTCATAGGCATCACCGACGGTCTCGACCTCCCAGGCGGAGTCGATGGGTATCTCGACCCCGATCTCCTCCATGTGGAGCATCAACTCCACCAGCTGAATAGAGTCAGCAAGGAGATCTTCGACGAAGGAGGACTCGCGCACCACCTTCTCCCTTTCCACGCCAAGCCTCTCGGCGACAATATCTCTGAACGTCTCGAAGGAAACCGGGTCATTGTCCGCTGCCACCATCATCTTGATGCCCACCTTCCGTTTCTTCCAGCGCCATCGCACGCAGCTTGAACTTCTGCGGCTTGCCAGACTGTGAGCGAGGGAAATCGTGGGCCAGCCGCACTTCGCTCGGTATCTTGTACGTCTCCAGACCCTCTCGGCAGTAGCCCTTGACCTGTCCCGACGTCATTGCAGCGCCCTCTTCAAGGATCACAAAGGCCCACACGCTCTCGCCTCCCACAGCCGCGGGCACGCCAACTACGGCGGCCTCCCGAATCTGAGGATGGGCGGTGAGATACTCCTCTACCTCGGCGGGGTAGATGTTCTGGCCGCCGCGGATGATCACGTCCTTCTTGCGGCCCACGATGCGTAGGTATCCGTCCTCGTCGATCAGGGCCAGATCGCCGGTGTAGTACCAGCCGTCCTCGTCCATCACCTCGGCGGTCATCTCCGGAGCGCCGTAGTACCCCAACATCACGCCATCGCTGCGGCAGACCAGTTCGCCCACCTCTCCTGGAGGCAGCTTACGGCCCTGCGCGTCCACTACCTTCACCTCCATGCCGGTCAGCGGGCGACCCACTGTCTCGGTCCGTTGCTCGTCGGAGTCCGAAAGGCTGCTGACGGCGATGCCGCCACCGGTCTCGGTGGCACCGAATCCAATGTAGGCGGCGCAGCCGAAACCATCTTCGATCGCCCGTGCGAGGTGTGGCGGACAGGTTGCCGCTCCGGTGCCGCAAACGATCAGCGAGGAGGTGTCGTAGTCGTCAAATCCATCGAGGCTCAACATCACCCGGTAGGCCATGGGCACGGCCACGAGCACGGTCACACGCTCGCGCTCCACTAACTCCAGCGCCCTCCGCGGATGGAACCGCCGCATCACCACCAGCCGGTCGCCCATCAGAAGTCCTTGAAGCAGGATCTCCAGTCCGGTGACGGTATGCCACCCCGTCGTGGACAGGAAGGTCTGAGGCCCGCCAGCGGCGCGGAGCAGCCGTTCGCGGTAGCGCGCGAAGGCTTTGATCTGCTTCCCCAGCATCTTGAGGCTGGGCCGCTGCCACAGCTCGCGGACTTCGAGAGTCGCGGCCACCGGTGCGATCAAGCCGCGGTGGCTGTGCATGGCCGCTTTGGGCACCCCGGTCGTGCCCGAGGTGTAGAGGAGGGCCAAGAGGTCGTCTGGGAAGACCTCGACATCGCTCAAGGTGTGCCCCTCGGCCTCGCTCGGGACAGGCCCCTTGACCTCGCTCGAAACGGGCGGCGAGGGCTCCTCTGAGGTCAGCAGCTCGGCGAAGGAGGGTTTCCCGGGCTCCTCCATCCCTTCGCCGACGACGAAGACGTGCCGCAGGCTGCCCGCCTGACGGACCACGTCATCCTCGATGGATCGAGAAGAGACCAGCAGCAACGGGTCTGCATCGTCCAGCACAGCACTCAGACGACGTGGACGCACTTGTGAATCGAGCGGGACGATCACTGCGCCTGTTCGGGCTACGGCGAAGAACAGATAGACAAATTCAGGACTCGGCGGCAGGAGAACAACGACTCGGTCACCCTTGTGCAATCCCAGATCGTGGAGGCCCCGCGCGAGGGCTTCGACGCGCTTGAGCAGCTGCCCGTATGTCACCCGCACGTCGCCGCACACCAGCGCCTCTTGATCGGGACGGGACTCAGCTGCCTGGCGGAAAGCCTCCGCCATCGTCATGTCCGTGTGTAGCATACTGGCCTCCTCACGCCGATCAACACGACGATGCGTCCAGTCTGGCGGGCCTGAATCTTCTCAGAGTGTCGCTCGGTACACGCGGTAGTGCTTATAACGCTCCGCGCCCAGCCGATAGGCGATCAAGTTGACGACGGGGTTCAGTTCAGAGGTGACAGAGCCGTCCAGCCATTCGTACCCCTTCTCGTAGAACGCCTTGACGGCTTCTACGTACAGGAGGGCGTCGATACCCCGGCGGCGATATTCCGGCAAGATGCCCATCAGCTTGAAGGTGATCACATCGATCCTCGTCATATAATACCGCAGCTTCAGCCAGCCGAAGGGGAACAGCCGCCCGTTGAGATGGATCAAGGCCCGATTGATGTCCGGGATGGCGACGCAGAACCCGATCGGGCTGCCGTCGGCCTCCGCGAACAACGCCAAGTCTGGATCCAAGAAAGGACGAATCTGGTTCCCAAGACGACGAAACTCGGCCTCCGTCAGCGGCACGTGGTTGGGAAGGTGCTCCAGGGTGGCGTTGAACAGGTAGAGTGCGGTGGACATCTCCTGCTCCCAGTTCTCCATACGGATCCTGCGTATGGCAATATGGGCCGCTTCGCGCGCCACATCGGCGACCCGAAAGAGCTCCGGATGTGCCTTCTCCAGCTCTTCACCAATTTGGGAGCGAAAGGCCCGCCAGGCGAAGAGGTCGTGATCTTTCTCCATCCCATACCGTTCCAGGAAGGCTTTGTAGTATGGGGGTGTATGAGCCTCCAGCATCACTGGCGGGCAGTCAGCGCCGTCGACGAGGACGCCGGGGCGTTCATTGTCGGTGAAATTGGTCGGGCCGCGCATCTGCGCCATGTCCCGCTGTCGCAGCCATTCAGATGCCCTATCGAGAAGCTGCTCCGCCACTTCGTAGTCCTCGAAGACCTCGAAGAACCCGAACCCGCCCTGCGGCCTCCCCAGGTGCTCGACAAGGCGATGATTCACGAAGGGGGCGATCGTGCCAACGACCTCTCGGCCCCGACGGGCCAGGAAGAGATCCGCGTCGCCGTGCTGATAGAAGGGACCGCGATCGGGATGAAGGTATTCAAGACGTTCCCGGATCAGCGGGGGAACCCAGTTTGGATCGTCCTTGTAGACCCGCCAGGGAAACTTGACGAAGGTCCGTCTGCCGCGCTCTGTGGTGACCGGCTCGACCTTGATGGCTGCCATGGGGTTCTCCTTTCGTCCCGCCGCGGCATCGATCTGGCGATTGTGAGCTTTTATACCACGAACGGGAGTCGGTGCAAATGGGGCAGGGCAGCGCGGTGTGCTTCGCGTGGCTGCGGAGGGCGCTAGCGACGCTCCACAGC
>CAYMHT010000071.1:0-13271 GCA_964390305.1 uncultured Anaerolineales bacterium
GGGCAGATCTGGGAGGCCGCGATGGCGGCTGCCAAGTTCCGGGCGGCCAACCTGACGGCCATCCTCGACTACAACAAATTCCAGCAATCGGGGCCCGTGCGCGAGGTGATGCCGACCCTGGAGCCGCTGACGGACAAGTGGATTTCCTTCGGCTGGGACGTGCGCCAGATCGATGGCCACGACATGGAGGAGATCATGGAAGCGCTTCGCGCCGTACGGAGGATCGAAGACCAGCCGCAGCTGATCGTCGCGCATACGATGAAGGGGAGGGGCCTGTCGCCCTTTGAGAAGGACGACGTGAACCGGAAGCACGGGGTGCCGCTGACGGAGGAGGAAGCCGAGATTGCGCTGGAGGAGTTGCGCGAGACGAAGTACTACAGCAGCGCCTATGGAATGGCAGATCTCGAGCCGGAAATCACACCTGAAGACAAGTACGGGGAGATCTAGACATGGACATTGGAAAGAGCATCGGACTTGAATATGGACTTCCCATTCGCAACGCCTTCGGGCAGACCCTGCGGAAGATGGGGCGCGAGAACCTCAATCTGATCGTCCTGGACGGCGATGTCGGTAACTCGACGCGCACGAACTACTTCAGGGATGAGTTCCCGGATCGGTTCTTCAACTTCGGCATCGCCGAGAGCAATATGATCGGGGCCGCCAGTGGTCTATCGGCGGCAGGCAAGGACGTTCTGGCGGCCAGCTTCGCCTGTTTCTTGCTCTGTAACGCGTATGACCAGATCCGGATGTCGATCGCCTTCCCCCGGGCAGACGTAAAGCTGGTCGGTTCGCACAGTGGGATCAGCATCGGTGAGGATGGACCGAGCCAGATGGGCATCGAGGACATCGCACTGGCGACGTCGCTGCCGAACTTCACAGTTCTGGTGCCGGCCGATGAACCGTCGATGCGGGCCGCGACGCGGGCCATGTTCGAGCATCAGGGACCGGTCTACCTGCGAAGCGGGCGGCCGGAAGTTCCGATCGTCTACGAGGGCGACGTCGAGTTTGAGATCGGGAAGGCGAATCAACTGCGCGACGGTAGCGACGTGACGATTATCGCCTGCGGTCTCATGGTGGCCGCTGCCCTCGAGGCCGCGGCTGACCTGCGTCAAGACGGCATCTCGGCGCGCGTCCTCGACATGCACACGGTCAAACCGATCGACGAGGCCGCCATCGAACAGGCGGCTCGGGACACGGGCACCATCGTCACGGCAGAGGAGCACGTGCTGAACGGCGGTCTCGGCTCCGAGGTCGCTCGGGCCGTCGGGAAGTACTACCCGGCCCCGATCGAGTTCGTCGGCATCGACAACGAGTATGCTGAGTCTGGCGAGCCCCAGGAGTTGCTGCAGAAGTACGGCCTGATGCCCAGCGACATAAAGGAGGCCGTCAACAGAGTGCTGACGCGCAAGTAGAGAGGTGAACCATGGGGACACGTCTGGTAGTTGGGACGGCGAGGGGCTTGTTTCTCTTCGAGCCCGAGGAAGGAGGATACCGAGAGAGCACGCGCGCTCTGGAGGGACAGGCGGTCACTAGCGTCACGGCGAGCAAGTATGCGATATTGGCCGGCACGCGGAACGGTATCTTCGTCTCCCGGGACAACGGAGTATCATGGGAGGAGACGAACGAGGGCCTGACCGAACGCCACATCCGCTGGCTGGCCTACCATCTCAATGATCCGTGGTTGGCCTTTGCCGGTACCGAACCGGCAGACATTTTCGTCTCGGACGACGGTGCGGAGACGTGGGAGGAGTGCCCTGAGGTGGCGGACCTGCGCGATGCCAACGGCTGGTACCTTCCCTATTCTCCCGAGGCCGGATGTGTGCGCGGCTTCGCCTTCCACGGATCTCGCGGTTACGCAGCCGTCGAGCAGGGAGGCCTCCTGCGAACCGACGACGGCGGCCGGTCGTGGCGCCTCGCCGGCGGTAGCACGGGGGATCCCCACGCCCCCGTACTGGGAGCGCGTATCCACACCGACGTCCACTCCGTCGCCGTCCACCCGTCGTCTCCAGACCTGGTCTTCGCCCCAACAGGCGGCGGGCTCTATGTGTCGGAAGATGGAGGCGAGACCTGGTCCGAGTTGTACGACTGCTACTGCCGAGCAGTATGGGTGGACGCTGACGACCCTGACCATCTGATCTTCGGACCCGCTGACGGGGTCGACGCCGCCGGCCGTATCGAGGAGACGACGGACGGCGGCCAGACGTGGCAGGAAGTGTCTCATGGGCTCGACGTCCCCTGGAGCCACCACATGGTGGACCGTTTCACGCAAGTCGGCGGCGCTCTGATGGCAGTGCTCTCTAACGGCGAGCTCATTGCGGCTCCCCTGGAGACCCTTCAGTGGGCTCGAGTCCTCGACCGGTTGGACCGGGTGGCGGCGGTAGCCGTGCTGGAGACCTAGCTGGGCCGTCCACCAAACCGAATTCCAACCTTGTGCAACCAAAGGCAAATGGAGCCTCAACCGGGCCCGTAATCTATCGTCCGGGCCACATGCTATACTATCAAGAGACACGCATAATCTCCGGCCGGAGGACGGCACGACGGCGATAGGCGCTTGGCGAGAGCGATGTCCGTCACAGTCGACTCGGGAGGCTGCCCAGGTGGGTCCGGAGGTCGATGGGTTGGGGCGGCGGACAGAGAACTGCCAGGTGGACAGCGTAAGCTCGCTGGACCCGGCTGACGGGCTTGGATGAACAGAAGAAAGGAAGGGAGGTAGAATGATGCAAGACAGATGGAAGGGACTGGGCCGTGTAATCGCGCTTGTCGGTGTCCTGGCGATCCTTCTGGCTGCGTGCGCTCCGGCGACGGAGATGCCGACGCAGGAGCCAACGGATACGGCAGAGCCAATGGCTCCGGCTGAGACGCCGACGGGAGAGCAGACGCCGGAGACGGAGCGGCAGGGGACCCTGCGGGTGAGCGCGTTTCCGATCGCGCAGACGGATCCGGCCCAGATATCGTCGGACGCCGAGGTGTTGATCGCCAACCACGTCTACGACTACCTGGTGGACGTCGACGCGGACAACAACATTCAGCCGCGCCTGGCGAGGGATTGGACGCGCAGCGAGGACGGCTTGACGTACGAGTTTGAGCTCGTCGAGGGTGCGACGTTTCACGATGGCACGCCTCTGACAGCCGACGACGTGGTGTACACCTTCCGACGTCTCCGAGATACCGAGGGCTTGCCCACCGCCGACCTGTACAGCAATATCACCACCATTGAGGCGACGGGCGACCTGTCGGTCCGATTCACGATCTCCCAGACGAATCCGTTCTTCCTATTTGATCTCTCCGACAATCACGCCCTGGTCGTCAAGGATGGAACCGAAGATGCCACGGACTTCAACGGGACGGGACCTTTCGTCGTCACCGACTACCAGCCGGGCAATAGAATCACCATGGAGGCGAACGAGGACTACTTCGTCGAGGGACAGCCGCATCTGGCCGGCCTGGAGATCATCTTCTTCGACGATCAATCGGCGTCCGCCGACGCCCTTCGAGGCGGGCAGATCGACTTGACGATGGACCTCTCGACGCCGCTCTACGAGAGCTTGAGACGGGAGGGGGGCTTCATCGCGCAGGACATCGCGACGAACCAGTTCGCCAATGTGCGCATACGCACGGACCAGCCGCCGGGAGACGAACCAGAGGTCATCGAGGCCCTCAAGCTGGCCACCGACCGCGAGGAGATCTTCGAGCTCGTCCAGCAGGGGTACGGCGCCGTCGGACGCGACAGCCCCATCGGGCCGCTCTTTTCAGAGTACTACACGGAGGAGACCCCCATCCCGGAGCGCGATCCCGAGCGCGCCCAAGCTTTACTGGCAGAGGCGGGCTATCCCGACGGGCTGGATCTGCAGATGTATCTCCTGGACACGCTGAACTTCCCCGACCTGGCCGCTGTCCTGAAGCAGCAGTGGAGCGAGGCCGGGATCGACGTGGAAATCAACACCGTGCCGGAAAGCGTCTTCTACGGTGAGGGGAGGTGGCTGGAGGTCAACCTCGGCATCGTCGGCTGGGGGCACCGACCGTATCCCCAGTTCTACCTGGACGTGATGCTGAAGTGCGATGCCAGGTGGAACGCCACCCGACTCTGCAACGACGAGCTGGACCGGCTCATCACGACGGCCGGGACCACGCTCGATGAACAGGAGCGTGTCGACGCCTACCACGAGATCCAGCGCATTCTGATCGAGCGCGGCCCGATGATCGTGCCCTACTTCTTCGCGGAGTACGGCGTGATCAGCGACCGGTTTGAAGGATTCCAGATCAAGGCCTTCTCCGGCCGGACCGACTTGCGAGCGGTCCGGGTAGCCGAGTAGTGCTGGGGGCAGCAGGCGGAGGCTCTCCCGCAGGCCCGGGAGGACTCGGAGAACGAGCTTCCTGAGCGAGCCTGCGAGAGACACCTGCGCCGCTGATGGGAGCGGCTGATGAACAGATACGTCTATGTCCACAGAAACTGACCCTCAGCAAGACGGCAGCTCCACGGAGATCCGAGGCGGCTTGCCGGGCCAATTCGTGGCTGCCACGCGGGAGCTGTACCGGCATACGTCTTCAGCGGTCGGTGCCACGATCTTCATTGCCTTCTTGTTGTTGGCCGTGTTCGGTCCCCTGATCGCTCCCTATGGGGCAAACGAGCAGATCGCCGAGGACGCTCGCCAGCCGCCCTCGGCCGACCACTGGTTCGGCACGGATAACCTGGGCCGGGACGTACTCAGCCGGGTCGTGCTCGGCGCGCGGGATGTGCTGGCCCTGGCCGGTCTGGGGACGTTAGCTGCCGTGCTTCTGGGGACGACCATCGGACTCGCGAGTGGGTATTACGGCGGGTGGCTCGACGAGGTGGTGATGCGCTTCTTTGACACCCTCCTGTCGCTGCCAGCCTTGTTGCTGGCGTTGCTTCTGCTGGGATCTTTGGGTCCGTCGCGAAACAGTGTACTCGTGGTCATCGCAGTCGTGTACACACCCATCGTCGCACGGGTTGTGCGCAGCGTCGTGCTGTCGGTCAAGGCGAAGGAGTTTGTCGAGGCTGCCCAGGTGCAGGGAGAGTCGGTGTGGTACATCCTATTTCGGGAGATCTTCCCCTCGACGCTACCCGCGCTGGCAGTTGAGGCATCGCTGCGCTTCTCCTACGCCATCTTCCTGGTGGCGTCGCTCGGCTTTCTGGGCGTCGGCGTCCAGCCTCCCAGTCCCGACTGGGGTCTGATGGTGAAGGAGGGACGGGCCAATTTCGCGCAGACCCCGTGGGCCTTGTACTTCCCGGCTGGGGCCATCGCCGTCGTGGTGGTGGGCGTCAATCTGGTTGCCGACACCCTGAGGCAGATCCTCCAGGTTCCTTCTCAACTGAGGCGGTGAGCATGCGTGGATACGGCTTTGAGATGACACGATCTGACAATGGCGCAGTCCTGGCAATCGACGACGTGACCGTGGGCTACCGGCAGGCCGCTACCTGGCGTGAGGCCGTTCGCCACGTCTCGCTGGCGATTCCACCCGGTCAGACGTGCGGTCTGGTCGGCGAGAGCGGGTCGGGCAAGACGACCCTGGCCCTGGCCACGATGGGCTATCTGCCCGAGCAGGGCGCCGTCTGCAAGGGGGAGATCCGCTTCCGAGGCAGGAACTTGCTCGGGCTGACGGACGCTGAGATGCGGAAGATCTGGGGCTCAGACATCGCCATGGTGCCCCAGGATGCTCTGGCGTCCCTCAACCCCTCGGTCAAGCTGGGCGAGCAGGTTGCCGAGATACTCCGTCATCAGAGGGGCCTCAGCAGCTCCGAGGCCCGCGAGCGGACGACGGAGCTGTTCGAGCGGGTTCAGTTGGGGGACGCGGAGCGGGTCCGCGAGAGCTACCCGCACCAGCTCTCCGGAGGAATGCTCCAGCGCGTCCTGACGGCGATGGCCATCAGCACCGAGCCGTCATTGCTGGTTCTTGATGAGCCGACCAGCAGCCTCGACGTCACCACTCAGGCCGTGATGCTCGATCTGTTTCGCGAGCTGATCGGGGGTCAGCAGCAGACGGCCGTCATCTACATCACTCACAACCTGGGGGTGGTAGCCCAAATCTCCGACCGGGTCGCGGTGATGTACGCCGGCGACTTGATCGAGGACGCTCCCACAGTCGATCTCTACCGACAGCCACTCCATCCCTACACCCGGGGGCTCCTGGACTGCGTCCCCCGACTTGGCGAGAACAAGCGGGAGGTCAACCTCCGGCCCATTGAGGGACGGATTCCGTCCCTGCAGGATCTTCCAAGCGGCTGCATCTTCCGGCCGCGATGCCCGCTCGCTATTGAGATATGCAAGGAGTACCCGCCGCTGTACGAAGCCGGGGATGGTCGCCGGTCCCGTTGCCACCGCTGGGATGAGATCAAAGCCGGGGAGGTCAGCGCTAGTCAGCCCGTGCCCGAAGGGGCTAAGGTCGAGCCGCCGAGCGTGGCCGAGGAGGAGGTGCTTGTCGTCGACGACGTCCAGGTCCACTTCGGTCAGGGGCGGTCTCTGGTCGATCTGCTGTCCGGCACCAGACCGAGAAAAGTGAAGGCGGTGGACGGGGTGAGCCTTGGCGTCTCGCGAGGACGAACGCTCGGGCTCGTGGGCGAGAGTGGTAGCGGGAAGACGACGGTGGCCCGCGCCGTCGTCGGGTTGGCCGAACGGACCGGGGGTACGATTAAGTTGTTTGATATGGATCTGCCGCCGCGGCTCAGCGAGCGTACGTCCGATATGTTCTGCTGTCTCCAGATCGTCTTCCAGAATCCGGCGGAGACCCTCAACCCGTATCTGAGCGTCGGACAGATCCTGCGACGACCGTTGATGCGACTGCGCGACGACACGCGGGAGGAATTGGACGCTGCGGTAGCTGAGCTCCTCCGGGCGGTTCATCTCTCCGAGGCGTATGCATCTCGACTGCCCGGGCGGCTGAGCGGGGGAGAGAAACAGCGAGTGGCCATCGCGCGGGCCTTTGCGCCGCGGCCCGACCTGCTCATCGCGGACGAGCCGGTGACCTCTCTCGACGTGTCGGTGCAGGCTTCCATCCTCAACCTGTTCAACGAGCTCCAGGCGGAGCACGAGATCAGCACCTTGTTCATCTCCCACGACCTGGCTGTGGTGGGCTACCTGGCGGACGTCGTGGCCGTGATCTACCTGGGTCAGCTGATGGAGGTCAGCGACGCGGAGACCGTCTTCGACCCGCCCCACCACCCCTACACCGAGGCTCTTCTCTCCTCCGTGCCGCTGATCGACCCGGAGGGGCAGCAGGAGGAGATTCGGCTCGAGGGGGAGGTGCCCAGCCCGTCGGAGGAGATCACGGGATGCCCGTTCCACACCCGCTGCCCCCGGCTCATCGGGCCTATCTGTGTGGAGGAGGTCCCCCCGTGGAGACAGATGGAGGGCGTTCGTAAACGCACCTTCTGCCACTATACAGAGAAAGAACTCCGCGAGCGACAGAAGCGGACGTTCGAATTCTCGGAGCCGCTGGAGTAGACACCGATGGCCGTGTACGTCCTTCGTCGTCTCGGATTCCTTGTGCTCACGTTGCTCATCACTTCGATCATCATCTTCCTCGTCACCCGCTGGCTGCCCGGCGACGTGGCCCGGGTGATTCTGGGACGGGAGGCCGGCGAGGAGGCGCTGGAGGATCTCAGGGAGGAACTGGGTCTCAACGATCCGCTTCACATTCAGTATGCAGACTGGCTCAGGGGCTTCGCCACCGGAGACTGGGGGACGTCGTTCAGCACCAGATCCGAGATCCGTCCCCTGGTGATGGGCCGGGTCGGGAACTCGCTGCGGCTGGCTTTGCTGACACTGGTGATCTCCGTGCCGCTGGCCGTTGTCCTCGGCGTTATTGCCGGGCTAAATGAGGACACCGTCATCGACAACGTCATCAGCATCTCGACACTGTCCGTCGTGGGGCTGCCGGAGTTCGTGACCGGACTCATCCTGATTCAGATCTTCGCCTTCGCGCTGAATCTCCTGCCAGCCACCTCGTCCGTGCGCCCGGATGTGTCCTTCGTTGACGTGCTGCCCGAGCTGATCCTGCCAGCATTGACCGCGACCCTCGTCCTTCTGGCCTACGTGGCGCGTCTCACGCGGGCCGGCGTCATTGAAGAGCTGGAGAAATCTTACGTCCGCACTGCAGCGCTGAAGGGGCTCCCTTACCGGACCGTAGTCCTAAAGCACGTCCTGCGGAACGCGCTGCTCCCGACGATCACCGTCGTGGCTATCAGCTTCGGGTGGCTGATCAGCGGCCTGGTCGTAGTGGAGAACGTGTTCAACTACCCTGGACTTGGGCGCCTGCTCGTCTTTGCGGTCGACCGTAACGACCTGCCCGTCATCCAGGCTGTGATCATGGTGACGGTGGTGGGGTTCGCGTCCGCGAACCTCGTCGCTGACCTGCTGTACGGTTTACTCAACCCTCGCATTCGTCTCGGAGAGTGATACGAGATACACACCGATCTGGGCGCCGACAGCGTGCGTATGAAGCAGTAGCGGCTCGCTAGAGAATTGAGAGCGACAAGGACAGAATCATGAACCTGGAAGACCGGGAGCTGCTCGTCGGTGAGCGCCGGCAGCGCTGGACCCTGGTGGCGATGGTTCTGTGCTCGGGAATCGTGTTCCTCCAGTCTACGGTGATCAACGTAGCGCTGCCCGGCATCGGGCGGGCGCTCGGCGCTGGCCTGTCCGGTCTGCAGTGGGTGGTTGACGGCTACTTGCTCACCCTCGCCGCTTTGCTCATCCTCGGCGGGTCGCTGGGCGACCGGTACGGCCGCCGACGCATCATGATCGTGGGCTTGAGTGGATTTGCGGTGACGTCGATCGCCTCCGGGCTGGCGCCGACGACGGCCTGGTTGATCGGCGCGCGGTTCCTCCAGGGCATAGCGGGTGCGCTCCTGGTTCCGGGCTCGCTGGCCATGATTCGAGCCGTGTACACCGACCGGGAGGCCCGGGGTGAAGCTATCGGGCAATGGTCCGGATGGTCCGGGATCGTCACGGTGGTGGGGCCACTGGTGGGAGGATGGCTGGTGGACAACCTCTCGTGGCGCTGGGTGTTCTTGGTCGTGGTGCCGCTCATCGCCGCTACGCTCTGGATCATGCTCACGTTCGTTCCGGAGAGCCGTTCAGAGGTTGCGCCCAGGCGGTTGGACTGGCTCGGAGCAGCGCTCGCCACGCTTGGTCTGGGAGGGATTGCGTATGGGCTCATTGAGGGCCCGGTGGTCGGGTGGACGGCGCCCGGTGTGCTGGTGGCTCTCGGTGGCGGCCTTCTGAGTCTGGTAGCATTCCCCCTTGTCGAGGCGCGGAAGAAGTACCCGATGGTTCCCCTGGATCTCTTCAAGTCCCGGAACTTCACAGGAGCGAATCTGACTACGCTCGGCGTCTACTTCGCTCTTCAGGGGACGACGTTCTTCGTTGTCATATACCTCCAGAACGTGATGGGATACTCAGCGCTGGTGGCGGGCCTTGTGTTGGCGCCTATCTCGTTTCTGTTGCTGCTCCTCTCGCCCCTGTTCGGCCGGCTATCCGGTAGCCGGGGAGCCCGACTCTACATGACGGGGGGTCCGCTCGTGTGCGCCGTGGGTCTGATTCTCTTCACTCGTCTGCGGCCAGGAGTCGGATTCTGGACGCACGTACTGCCGGCCGTGAGCGTCTTCGGGCTTGGGATGTCTATTACTGTGGCGCCGTTGACCGATACGGTGATGTCCGCGGTCTCGGGCGAGCGCTCCGGGGTCGCTGCTGCCTTCAATAACGTGGTGTCGCGGGTGGCCGGCCTCCTGGCCGTCGCTGGCCTCGGGGCGGTGGTGACTCTAACCTACAATACGCGGGTAGCGTCCCGAATCGAGGATCGATCGCTCAGCCCGTCGGCCGTCGAGGCGATCGAAGGGATGGGCCAGGAGCCGACGGGGGCGTTCGAGCCTGGAGAGCTGCCAGCGGCCGCCAGGGAGGTGGTCACATCGTCGTACACCGCCGCGTTCCAGCGGGCGATGATAGTCAGTGGAGGGATGGCGGCTGCCGGTGGCGCCGTTGCTGCGCTCACTATCCGCGACCGCGGCCGCAGCGAGACAGAGCCATCAGTCAGGGGGGGCTAGCAATGTCACTCCAGTTTCGAGGTCCGGGAAAGGTGCCGGTCACGCTTCGCGTGAACGGACGCGAGATCGACCTTCACGTCGAGCCCCGGCGTACACTCCTCTCAGTCTTGCGGGAGGAGCTGGGACTCACGGGAGCGAAGGAGGGATGCGGGGAGGGGAACTGCGGCGCGTGCACGGTCATCCTGGACGGCGAGACCGTGTACGCCTGTCTGGTGCTGGCCGTCGAGTGCGACGGCCGCCAGATCAGGACGGTTGAGAGCCTGTCGAGGGGCGGGAGGCTCCACCCGGTGCAGGAGGCGTTTCTGCAGGAGGACGGCTACCAGTGCGGATTCTGCACTCCGGGTCAGGTGATGTCCGCCGTGGCGTTGCTGGAGAGGAACCCGGCCCCAGATCGCGCTGAGGTGGTGCGGGAGATGGCAGGGAACCTGTGCCGTTGCGGAGCATATCCCAACATCGTCGAAGCGGTGCTCAAGGCCGCGGAGTTGAGGGGGCGCGAGCATGCCGAGGATTGAGAAGACCGAGGTCGAGTTCGAAGGGCGCGTCGAACACCGCGAGATCATTGTCGAGGAGGAGGGTGTAGCGGCCTGGGACGAGGACGCTCAACTCCGGGTGGTGGGTCAGCCCGCGCGCAGGGTCGACGGCCTGGCCCGGGTTACGGGACAGGCCCTCTACACCACGGACGTCCGTCTTCCGGGCATGCTGGTGGTGAAGGCGCTCCGCTCGCCCCACGCGCACGCGCGGATCACGTCGATTGACAGCTCCGTCGCCGAGGAGATGCCCGGTGTCGAGCTGGTGTGGCACCGAGAGCGATTGCCGCCTATCACCTATTTCGACGGCCGAGAGCTCTTCCCGGCCGAGCTGGCGTACCAGGGCGCGGAGGTAGCGCTCGTGGTCGCGGATGATGAGCGGGCCGCTGCTGAAGCGCTGGTGGCCATAGACGTCACGTACGAGCAGCTGCTCTTCGCAGAGAGTCTTGACCGGGCACTCGACGAGGACGCGCCACCGGTGCTCCTCGGGGCCGACGACAACCGAATCAACCCCGACGGGCGGATATACGAGCGCGGAGACGTCGACGCCGGGTGGGAGGAAGCGGACGTGACCGTGGAGTTGTCGGTCACCACGCCCAGCGCGTCGCACTCCGCTCTGGAGCCCCATGCCACAGTGGCCCGGTGGGAGGGGAACGAGCTGACCGTGTGGGAGTCGACCCAGGGAGTCTTCGCCGTCCGCAATGAGCTGGCCGAGGCCCTAAACGTCCCGTGTGACAGAGTCCGGGTTATCTGCCACTATATGGGCGGGGGGTTTGGCGCGAAGCAGCGGCCCGGCAGACAGTCGATGCTGGCTGCACTGGCTGCGCGGGCGACGGGACGGCCGGTGCGGTTCCTCCTCGACCGGGCTGAGGAACAGCTGGTGAGCGGGTACCGGCCGGGGAGCAAGCAGACGATTCGCATTGGCGCCCGCTGGGACGGGACCCTGACCTGCATCGAGCACTCGGTCTGGCAGCACATGGGGGCCTTCGGTCACGCAGGATACGCAGTGACCGGCCCAACCCGGACGCTGTACGCCTGCCCCCACGTCCGGACCGTCTCGTACGGGGTGCGTGCGAACACCGACCGGGGGCGCGCCTTCCGCGCGCCGGGGTACGTCGAGGGCACATTCGCCCTGGAGAGCGCGATGGATGCGCTGGCTCAGGAGCTCGAGCTGGATCCGTTCGAGCTCCGCCTGAGGAACTACGCCGAGGTGGATCCGCCACGGGGCAGGCAGTACACCTCGAAAGGCCTGCGCGAAGCCTACGAGATCGGAGCTCAGCGAAGCGGCTGGGACCAGCGGCATAGGGTGCCGAGGGAGGAAGGCCCCTGGCGATTCGGCTGGGGGATGGCGAGCCAGATCTGGGGCGGCGGGGGTGGCCCTCCGGCGAACGCTATCGTGAAGCTGCTGTCGGATGGGACGGCCGAGGTCCTGGTCGGTGTCCAGGACATCGGCACGGGGACCAGAACCGTCCTGGCTCAGATCGCGGCGGAGGAACTTGATCTGCCGCTTGGCGATGTCCGCGTCGTGCTGGGGGACACCTTACCCGCTCCCTACGGGCCGACCAGCGCCGGAAGCCAGACCCTGGCCTCGGCCGGCCCCGCGGTCCGCGCCGCAGCAGGGGTCTGCCGGAGGCAGGTCATCCGCCTGGCGGCCCAGATGGTGGGGAAGCCAGAGGCCGGGGAGGACGAGTTCCTCCTCGAGGATGGGGAGATCGTGCACACGGCCGACCCTGAGGTTCACATCCCGTACTACGATGTGGCAGCCAAGATGGACGGCTATACGCTGGTCGCGGACGGTGCGCGGGGACCGAATCCAGAGGGGAAGCGGATCAACACCTTTGGGGCTCAGTTCGCCCGGGCAGCCGTGAATATCGAGACCGGGCAGGTGCGCGTGCTCAAGCTGGTTGCGGTGCACGACGTCGGGCGGGTCGTCAATCCGATGACGGCGAGTAACCAGGTGTTCGGAGGTGTCATCCAGGGACTCGGGCTCACGCAGATGGAGGAACGAGTCTTCGACACCGAGACGGGCTTGCAGTTGACGCCCAATCTGGAGGCCTACAAAGTCCCGACGATGATGGATGTCCCCGAGATCGAGGTGTCCTACGTCGATCGGGCCGATGCCGAGGCGAACAGCGTCGGCGCAAAGGGCCTGGGCGAGCCTCCGATCATACCCGCGCCGGCAGCCGTCGCCAACGCCGTCTCGGACGCCCTGGACGTTCGCGTCACCGACCTGCCGATGACGCCGCGACGGATACTGGAGGCGCTGCACGACAGGAAGGGAGGTGGAGAGTGAAGCCCTTCGCGTACGCCGATGCATCCACCATAGAGGAAGCGGTTCAGGCTCTCGAACGGGATTGTCGTCCCCTGGCTGGGGGGACCGACCTGATAGCCCTGATGAAGAAGGGGTTGGTCACGCCGGGACGTGTCGTCAATCTGAAGACGATCCCGGACCTGCACGACGTCCGGCGGGACGAGGGCGGCTGGCACATCGGCGCGCTGACAACCCTCTCGGCGTTGGCAGATCGAGACCGTGGCGCCTTGCACAGGGAGCTGCCGCTCCTTGCCCAGGCCGCGCGGGAGTCGGCGTCGCCTCAGCTCCGGCACGCCGCGACTCTCGGCGGGAACCTGTTGCAGCGGCCCCGCTGCTGGTACTTCCGCAATCCGCTCACCCACTGCTGGCTCAA
>CAYMHT010000072.1:0-13196 GCA_964390305.1 uncultured Anaerolineales bacterium
ATTCGCTGCGCAACGGCCACCGATCGAGTTCGTGCGTCTTGCCCGTCACCTCATCGTAGAGGCTATAGTCCCGATCGTACCAGATGTTCCACAGCGCTGCGCGCATCTTCGGATTGCCCAGCGCGCTCCTTATGCGCTCCCACGTCAAGCCCTTGTAATCCTCCATCGGCCACCACAGGTAGATGTATGTGTTGGACGTGTAATCATTCGCCGTATGGGGCGCTACCGCCTCCCACTGGTCCCGACCAGCGATAATGACGGGCGCCTCCATCTGTTGCTCCGTCGGATTCTCGGCGTAGAACACTGCGTTCGGGTAGTTGCGCAGGTACCAGTGAAACGGCCACGAGGCATCAGCGCCGTAAGCCACCTCGATCAGCTCGGGACCACCTGCCACCCGGCGTGACAGCTGCTCGATCTGACGCATCGTCTCCTTCACCGCCGGCGCAGCATGGGCATAGACGAGATGCTCAGTCGGATAGCCATAGTTGATGTAGCAGAAATGCCAGCTGTGCCGAATCGTCAGAAGTACAGGCACCAGCAGGCCCACGATCAGTAGAACTCGCAGCCCGAGCCGCCAGTCACTCCCTTCGATGACATACACGAGCCCGGCACCAAGAGCCAGCGTCCCGGCCAGGCTCCCCAGGAACTGACCGGTCACGGTCAGCTCAGCCAGGCCTGACCCCTGGAACGGCCCCGCCAGGATGGCTTGCACCAACGTACCGATCGCCATCGCGAATGGCGGTGCCAAAAGGCCGGCTATCCAGACCCGGTCGCGGATCACGCGGCCCCAATCGATTGCCTCGATAGAGCGCCCTAAACCCCATGCCCCGAGCAGGATCATGGGGAGCGCCAGGTGCACGGTCAACCAGGGCATTTTCTCGCCCGCGTACGAGTAGATCACCCAGGCCACTACGGTCCACCATAAGAGAAACGGGACGAACAGCTTCTGTGGGTCAGGTCTCCGCTCCTCCTCCGCCGGCTCCAAACCTGGCGCGCCTCGTATGACTGACCGGACGGCCACGCAACCGCCAGTGAGGATGCTCAACAGGAGCGGCAGGTACTCGTATAACGGCACGACGACCGCGTAGTAGTACCAGGGCTGACCACCTCTCTTCACGCCCTGCTGCGCGAGCCAGTATCCCATCGAGCCGACGAAGCCAGTCGCGACACCGCGGCCATAGGTGAATATCGTCGTAAACAGAATGACGGCGATGGCATAGTGAATCGCCGCCGCGATGCTCCATCGCCGCCAATCCCACGCGAGCCCGATCAACGCCGATACAACGAACACGGCCGCCAGAATGGCCCCCGAGTAGTAGACAGTGGGCGTGGTGTATTCGATCGGGTCCAGGCCAACCACCTGAATTGGAATGGGTGAAAGGAACGGGAGAGAGAGCGTGCCCAACAAGATAGTCAGATCAAACGACCGACAGCCTCGCAAATGTTCCCAGGCCCCGATCAGGAGCACCGCCAGACCCGCCGCCAGGGCCGCTGCAGCGACCACGCCTCCGACCAGCCCCCACCACGGCAGCCCGGCTCGCGCTTCCTCGCCGGAAGCCCCCTGGGAGAGCACGCCAAGGCCAAACAAGAGCAGCCCGACAGCGAGGCCAATCAGGGCGACGCCCACGAGGGACTTGAGATTCTCCTTCCCGCCCCAATCCCGCGAGAGGGCGTGGCGGACCACAAGCCCCACCAGGAAGAAACCGAAGATCGCGCCGTAGATAAAGGCGACCTCCTTGGTGGCGAACATCAGCGACACGCCTGCCGCCATCAAGAACAGCCAACGCTCACCTCCATCGCGCAGATACGAGAGAATGGCAAATGCCACGAGCAGTGCCCACAGAATTACCGGTATGTCGTGGCGGATGTAGCGCGAGTAGTAGGCGATGGAAGGAGAGATCAGGAGGAAAAACGAGGCGAGCAGCGCTCCCACCCGTCCCAGCCAGCGGCGCAGGAGGTACGGAAACGCCACGAGGGCCACACCAATCAGCGCGACGACTAATCGAGCCGTGAGGTCATTATCTCCAAACAAGAAGTAAGCAAGCGCCGTCGCGTGGAAGAGGAACGGGCCGTGCATAAGCGGCGTGTGCTGAAACCCCTCGCCCCTGTACAGATTCCATGAGTACTTGGTGTGGAGGCTTTCGTCGTGGCTCTGCACCCTGACTCCAAGCCCCTGCAAGCGGGTCGCGACAGCCAGGCTGATCAGCAAAACGTAAAGGGCCTCTTCCCAATTCAGCGCGATCCAACGAGCTATCGGTCGGTCCAGCCACTCATCCAAGAATGCAGTCACGTCTCTCACTTCCCTCCTCAGCAAGCAAACCCTCTCGCGCAGCGCACTCAAGCATGGCTGGCCGAGGCCACCCGCATGCCAACGGTGGTGCGCGCGTCCCAAGCACCGGACACAGACGGGCACGAAGCGTCACCGCGCGGATTCGCGATCGAGGCTGCCACCTAACCCCCCTCGGAAAGCTCAACCTGGCGCCACAAAATCGCCTCTCGCTCAACGTCTGGCAATGACGGACCGTCTCGAAACAGCAACCACTCAAACACAATGCCGCAGCCCCTGTCCCAGAGGCGACATCCCATGAGATCTGGTGTCCACTGTCCCCGCCGGAGTGGGAAGCTCTGACCCACGTACCCGGCACCGCCTGGAAAAGCCGCATCCAGCCCACGATCACCAACCGTCACCACAGTCGCTTCCAGCTCGTCCCCGTCCAGCTCGCTCAGGTGATCGACGCGACGAGCCATCTCAAAATTCCGCAGATACCAGACGACGACCGAGTCCGGCGGCACCTCATAGACCAGGTCCAGCGCGGTCGGCATCCCTGTCTCCTGCCACGAAAGATCGCGAAGCGTCTGGGCCAAGTCACGCACGTTCACCGCCGTCGGCTGACCCACGAGCACCTCACGTGGATCAGCGGGGCGTCCGTAAGCCACGCCCCAGGCCGTCGAGACCGTCAATGCAACGAGCGCCACACCCGTTGCCACCCCGGCCGTCCCAAACATCGCGCCGGAACCCATAACCAGCGCAAAGGTCAGAGCCAAGAGCAGCTGCAGCCCGGCGACGATGACGACGAGCCCCAGGTCCGCACGCTCACCAAACGCAGTGTACCGTCCCAACATCAGGTAGACCTGAGCCCACAGCACCAGTGCGAGCAAGGAGTAGGCGGCACGCCATCCAGCTCCAGAACCCCGATGGTTGCGGACAAGTTCCCGTACAGCGGGACCCACCAGCATGGCCAGTGGCACGACCACCCAGGTGAGATCCGTCGGCGTCCGGCCCGGCATCACCGAGAGCAGCAGAGCTCCCAGCCCGGCCCAGAGCCCCATCAACGCCGCCCACTGTTGCCCCCGTCTCAACCCCCAGATCAGGCCTCCCAATCCGAACACCACACCAAAGGACTCGTACACGAGCAGGAGCACCGCGGGAGAAGCAACGCGTGTCTCTAGTGCCTGAAAGCGACGAAACCAGTCCGCGACGAGCCCCCCGGCACCCGCCATCCCAGACGCGTTCCACCCCAGACCAGTGGCCAGGGCGATGCTGCTCAACGCAAACACCAGAAAGAACCGTGCGGCATGAGCTCGGAGGCGCGCCAGAACCCGCTCAGGCCGGAATGCGCGACCGTCAGGCCGCAGCTGCCCCAGCACGACCCAGGCGAGTGCCAGCGGGAGCAGCAGCCCATGCACAGCTGCCCCGCTCGTCACGGCGAGCGAAAGGCTGACAGCCGCGAAGGTGAGCCAACCCTCCCGATCGGTGTGCAGGAAGCGAGTCAGACCGCCGACAAACCCTACTGCGCCCGCCGCCGCGATTGCCGTACCGTCAAGCTGGCGAGAGGCAACCAGCAGCGTGGGCGAAATGGCCAGATACAGACCACTCGCGACTGCACCCCGCCGTCCCAGGTGTCGCCTGAAAAGGGCTGGGGTGAGCGCGAGCGCCGAGCCGAACAGGGCAGGCCAGAACCTCGCCAGCGCATCACTGGCTCCGACGAGGACGAAGAGCAAGCTGTTGGCTGCAAGGAGCAGCGGGCTGTAGCCCTCGACGGGCACACCTTGCCCTGCAGCCGCCTGCCACGCGACGATCGCCCGCCGGGCTTCCCCAGCACTCAGCGGGGCCGCGTCGAGCTTCGCGAGTCGCATGGCCAGGGCAATCCCGATGACGAGAGCCCACCACGCAACTTCGTAGCCCCCTTCACCGCGCGCACCACCGGCGACTTCCGATTCAGTCTGTCTCATCCTTCCATCATCCTACACACACGCCTATCGCGGTTCGTGCCACCTGACCGCAGTCAAGAAGAAAACCGAGCTCTAGCTCAACACCTCATAGATCGTCACGCCGCGAGCGTCATACGCCACTCCTAGCATCCCCTGCCGGACCATGTGATCGAACTTCGCCAAGCCACGGGCGCTATAGTAGGCGCGTTCGTATTCGCCGACGTAGACGTAGCGCACACCATACCGGTTCAGGATGCCCTCGGCCTCAGCGACATCAGCCGTGTTGTAGCAGGCATCGACATCGCCACGACGCCAGTTCACAAGCTGCCCACCCACCCCGACGCGCTGCTGAGCCTGGTGGTGGCGCCAACCGACCACAGCCGGCAGGCCCGTATGGACCGACACCCGGTTAGCCCACAGATACTCGTGTCGTCCCAGGCCCTCAAGAATCACCGGCGAACCCTGTACATTATCCTGCATCCACCGAATGGCGTAGTAGTCCCCGCGCAGTGAGATCGGGCGCTCCTTTCCCTGGGCACCATCCACGATCTCTGCGTCTCGCATGAAGGCTATCCCGTCCAACGTGCTCCCGGCCTGAGGGGCCATCCGGTCAACGGCGCGGGCGTAGACGCCGAACGGGAGAAAGAGCGCACCCCCGAGCACCAAGACCCCCATCGCGGCCCACCAGGCGCGCCGGGCCCCGAGACGCCACCGCTGCGTACGCCTCCAGATCGATGCCAGGCTGACCGCCGCCGCGATGGCAAGCAGGATCCAGACCTGGAGATAGAACTTAAACACCGTGTTCATACGGCCAACGTCGCCCTCGAGAACGACGACTTCGACCGCAAGAGAGAGAGCCATCGCGGTCCCGACCGTGAGCCACATCAGACGATGGCCCTCAGACCCATCCTCCTGAACCTGCGGTCCCCGGGTCAGGAAGAACACGGCCGCGAGCGCACCCAGCGGGACCGCCACGAGGGCCGCGTGATAGCCAAGGGCATTCAAGGCGACGGCCAAGCCCAGGGCCCCTGCGATGGTCAATCCCATGACGACCCGGGACACGGTTCCGCGTCTCACCCTCGCGACGCCGTCTATCACCGCGCGTGTGAGGACCGGGAACAACAGGATGGCATGAATCCACAGGTAGATGTTGACTGGCGTGGTCGCCCCTTCCCACAGGTCGAAAGCGGTGTAGCCCGCCACGTAGTGACGGCTATACGGCAGATAGAGCAGCACGGTCAGACCAAGGAGCACGCCAGCTCGGCAGGCGAACAGGAGGAGCCGTGGGACGCGCGGCGTCGAATCCGAGCCGGGAGACGGCTCGCCCTCCACCGGTTCGGCCCCCTGGGTCCGTGGCCCGTTCTCCGCTCGTGTCCCTGCGTCCGCCCTGTGCCGCCAGAGCCCCAGCCCGAGGGCGATCAGCCCCACAGCCAAGTACGTGGGGTAGTCCCAGGTGTTCGTGGGACGGAGCGCGCCGATCACCAGCCCCCCAAGCAGCAGACTGCTCCAGGTTGGCTTCTCCTCCCTCGCCCAGTACACAGCCAAGCCGAGGGCGAAAAGGGTCACGGGAAAGGCGATCATGTGCGCGTGCAGGTCCCCGTAGAGGAAGGTGAACGCCGGAAACTCCGCGATCGGATCCCCTGTCCCGGACGGGATGATGCGCGTCGGATGCCAGTACCAAGACTCGGGCCGCATCGGAAGCTCTGCGCCCCGCACGACGACCCGCCACAGGCCACGGAGGAATGCCACGGTGCCTGGGAAACCGGGAATGGTGCTGGGGAACGACACGTCGCCGAGGGCAATCAGTTTGCCCCGCAAGAGGTGGACGACGCCCAGGTTGCCCAAGAGAACGGTCAGGGCAACGGCCGCCAAGGCCGCCCAGACCGCCCGACGCCGACCGCCGCTCGATAGATTGTAGGCGACGGAGAGGGCACTCACCCCTGTCAGGGCGAAGATGAGGGGGACGGCCAGGTTGTAGGCCACAGCCGGCACCGTACCCACGAGCTTGATCACGGTGCCGATGATGACGAAGCCGTAATAGTAGTAGTTGATCCAGGTCCCGGAGAGCCAGGGATTGTAGGGGGGGAACCAGGTCGACTTCATCACCGCGTTGAGATACGCGAAATCCATGGGCTTCTCGCCACCCACAATCGGATGCCACAGGTCGGGATGGAGCATCCGCACGCCAATCCAGGCGACGAACAGGAGCGCGAAGACCCCTTCAGTCAACAGGAGAACGCGCCACCGCCGTCGGACGAACCCCCGTAACTCATCCCAGTTTATCCAACCCAGGCCACCCCCCACCAGGGCGAGCAACGCCATCATACGCAAGATCGTGACGCGGGTGTTGGGAAACAGGCGCAGACTGGCTGCGAGCCAAGTGAGGTAGGCTACCACAAGAAGACCCAGCAGCCGAGAAAACCCGTATCCCCGGTCTCGGAGCCCGGGAAAGGCGACAAAGACGACCGGGAACGCCAGCCATCCCAGCGCTGTCACCGTCATCCACCAGACCGCTGCCGCCAACCCTGGGCAGCGGTTAGGCAGGCTGTCCCGATTGAACATCTCGGACCACGTTCCCCCGGCCCGCTGCTCCGCCCAAGTCTCCTCATCGAATTTCAGCATGTTAGGAGCCCGGCCGGCCTCCTGAGGGGTGCGCCCAAGCTGCGCCCTGGCCAAGTCGACGTTCCCCAGCACCTCCTCCACCAATTCCCGTGAATAGGCCCCGGTCTTACGAAAGATGAGCACACGCGGATGATCATAGACACTGAACGCTTCCTCGGCCGGCGGCAACCGGACCTCAACCGGCTTCCTCTGACTGACGTACTTCGGCTCCATGAGCTCAAACGGGTTCTCCTGATCGGGAAAGACAAGAGGGCCGAGCGCCGGATAGGACGTGAAGCCCGCCTCAAGGTCGAAACCCAGCTCCCCGGAAAAGAGGGCCCGGTAGTACTCGGTGGTCAAGGGGTACCGCGCGGAGAGGCGCGGGATCGACGCGTAAAGCCGGTTGCTGGCCAGGAAGATGTAGTCTGCCCTATCTAACCAGCCGTACAGCTGCGCCCGTTTTTCAGGCGTGTCCTCATTGTAGTGCTGCATCTCGATCCCGTCGTACATTCCGCCAAAGGGATTGTGCCCGTCCAGCCGCAAGGGTAGACCCCAGTCCCAGTGTTCGTTGGCCACCGTTGCACCGGCGGGCACGTGCTCGTAGATCCACCGTGAAGCGGCGATACGCGGGTGAGGCCGCACGTAGATGGTGGAGAACGCAAGGCCCCACAAGACGGCACCAAGCGCGACGACGCCAGACAGCACGATGCCGGTTCTCCGCCTCCATCTGGGTGCTGCGTCTGCCAGCCGCACCAACGAATACGCGGCGAACAGCAACAGGACCGGGTAGAGCGGAAGGAAGTAACGCATCGTCTTCACCCACCGCGTGGCGTAATAGAGGAAGACAGCAGTAGCCCAGCCCCACAAGACCAGGTGGGTCCGTCCTCGACGCCTGCCAGTGAGCAGCTCGAAGCCGACCACACCCCAGCCGATCGAGACCGCAAGACCGAGGGGCAGTCCCATGCCCCAGACGACTATGTTGCGCCAGGGGAACACGATCGGGAGTCGATTTGTCCACTGCCGTCCTGACGGCAGATCTACCTTCCCAGACTGCTCGGCGCTGATCTCACTCAGCCGCCCAAACCACTCTGGGCTGGGCCGCACGCCAAAGAAGCCGGGCCCCTCAAATGCGTAAGGCTGAGCCGTGCGGAAGGCTACAAGGGACAACAGTGCGGCCAGGCAGAGCCGAGCGAACAGCGGCCAGACGCGGGAGCGATCACGACAGACAGCGTGGAGTCCGCGCCTGGCGGGCACCGGGGCGTCCAGCAGACGCGAGAGACCCGCCAGCGCCACCAGGAGCGCGGCGGTGGCGGCGCTGACCTTGCAGGCCGCAGCCAGTCCAACACCGAGCCCAGCCAGGGCGAAGTCGACATACCCACCCGTCTGGCTCGCCCGGACAGAGAAATAGGCCACCAGCACCGTGAAGAAACAAGCCGGGCTATCCACGGTGAAGAAGTGCGCCTGCTGGATGAGGAAGGCGGTCACCGCTCCAAAGCCCGCGGCAAGTAACCCCGTCGTCTCTCCGTACAGCCGTCTACCGATCAAGAATAGCAGCGCCAGGGTGCCCAGGTCGGCCAGTGCCGACAGCGCCCGTCCTACGACGGCGTCAAGCCCACCCGTAAACGTGCCGGGTGAACAGTCTCCGACCGGGGCGTCGAGGAGCAGCGATGCCGCGGCCCGGGCCAGAGGGACTGTCTCGTCGGTGCAAGCTCTATCCAGCCACTCAACGGCTGCACGCGTGACAAACAGGGGCAGTGTACCGTAGCTGTAACGTTGATCGACATTGCGCACGTTGAGCGGCGAGCTGTGGGTATCGAAGTAAGTCGACAGATCATCGGGCCATCTGATGCGAGACAGGGTGTTCCGCATGTGACCCTCGTCAGGGTGAATATACTGACCCTCATCCCAGTTCAGACCCGTGAAGCGGAGACAGCCCGCTGCAAGGAGGATCAGCGCCAAGATGGCCAGCGACCACAGGCTGAACGAACGGGAGGGCTCGCGTCTGTCGTACTGAACTCTATGCTGCATCTCGCCTCTCACGACCTGCCGCGGCGCTACGTACGCGCCTCCACGAGGCGCTCAAACAGCGCTTCGTACGCCGCCGCCGTCCGCTCCGTCGACCACCTCTCCTCGATCTCCTCCCTGGGTCGGACATACTGGGGGCGGTCGTTCACGACGCGGATGATCGCCTGCGCCAGCGCATCGCTGTCGCCGACGGGCACGAGCTCGCCCATGCCAGTCTGCCTCACTGGCTCGCGCACTCCGGGCAAATCGCTGGCGATGGACGGCGTGCCGCACAGCATCGCCTCGGCCTGCGCCAGGCAAAAGGACCCAGTGGACCCCACGGCGGGCACGACGATGGCGTCCAGATTCGGGTAGAACGCCGCCATCTGCACCGGCCTGAGCGTGCCCAGGAACGTCCACCGGTCCTCATACCTGTGGAACAGCGACGGAAGATCCTGACCCCGTGCCTCTTTACCCGTCGCGCCCGAAAAATCCCCCGCAAACAGGACGCGCGCCGTCGGGTACTCGTCCATCACCCGCGGCAACGCACGCAGCAGTACTTCGACACCATCCCCCGGTACGAGGGGCGCCAGGACGCCGATGACCGGGCCGCCTCCGTCCAGCCTCGCCATCTTGCGGAAGGCCGCCACGGCACCCTCCCCGACCGCCATCAGCTCCACCGGTGGAGCGATGACCTCGGTCTTGCGCTCAAAGGTCCTGAGATAAGCGGAGTCCCGAGCGAAGTCCTGCGTGTGGCACACAATGCGATCCGCGAGCAGCCCAGCCACCCGGCCCGTCAGTCCGACCCCAAGACGGACCGGAGAGTTAAACCAGCCCTCGGACGCTGCGAGGTCACGGTGGTATGTGAGCACCAGCGGCCTACGCGCCCCCCGGCACCAGGCCGCCGAGCCCGCGGCGCCCCACCCCGGCAGATGGAGGTTGACCACGTCGTGGCCTGGAATCAGCCGGGCCGCCAGGAGGCCCAGCGTCGGCAGGAGACTGAATGCGCCAAGCCGCACCAGCGACGGCGCGACAACCAGGCGGACGCCCTCTTCCGTCTCCGCAGACGAGGGCCGCTCCTCATCGGAGACCAGCAAGGTAACGGCATGGCCGCGCTCTCGGAGCCCTCTCGCCAGCCGCCGGGCGTAGGTCCCCTGGCAGCCTATGCTGGGACGGTACGAAGCCAGAACGATGAGTACGTTCATTGCGTCAGCTATCCGGTCGGCACTCGGGCCTTGAGGCAGATATCCACGGTCGACCGCTCCAGGTCATCCTCGTCGAGACGATCGTTCAAGCGGTCAACGGCGTTGAACAGACTGAGCCCTAGTCGGACAGGGTTCAGACGGCTCCCGGGCTGGCCATCGAGGACATATCGTGACGCCGCTCGATCGACCTGCCGCGGGAGGAGCCCAGACTCCATCAGCGGCTTCCCGACGCCGTAGACCAGGTTGTGGCTGAACGGAAAGGCGTAGTGGACGAGCGTGCGCACCACCTGAACCTGCAGGCCCACGTCCTCCACCAGCTCCACCAGCTGATCGACGGTGTACAACCGCACATGATTCGCCCAGATGCCCGCGAAGGGTCCACGGGCAACGTGGGTATCGAACAGGGCTTCGAGCACTTTGTTGACTGGATCCCACAGGAGCGGGTAGTTGGCGTTCGGCACGCTGATGGCAATCACGCCACCAGGCCGCGTGACCCGCAGGATCTCCTCAAGCCCAGCGCGGTCGTCCGGCAGGTGCTCCAGGACCTCAGCGAGAATCACCTTGTCGAAGGCGCTGTCGGCAACGGGGAGGCGACACACATCGCCGTTGACGAACCAGATCCCGCGGCCGATGAGATTTCGCCGCGCGACGGCGAGAAGGTCGCGCTCCAGCTCGACGCCAACCAACTCACTCTCCGTGACCGCTCTGGCCAGGTTCAGGACGAAGCCTCGCCCACAGCCGCCATCCAGCACGCGGTCGTGCGGGCTCAACTCCAACCACTGCAGAAACAGCTTGACCCGCTGCTTGTACGCCATATCGGCCTCGTTGGCGACGAGCCTATCCAGGCGCTCCAGCGCGATCACTTTGTGACGCTGGCCTCCAGAAGGTGCTCGTAGGCCCGCACGGTCCGGTCGAGATTGAAGATGGCGCGTATCTCCTGTGTGGGTCTGACATACGCGCTCGGCTCGGCGAGCACGTCGCTCAAGGCATCGGCAAGGCCAGGCACATCTCCTTGCGGAAAGATCTTCCCCATGCCTGTGACCTGGACCACCTCGCGAGCCCCGGGCGTATCACTGACCACGACGGGCGTGCCGCACAGCATGGCTTCGACCTGCACGAGCCCGAAGCATTCCGATCCGCTGGGCAGCGCCAACACATCACAGAGGGCGTAGAAATCGGCCAGCTTCTGCTCGTCACGGAGCAGGCCAAGGAATACGAGCTGGTCGCTGAACTCCTCGACCAGGGGCGTGCACTGCTCGAAGAAGTCCTCGTATCTGATGCGGTACTCCCCTGCGAAGACAACGCGGAGACCGGGGAACTCGTCCAGCAAGTACGGAATGGTGCGGATCAGCAAGTCCGGGCGCTTCTCCTCGACAAAGCGCCCTGCATACCCGACGACCGTGGCCCCCTGCAAGTCGTACTCCTCCCGAATCGTCGCAGTCCCTGCTGGATCGGGCGTCGGGATCTCAATGGGAGGATAGACGGGTTTGACCTTCTCGGCCGCGGCACGCAAGTATCGGGAGTGGTCTGCGTAGTCCTGGCTATACGCAATGACCGTGCTGGCATAGGCGGCGGCCACCCGATAGGAACTGAACATGCACCACTCGATTATCCGGTTGTACCAGCCATCGGGCAGGATGACGTCGCCGTGGTGCGTGACGACGACGGGCGTGCGCCGGAGGCGGGCGAGCCAGGCCACGAGTGCGGCCTCCGGCAGCGGACTGTGAAGGCTGACCACGTCGTGTTCCCCGATGAGCCGCCACGCGGCCAGCGGGAAAGCGGGCATGACCTGCGTCCGGCTGACGCGGAAGGCAGACCACAGCCTCACCACTCGCACTCCATTGATGACCTCGTCTCGCGGCAGCTCCTTGGTGTAGCGGGAGGTGAGGACAGTCACCGCGTGCCCCCGCTCCGCCAGCGCCTCCGCCACCCGGCGAACGTGCAAGGTCAACCCGGTGCGATGCGGCACGTAGTACGTCAGGACAAAGAGAATGTTCATGTGGCGTTCCCGTCAGTCGTCGATGGCGCTCGCCACCGCGCGGCCGCGCAGCTGGCTGAGCTGGAGATTCTGCTGGAGCAACCCGACCAGTCCCAGACCACAGGCACTGAGGTACTGAAACGTGTGAGATGCGAAGGCGACAATCACCGCCGTCTCTGCCGCGACGCCGAAGGGCAGCTGGAGGGCGTAGCGTGCCACCGAGTGGAACACGCCCATCGCCCCCGGCGATGACGGGAGGGCCATCCCCAGCGCCGTCGCGCAGGTCAGAAAGCTCGCCTGGATCACCGTGGGCTGGTCGATGAAGGCCCGAAGGATGGCGAGGTAGTGACCAACCGTCAGGGCCCACGTGAGAACCGACCATCCGATGAGGGCCGCGGCCTTCCGCGCCGAGCGGAGGGCGTCCAGCCCCTCGACCAGACCATCAAACCCCTCCAGCCAGCGATCCTGGTCGACCGCGGGCAGTCGTGCCAGCAGCCAACCGACCACGCGCCGGCCCTGGGCCGGGTAAAGCGCGAGCAGGACGGACGCCACCATCGCAGCCAACCCCAGGACACCGCCGAACAGCCCGGCGGTGCGCGTCCAACCGGCCTCCCCCACAAAGGGAACCGTCACCCCCAGCAGCAGCACCACGGTAAGCATATCGAGCAGGCGCTCCACGACGACGGTGGAGAGGGCCGCGCTGACCCTGGCGCTGCCGTTGAGGCCCATCGCCACGGCACGGGCCGGGTCACCGAGGCGAAATGGCAGGATGTTGCTGATGAGGTAGCCGATGTTGGTCACCCAGAAGGCATCAGCGAGGGGGACCTGCGGCCCCAGAAGCACTCGCCACCGAGACGCCCGCGCGAGGAGAAAGCCGAGGAGGGCGGCGCCGGCGGGAAGGAGATAGCGCCAGTCTGCGCGCCGGAGCGCCTCACCGGTGCGCCGCCACTCGACACCAGCGACGGCAAGAGCGAGGCAGGTCAGGCTGATGAGGATCCCGATAACCAATTTCCACTTACGCACAGGGGTCGATTATACCATCAGGGCGCGCCGCCTGCAACGATTGCGGCGGCACGCGGGAGGAGTCGGAGGCGCCGGCGACGTGGAGTCGTGAGACATGGAGAGCCTGTTGCCAGGCGTGCTGTTCCATGCTAGAATGGTCGGTGCAGCTGTGAGCGCCTGGGACCCAGCCATAG
>CAYMHT010000073.1:0-5911 GCA_964390305.1 uncultured Anaerolineales bacterium
GGTCTCGGCCTCAGGTGCTTCTTCCTCGACTGGCTCCGCCTCGGCTGCCTCTTCTGCGACGGGTTCAGCGACCGGTGCCTCCTCTTCCGGCCCGATCTTGTGCTCTGCCATCCAGCGTTCCCACTGATCCCGTTGCACCTGGCGGGCGCTCAGGGTGATCCGCTGTTTGTGGGGATCGATGCCGATGATCTTCACCAGCACGCTCTGTCCGGTCTCGAGAATCTCCGTGGGGCTCACCTGTGACGTGCCCGTCATCTCGCTGACGTGAAGCAGTCCCTCGACGCCCAGGCCGAGCTCGACGAAGGCGCCGAAGTCGAGCACGCGGCTCACCTTGCCCTCCACCAGCTCACCCACCTCGTAGCGATCGGCGACCCGGGACCATGGGTTCGGCTGGAGCCGTTTCAGGCTGAGCGCGATGCGCGTGCGCTCCCAATCCAGGTTGAGGACGTAGACCTCTACCTCATCGCCCACCTCGACGACCTGCCGGGGGTCGTCCACCTGCCCCCAGGAGAGCTCCGAGATATGGATGAGGCCGTCGGCCCCCCCCAGGTCCACGAAGGCGCCGAAGTCGGTGATGCCGGTGACTGTCCCTTTGACGGTCTCGCCCTCGGTGAGCTCCTCCATCACGCGCTTACGTTGTATCCGCTGCCAGGCACGGCGCGCCTGGCGCTGTGAGAAGATCAAGCGGCGCCGATGGCGGTCCACCTCGATGATCTTAAGCCCAACCTTGTCGCCCACCATGTCGGCCAGGCGTTCACGCCGCTCGTCCCCCTGGAGGCCCCTGGGCATTCCCACGGTGTGAGAAGCCGGGATGAAGCCACGAATTCTGCCGAACGGAACGAGGAGTCCTCCACGATTGTAGCCGCTCACCTCCCCTTCGTAGAGCTGGCCCTGCGCCATCATTGTCTCAGCCTTTTCCCAGTCCTCGCGGACCAGGGCTTCGTAGATGGAGAGAATGAGACGGCCTTCCTCGTCCTGAGGTTTCTGCACGGCCACGGCTATCTCATCACCGGGCTGGATACTCTCGAGCGTCTCGTCGTCGAGACGATCCAGATCCGCGGCGGGCACGATGCCGTCGCGCTTGAAACCAGCATCCACGATCGCACCGCGGTCCCCGATCTCGATTACGATGCCGGTCTGAATATGCCCCTGCTGGGGCAACTGGTAGTCGTACTCACCCTCGGTGAGATACTCCTCCAACTGCTCCATCATCGCAGAGCGGGGTTCCTCCTGGTCGTTCACGTCCTGGTTCGTTGGGTGGGTTTCCTCATTCATCAAGTCAGATTGCTCCTATATGGGTTACGTAACCCGCGCAAAAAACCCGACACGTCTGGCATCCATTGAGCGCGCAGACGATGTCGGGTTCAAGAGCCACGGACATCAAACGGATGCTAAGTGGAATCGCTCGACTCTGCGCACCTCCAAAGATGTTAACGCCGGTTCGCCAAAGCGAGGGCTTTCGAATCGAAACTTTATTCTATCATGTCACAAGGGAATGTCAAATTACCCTACGATGGTTTCGCCACCATCCACCGGAATGACTGCGCCACTGATCCAGTTGATCTGCGGGTCAGCCAGGGTCACCAGCGTGTTCGCGACGTCCTCTGGTCTGGTGAGGCGGCCGCGGGGGTTCCGCCGCAGGGCTTCCTCCACGTATGCCTCGTGCCCGGGTATGGCGCGCAGAGCTGGCGTGTCGGTCACGCCGGGGCGGAGGCAGTTGACGGCGATACCGCGCGGCCCGAGCTCCAGCGTGAGCTGTCGCATGTGGCTTTCCAGCGCAGCCTTGGCCGCCGACACCGCCCCATAGTTGGGGGCCATGCGCTCGGCCCCCTCGCTGGAGAGGGCGTAGACCCGGCTGCCGCGCAGGAGCAGATCCCGCCGCACCAAATCCTGCACCCAGTAGACCAGCGTGTGGGCCATAACGCGCAGCGTCATCTCCATCTGCGACTCGCTCACTGCGTCGTCGGGATCCTCCGCGATGAAGGGCAAGAGGCTCCCGAAGGCGAGCGAATGGAGCATGAAGTGAATGCCCTCGGCAGGGTCTTCGGCCAACGTCTCTTCGATTTGATCCAACACGCGGGTGCGTTTGCGCTCGGAAGCGGCGTTCGTGTTGAAGAAGACCGCCTTGCCTCCGCTCGCCTCGATGTCGGCGATGACCTTCTCTGCGCCAGCCAGCCGCGACCGGGGGTCGAGGTGGACGCCGAAGACATTCATACCCGCCTGCGACAGCGCCCGCGACGTCGCCGCGCCAAATCCACTCGAGGCCCCCAGCACGAGGCCCCAGCGTCCTTCAAGTTCGCTCCGGCTCATTTGTTACCTCCTATGACGTTTTGCGCTGAGCTTCACGTATCACAACACACGCCAGTCGTTTTCGATACGTCCTTGTGGTCCGGTCCCGATTCCGGTAGAATGGGCGCCGATGGACGGAGTTATCGTGCGCAAGCTCGACCACGGGGGACGCGAGGTCATCTCCTATCCGGGAGAGGTCCTGCAGCGCAGCGACGGCGCGGTTGTGTTGCGCACCTCTTGGGACCGCGGGCCGATGGACCTGGGCTTCGTCGCCCTGGAGCCCGGCGACCGCTGGACGGAATACTTCTACAACGACAGATGGTACAACATCTTTGAGATCCACGCCAGGGATGGGCATCTGAAGGGGTGGTACTGCAACATTGCACGTCCTGCGCACATCGGTGAGGACGAGGTCGCCGCGGAGGACCTGGCCCTGGACCTGTGGGTGGAGCCCGATGGGAGCATGCGGGTGCTCGACGAAGCCGAGTTCGCCGCGCTGCCGCTCAAGGACGAGGAGCGGCGTGCCGCGCGAGAGGCCCTGGCCAGGCTGCGGGCCATGGTGGCGCAGGGGGAGTTTCCCTTCGAGACGTGAGTCGAGGGGGTGGCCCCGACCTCAACGCTGCCCCTGTCCCGGGGGAAGGAGCGAATTCTAGGCGGCTCTCAGGATGGTCCCGACGAGATGGCTGCCGAGGATCGCCAGTCCATCGGTGGGCATGTAGTGGGCGGCCGTGTCCTCGAAGAGCACGCGGGCCTGCGATGGGAAGTCTTCGTCGCCCCGCCAGTAGGCCACGGCGACGTGGATGCGGGGCAAGAGGGTGAAGACGTAGCCGGCATCGCCGATCTTCTCGAGTGGCTCGCTGGCCAGTCTCTCGGCGGCACGGCGGAACCCCTCTATGCCGCCCTCCAGCTGGCGCACCAGTCGGATGCCTGTGTACCCCCGGAATGCCTGAGCGTAGAACATCCCCTGCGGCAGCTCCCGGAAGCCGATCCAGCGACCAGACGGGGTCGTGCCATCGGCGGTGGCCATGTACGTGAGGATCAGGCTCTGAAGGAAGGAAGACGGTGCGTTCCCATCTTCAGCGCGCCGCACGGTGAAATCCGGGGAGGAGACGACGTACTCCTCCCAGAAGAACTCGAGGCGGAGGTCCCCGTCCGCGTCCTGTCGGCAGCCGGTGACCATGACCAGCTTGCTCGGCTTGCGCTGCTTGAGAACGTCCTTGGCCTCCTCGACCACCGGTGCCAGGCGGTCGATCCACTCCTTTAGCTGCGGAGCGGCACTGGCGTCCTGCAACATTCGATCAGCTTCCCGCGGCGGTCGTCGCCGCGGTCTCCACCAGCTCGACGAACTCCTCCCATTCCTCCTGGAATAGGTGGAGCGTCACGATGCCGAGCTCCACATGGTACGTCAGCTCACCGTCGGGCTCGTCCGCCTGCCAGATCTCGAAATTCGTCGTCTCCGCGAGTGTCTCGACGGTCGGTTCTTCCATAGTCGTCTCCTTTCTGTGATGTCGGTGCCATCTGCTGGCATCTGATCGTCAATCGTTGCGCTTGGCCTGCTGCTCGCCCAGGGCTCGTGTCGTCACACGTTTGCCTCCCATGGCGTGCCCCCGGATCGCTTGTAGGCGCTTGGTCGGGATCGGACAACTCGAAAATCCACAGGTCGCGGTCCCATCCTGGGTCATAGCCAGCTCGCCGGAGGACGTCTATCAGCTGCGGCTCGTCCACCGCTCTGAGGCGCACCCTGTCGCAGCCTCGACGGGCGGCCACGGCCCTTATGGCGAGGAGCAGTGCCTCCATCGCCTCCGCACGGCCGTCCACGTAGCCGAGGTCGACGGCATCTTGTCTGTTCGTCTCGCAGATCAGCGCCAGGGCCGCCAGAGGGCCGTCTGCGTCGATGCTGCGGACAGCGCCTGTTGCGGGTGATACGCCAGGCCGACGACCCGGCCGTCCACCTCTGCGGCGAGCAGCTTCCCACCTGGATCGGCGAGCCACTCGTCCCAAACCTGTGGGACGTAATCGTCGGCCTCCTCCCAGCTGTGGACGCCGACGGCTTCCACGTCGGCTCTATCGCTCGTCCGTGCCGCTCGGATCCGAACCTTCGGCATATTGGTGTGCAGCCTGTCTCACTTTCTCCGGAAGACGCTCCAGCGCTGCCTCACGAACCTTCTCCACCGCTGTCGGCTTCTTCTCTGGCGCCTCCTGTTCCTCCGCCGCGAGGCCTTCGGCGAAGGGGTCACGATCATAGAGACGGGAGAGAACGTAACGTCCGAAGGCTCGAAGCGTGGCCAGCGTCGGCGCAGCGAGCAACACCCCCAGGATGCTCGCCAGATGCCCGCCGGCGAGAACCGCGATCAACACTGCCAGAGGGTGCAGATCGAGGGTGCGGCCCATAATTCGGGGGACGAGGAAATTGTTCTCGATGAGTTGGATCACCCAGTACACGACGGCCACGAGCACGGCAAACCAGAAGTTGCTCAACGGGATGAAGGCGGGCCCCTCGATCAGCGCCAGAAGAATCGCCGGTATGGCCGCGATGGTCGGGCCAATATTGGGCACCACCTCCAGAAGACCGGCCAGGATGCCCAGGGCCCAGGGATAGGGCAGGCCCAGGGCTGTGGTGACGAGGCCCACGGTCACTCCGACCACCGTCCCCAGCAGCAACTCGCCGCGCAAAAAGGCGTTCCAGACCTGGACGATCTCCCGACGCAGCTGGATCACGTCGTTGCGATACCCGGGCGGCGCCAGCTCCACCACCTGCTCGGCGATGCGGTGAGCGTCCCTGACGAGGTAGAAGCTGACGATGAAGATAAAGACGAGCCAGAGCACCCCCTGGGCGATGCCAACCACGAGATCAAGCGCTCCCTGGGCAAGCGACTCGAAGAAGCGCCGGAGTGCTGTACTCAGCTCTTGGGCCACAAAGCTCAGATCAAACGTGTACCCGGCAAGCTCTATCTCCCGCCCGAAGAAGGCATTGATGTCGTCGATGATCTGTCTCAGGTCGAGCTGAGCGGAGATGATTGCCCGCTGAAGGCTGGGCACTGCCGTCACCGGCGCGGCCAGGATACCCAGTACCATGATGATCAGAACGATGAACACCAGAGCCGAGGCCACGCCGCGGTGCATCCCCACGCGACGTTCCAGGAAATCGACGACAGGATTGAGGATAAACGCCAGCAGGAACGCCAGTACCAGGGGTGTCAAAAGGCTGCGGAAGCGGTAGACGACGAGCGCCAGAAACAGGAGGCCGATGACGGCCACAATGCGCTTCGTCGCGGTGTCCCAGCGTTGATAGGGGCTCTCTGGGTAGACCTTGCTCTCTGTCTCGGTGAGATCGTCTGCCATGTTCCTCACTCTCGAACCATTCTTGCCAGCTGTTCACATTATAGCACTTCTGAGCACAAACAACCACCGTGACGTTCGCCCATCGGGTATGGTTGTACTGACCTCCACCCTGGGCTATAATAGGCGCACCAGACTCTGGCGAGCTACCCTTTCGCTCCGCGTCCAGACTGGCGCGCGGATCTGTTCACTGTCAGAGATCCTCCCGGTATCCAGAGAGCGTGGGATGGGAGAGGACCGTGTCGTTGAGAGAGGCCCACGCAGGATGTGAAAGGGTGATCCG
>CAYMHT010000073.1:6011-9690 GCA_964390305.1 uncultured Anaerolineales bacterium
GGGGTTTGATGGAGTATCGATGCGGCCGGCGCCTCCCCCGGCGACCGATCGCAACGAGGAGCGGACGTCCGTCCATTACGGGCTCCGCTGAGATATAGGTCGGGTTTCTTACCCGACAGAGACGCCGCAAGAAACCATATGGACACCATCAAGGTTGAGCTGACGACCATGGCCCACGGCGGCGATGCCCTGGGCCGACACGAGGGGAAGGTCATCTTCGTGCCCTATGCCATCCCCCGTGAGATGGTCCGCGCTCAGATCATCGAGGACAGGGAGCACTACGCCTTCGCCCGTCTGGTGGAGGTGGTCGAGCCCTCGCCCCATCGGGTCGAGCCGCCGTGTCCCTATTTCGGGCAGGGCAAGTGCGGCGGTTGCCAGTGGCAGCATATCGAATACGACACCCAGCTGCGACTCAAGGCGGACGTCCTGGTCGATCAGCTTCAGCGCATAGGGGGCGTCGAGGAGCCCCCTGTGCAAGCGACGGTGCCCGACGAGACGGGCTGGGCCTACCGCAACCATGCACAGTTCCGTCCGGCTCCGGAGAGCGGCCTGGGGTTCGAGAGGGCCTCAACCGACGGGAGCGGTTCTGAGATCATCGCCATCGACTACTGCTTGATCCTCCACCCGCTGTTGTCCGAGCTTTACGACGTGATCGATCTCGACGTCGAGGGGCTGATCCGCCTGGTCCTGAGAGTGGGCACGGTCACCGGCGATCGGCTGATAGGCTTCGAGATGGAGGAGGACAGGCCGCCGGCCCTGGAGTCGGACGAGACGGTTTCGTGCGTCATGCTCCTCAGCGAAGGGGGGTATGCCAATCTGCTCGGCAACAACTACGTCACCGAGGTCGTGGCCGACCATACGTATCGCGTCTCCGCCTCCTCTTTCTTTCAGGTGAATACACCGCAGGCGGCGGAGCTGGTGCGGCTGGCCCTTGGATACCTCGACCTGGACGGGGATGAGACGGTGCTTGACGCATTCTGCGGTGTTGGCCTGTTCACCACGCACCTGGCCGAGCGGGCGGAGCTGGTGATCGGCGTCGAATCCTCCCCGTCTGCCGTCGACGACCTGTTGGCGAACACGGAAGAGGAGATCAACGTCGAGATCATCGAGGGAGCTGTGGAGGACGTCTTGCCGGAGATCACCGTTCCGCTCGACGCCGCGCTGCTGGATCCTCCTCGCGGCGGGGTAGAGGGGGCTGCCCTCGACGCCCTGGTCGAGCTGGGCCCTGAACGGATCGTCTACGTCTCCTGCGATCCAGCCACATTGGCCCGCGACGCCAAGCGGCTGCGGAGGAGCGGTTACAGGCTGGTCGAGGCAGTCCCTGTGGATATGTTTCCGCAGACGTATCACGTGGAGAGTGTGTCGCTTTTCGCGTCCGAGTAGGTGAGATCGCCGATGGTGTCGCCAACTGAGCCCGAGCGGTTGAGTGCGACCGGGGACCAGGCTTCCGCGATCGCCGAGGTCGGGAGGCCACTCGTCGGCCACGAACGCAATCTGCTGGAGATCCTGTTCGACCGTCTACCGATGGGCATCGCGGTCTTCGACAGGGGGGCTCGGCTGGTCCGCTGCAACGCGACCTGGACCCAGTTCATTGAGCGGCACACCCCCACGCCGGGCAGCCAAGTGGTGACAGGGGCCAGTCTCTTCGACCTGGCGCCAGGTAGCGAGGAGTGTTTGCGCCCGATCCTGGAGCGGGTAATGGCCGGGGAGACGGTGCAGCAGGAGGCATTCCGCCTGGAGAGCGGTGGCATCGTCTCGTATTGGGACGTGGTCTACGCACCTCTGATCGAAGAGCAGGAGGTGGTGGGGTTTATCGACGTCGCCATCGATGCGACGGAGCGGGAGCTGTCGCATCGGACGCTGGAGCAGCGCGTCGAGGAGCGGACGCGGGAGCTGCGGCAGCGCCGCCGCGCGGCGGAGGGGTTGCGCGACATCCTCAGCGTGCTCAACTCCGATCGCCCGAGGGAGGAGATTCTCAGCTACATCGTGGCCGAGGCCAGCCATCTGCTCGGCTCGGACGGTGGGGTGATCTACCATCTGGATCAGGAGCGGGGCTGCGTCACCATGGAGGCCAGCCACGGCTTGCCAGAGGAGTCTGTCGCCCTGGACAGCTTCTCTATCCACGAAGGAGGTGCCCTCGGCACCCTGTTCAGCCGCCGGCCGGTTGCCATAGCCGACCTGCTTCCCTATTTGTCAGCCGGCGCAGCGTTTGTGGAAGAGACCGCTCGGGACGCCAGGATCCGCGCGTGGCTGGACGTCACGACGCGCCATTATCGTGCCTACCTGGGCGTTCCGCTCGTGATTAAGGACCATATGTATGGCACGCTGGGGGTCTACTACCGCCAGCCTCAGACCTTCTCCGACGAGGAGATTCAGCTGGCGGTCGCGCTCGGCGACCAGGCAGCGCTGGCGATCGAAAACGCGCGGCTCCGCACACAGGCAAGCCAGGTCGCCGTGGTCGCCGAGCGGGAGCGGTTGGCGCGCGAGCTCCACGACTCGGTGACGCAATCGCTCTACAGCCTGACACTTCTCGCCGAAGCCAGTCAGCGCCTGGTCGGGACTGGAAACCTGGAGCCGGTGGGGGAGTACACCGCGCGGCTCGGAGAGATCGCCCAGCAGGCCCTCAGGGAGATGCGTCTTCTGGTCTACCAGCTGCGACCCCTGGTTCTCAAGAGGGAGGGCCTGGTGGGGGCTCTACAGCAGCGGCTGGATGCCGTCGAGAAGCGAGCGGGTGTGGACGCCCGTTTGCTCGTGGACGAGCCCCTCGAGCTGCCGGCGGAGATCGAGGAGGGGCTCTATCGCATCGCTCAGGAGGCGCTCAACAACGCGCTGAAGCATGCCACGCCTGCGTTGGTGACCGTCCGCATTCAGGCCGGGGGGCACGGCCTGACGCTGGAGGTGAGCGACGATGGGCGGGGGTTCGACCCCGACGCGGTGAGGGATAAGGGAGGCATGGGGCTGGTCAACATGCGGACGCGAGCCGAGAGGTTGGGAGGGTCGTTTGCCCTCGTCTCGGCGCCAGGTGAGGGGACGACCGTGAGGGTGAGGGTGGAGATGCCTTCGTGAGCGGGGAGATCCAGATTCTGATCGCCGATGACCACGCGGTGGTGCGAGAGGGCCTGCGGGCACTGATCGACACAGAAGCAGGGATGGAGCTGGTGGGCGAGGCCGCGGATGGGCTTCAGGCTGTCCAGAAGGCTGGCGCACTGCAGCCGGACGTGATTCTCCTCGACCTGGTGATGCCGCGCAAGGGAGGGCTGGAGGCGATTCGCGAGATCAAAGAACAGAATCCAGGCGCGCGAATTCTGGTGCTGACCAGCTTCGCCGAGGATGAGAAAGTCTTCCCGGCCATCAAGGCGGGGGCACACGGGTATCTGTTGAAGGATTCGTCTCCCCGTGACCTTCTCCACGCCATTCGCGACGTACACCAGGGCCAGCCGTCGATGCACCCGACGATCGCTCGCAAGCTCATGCGGGAGATCCAGCGAGGCTCCGAGCTGCCACCGGCAGAGGAGCCGTTGACGGACCGGGAGGTGGAGGTGCTGAGCCTGGTGGCGCAGGGGCTTACGAACCAGGAGATTGCGGATGAGCTGTTCGTCAGCGAGCGCACCGTGCGAACCCACGTCAGCAACATCCTGAGCAAGCTCCACCTCGCAAACCGCACCCAGGCCGCCCTTTA
>CAYMHT010000073.1:9790-13188 GCA_964390305.1 uncultured Anaerolineales bacterium
TGGCGAGGTGGTATGATGCGCCTGCCCGGAGACAAGGACAGATCCGTGGGGGTCGGTCGCTGCGTCGGCACCTGAGATTGGCGATCGATCGGCTTCTGGGTCTCTCGCCAAGTGTGTGCGGAGATCTGTAGACAAGAACAGGAGGTAGGCAGCAATGACAAACCTAAGACCACTGGGTGACCGTCTCGTCGTCGAGCCGCTGGAGAAGGATGTGGAGACCTTCGCTGGCGGCGAGCTCGTGCTTCCGGACACCGCCAAGGAAAAGCCACAGCAGGGCAAGGTCCTGGCTGTGGGACCCGGAGCACGGGATGACGATGGAAACCGTATCCCGATGGAGATCAGCGTTGGCGACACGGTGATCTTCGCCAAGTATGCCGGCACGACCTTCAAGAGCGAGGACGGAAAGGAACTTCTGCTCATGAGAGAAAGCGATGTGCTGGCCAAACTGGCCTAGGCCTTGAGAACGGCGATCGTGACCATCACAGGGGTGGACGGGCCGTGAACTGGGAGCGCTTCAAAGTCGTCGTGGCCCTCGTTATCGGGACAGCCATCGGCGCTGGCGGGGTCTGGGGCCTCCTCGCCGTCCGGGATACCGGGGTCGAGATTATCGAGGGGTACACCACGAACGTAGACGAGAGCGGGACGGGGATCGGCCTGGCGACGGAGCCCGATGGTCCAGGCAAGGGCTATACCGTCGCTGGTGCGTTCTGGCGCGAGGCAGGGGGGCCATGGCATGCGAGTGGCCCAACGTGTCTGGAGCCCCTCACCAGCGGGCAGCGGGTACGCATGGGCGTGGTCCGGGTTGAGCCGCGGATGGAGGCTCCCGGCAGGGAGATCGTGGCGTGGCTGGAGTGCGTGGACTAGCGCTGTTCACCCCTATGGGCAGGTAAGAATCTACCTTGATGAGGAGGAAGCAACATGGCAAAACAGTTGGTCTTCAGTGAGGAAGCACGCAGTTCGCTCAAGCAGGGCATCGATACGTTGGCTGCCGCCGTGGTGACCACGCTGGGCCCGAAGGGGCGCAACGTGGGGCTGGACAAGAAGTGGGGGGCTCCGACCATCACCCACGACGGGGTGACGGTAGCCAAGGAGATCGATCTGAAAGACCCCTTCGCCAATATGGGGGCGCAGTTGTTGAAGGAGGCGGCGACGAAGACGAACGATATCGCCGGCGACGGCACAACCACGGCAACGCTCCTCGCGCACGCGATTATTACGGAGGGTATGAAGAACGTGGCGGCCGGCGCCAACCCGATGCTGCTGAAGCGCGGCATCCTGGCCGGGGCCGAGGCCGTCGTGGAGGCCCTTGCGAGCGATGCCATTGAGCTGTCGACGAAAGAGGAAATCGCCAACGTGGCGGCCATATCCGCGCAGGATCGTGAGATCGGCGAGCTGATCGCCGACGTGATGGATCGAGTTGGTAAGGACGGCGTCGTCACGGTCGAGGAGAGCAAGGGGCTCGCCTTCGAGGTCGAGTACGTGGAGGGGATGCAGTTCGACCGCGGTTACATCTCTCCCTACTTCGTGACCCGTTCCGAGGGGATGGAGACCGTGGTCGAGGAACCCTACATCCTCATCCACGACAAGAAGATTTCCTCTGCCCAGGATCTCGTGCCGATCCTGGAGAAGCTCGTCCAGAAGGGCGAGCGCGACCTAGTCGTCATCGCCGAGAACGTCGACGGCGAGGCGCTGGCGACGCTGGTCCTGAATAAGCTGCGCGGCATGCTGAACTGCGTGGCGGTGAAGGCTCCCGGTTTTGGCGACCGCCGCAAGGAAATGCTTCGCGACATCGCCGTGCTGACTGGCGGTCACGTCATCACAGAGGAAGAGGGGCGCACGCTGGAAGGGGCCACGCTCGAGGATCTAGGACGCGCCGATAAGGTGGTCTGCACCAAGAATGACACCACCGTCGTCGGCGGCCACGGCAAGGACGCCGACATCAAGGGCCGCATGGAGCAGATCAAGGTGGAGATCGAGAAGTCGACCTCCGACTATGACCGCGAGAAGCTCCAGGAGCGGCTGGCCAAGCTGGCCGGGGGCGTGGCGGTGATCCGCGTAGGCGCCGCCACGGAGACGGAGCTGAAGGAGAAGAAGCATCGCGTCGAGGATGCCCTCTCTGCCACCCGGGCGGCGATCGAGGAGGGCATTGTTGCCGGCGGCGGCGTGGCACTCATCAACGCTATCCCGGCTCTTGACGACGTCGACGTCGCCTACGACGACGAAAGGACAGGTGTCAGTATCTTGCGCAAGGCGCTTGAGATGCCCCTGCGGAAGATCGCCGAGAACGCCGGAGAGGACGGCGCCGTCATACTGGCTACGGTGCGGCGGCTCCATGAAGAGAGGGGAAACGAGCGCATCGGCTTCGATGTGCTTCAGAGCGACTTCGCGGATATGGTGGAGCGAGGTATCATCGACCCGGCCAAAGTGACGAAGGGCGCTCTTTCCAATGCGGCTTCAATCGCGGCGATGATCCTGTCGACCGAGGCGCTGATCACCGATATCCCGGAGCCGAAGAAGCCGATGCCGGAGATGCCCGAATACTAGCCGCGGGTGAGGGGCTCTTGACTGGCCGAGGCCAAGCCGGTGCATATTGAGGAGGAACCCAGGATGGCAAAAGCATTTTGTCCCAATTGCGACGCTGAGATTCAGGTGAGAAACCCCAAGCTCGGGGCAAAGCTGACCTGCCCGGAGTGCGACGAGCATTTGGAGGTCGTCAGCGTCGATCCATTCGATGTGGATTATCCATACGAAGACGATTGGGACGACGATTGGGAAGAAGACTGGGAAGAAGACTGGAAGGAGTAAGAGCGGGATCGTAGCTGATTTGGCTTGTGCGCTGCACCGGCTGTAGGACGACGAGAGCGCTTCGCTCGGCCCTGGAAGCGCTCTCTCCGATGCTGGGACGCGAAACCCGCACGGGACCCGGAGCCAGGGTTCTGTGACGCTGTGACTGGGAGGCCGGCGATACAACATGGCAGAGAGTCGGACGTCGACGTTGATCGTCGCCAGACCAGGGCCTCTGCAGGACGCCGTGGAGGCGCTGATCGCCACGATCTCCCGGATCGAGATCATCGGCAAAATGGAAGCTGCCTCCTCGGCCCTCCGATTCGTCTCTGAATCGCGTCCTGACCTCCTGCTGCTCGATGCCGGCCTGCCGGGGGACGAGGTTTGGAGTGTCCTGAGGTACGGCCGAGTCGAGCACCCGGAACTGCGCTGCGTCGTCCTCGCCGATGATGCGGAGCAAGTGCGGGAGGCCAGCGCAACTGGGGCGGACGCCGTGTTTCTTAAAGGATTCCCCGCTGACAGGTTGGTTAGCACCCTGGAACGGCTGCTGTCCGACTAGCAGGAGCAGCCACGCCACAGCCCCCTCTCCTGACACAACTCCCCTCTGCCGCGGT
>CAYMHT010000074.1:0-7781 GCA_964390305.1 uncultured Anaerolineales bacterium
TTCGTATAGTGAGCCTAGACGCATCGTGCTCTCCGGCGAGGTGAGGGGGAGGCGCCGGCAGTTCGTCTACGAGGGGACGTTTGGCGCCGAGGGTGGAGATGATGGCTCGGACGGAGGCATCACGAGCTTCATTCCCCGTCTGTGGGCCACGCGCAAGATCGGCTATCTACTGACCCAGATCCGACTCCACGGCGAGAAGGAGGAGTGGGTGGAGGCCGTGGTGGACCTGAGCGTGGAGTACGGCATCGTCACGCCCTACACGTCGTTCCTCATCGAGGAGGAGGACGTCCTCACCGATGCGGGCCGCGAGAGGGCGGCGTGGGAGCTCATGGCCACCCCCTCCCCGGCGGCGTCCGGCGCACCGGCGGTGGAGATGGCCGAGGAGCAGGCGAAGCTGCGCTCCGCGGACTCGGTGGCTCCCTCGGCGGGCGCTGGGGGCGAGGCGTCGGGGGAGGGCGCCCAGCGGGCGGTGCGTCACGTCGGGGCAAAGACCTTCGTCCTGGAGGATGGGACCTGGATCGATACGGCGTTCAACCCCGACACGATGACGACAGAGCAGATCGGCTTCGGCTCGGAGGCCTACTTCGACCTGCTGGCGACGCGGCCGGCCTGGGGCGAGTACCTGGCGCTGGGCGACCGGGTCATTTTCGTCGTCGACGAGGCTGGGGAGCCGATCGCCTACGAGATAGTCGAAGAGGCCCAGGGGGCTGCACAGCTGCCCGCCACGGAGACCCCGCCAGACCCAACGCCGACGGACGAACCCACCGAGCCGGGACAGGCTTTCCCGTCGCCCACGCCCGGCGACGACAACCCCCCTCCGCCGTCGAGCGGACTCTGCCCTGGAGCGATGGCGATGTCCGCTGTGGCGCTGGCTGCACTGATGGTCCAGGGAAGCTGGCGGCGTTGACCAGGAGGCAAGGGGCCCGCGATTCCTCTCCGCTGAGGGGAGAGGCCAGGTGAGGGGCGACGGTTCCTCTTCCCTGAGAGGAGAGGCCAGGTGAGGCGTGACGATCCCTCTCCCCTGAGAGGAGAGCCGAGGTGAGCGGTGACGGTCCCTCTCCCCTGTGGGGAGAGGTTAGGTAAGGGGGGAAGAGGCCGCGGTCCCTCTCCCCTGAGAGGAGAGGCGAGGTGAGCGGTGACGATCCCTCTCCCCCGTGCGGAGAGGCCAGGTGAGGGGTGACGGTCCCTCTCCCCCGTGCGGAGAGGCCAGGTGAGGGGGGAAGAGGCCGCGGTCCCTCTCCCCTGAGGGGAGAGGTTAGGTGAGGGGGGAAGAGGCCGCGATCCCTCTCCCCTGGTATGCTAGGCCGTTGGTAAAATAGGAGAGCAGGCACACGGCAGACCGCCCCCCTCTGGGTACCGCAAAAAAGGGCCCGTCCCTGGAAAGGGACAGGCCGTCTCTTGTGGGCGCGATCTCAGCCGGACCCTGATGCATTCCGCCGAGCTCAGGGTTTCACCCCGTGGCTCAGGTTTCCGCCTCCATTTGCTCCTTCAGGTTCTCGAGACTCTGCCTGATCGCCCGGCGCGTCCTGCCTCTCCTGATCAGCGCGTCGGTGAGACGGCCCAGGATGCCGCGAGGCCGATACTCCCACGTGAAGGCGACGCGGGTGCCCGCCCCCGACCTCGCCAGGTCCCACCTCTCGTTACCGCCGACGAAGTAGCTGCTCGGCGCTGCGTCTATCACCGCCAGCTTCGAGCTGCTGGGATAGTGATATTCCACAAACTCGCCTTCCCAGCTGAAGACCGTGCCGCCCAGGGCGGGGCAGGCGTCGACCCGGATCACGGTCCCCCTGCGAACGGGTTTCGGCGTGAGGGCTCTCACCCGCGTGACGCGCTCATCCCACTCGGGCCGCCGCTCCAGGTCGTGGCAGAACCGGAAGACGGCCGTCGGCTGCCCTCCTACCTCGATCTCCGCTGCGATGCGAGCCATGTCGGCGTCCTCCCCGTAGGTCGGTGCGTGGCCAGGTCTACGTCTCGTCCTCGCCGGGCTGCCAGCGCAGGATCAGGTCCCGGGCGGCCTTGACCTCATCCAGCCGACGCACCGGTGCGCTGTATGGAGCCTCGTGGAGCCGGTCCGGATCTTCCCGTGCCTCGGCGACGATGTTGAGCATCGCGTCGGCAAAGGCGTCTAGCGTCTGCTTGCTCTCCGTCTCCGTCGGCTCGACCATCAGGGCCTCGTCGACGATCAAGGGGAAGTAGACCGTGGGGGCGTGGAACCCGTAGTCCATCAGCCGCTTCGCCACGTCCATCGTGTGCACGTCGGCTTCCTGCACGTCCTCCGGTGGACCCGCCAGGACGAACTCGTGCATGCAGATCCGGTCGTACGGCAGTGGATAGGTCTCCTTCAGCAGGTCCTTAAGGTAGTTTGCGTTGAGCACGGCGTGTTGGGCGGCCCGGCGCAGCCCCGCCGGCCCCAGCATGCGGATGTACGTGTACGCCTTGACCATCACGCCGAAGTGACCGTAGAAGCTCTTCACGCGGCCGATGCTCTGCGGCGGCATCGACAGGGTGAAGAACGGCAGATCGGCCTCCGATCGCTCCGGGTCGACCTTCACCATCGGACCGGGCAGAAAATCGACCAGCGTGCGCGAGGCGCCCACCGGCCCAGACCCGGGACCACCGCCGCCGTGGGGCGTGCTGAAGGTCTTATGCAAGTTGAAGTGGAGGACGTCGAAGCCGAGGTCGCCGGGACGGGCGATCCCCAGCAGCGCGTTCATATTCGCACCGTCGCCGTACATCAGGCCCCCGTGCTCGTGGACGACGGCGCAGATCTGCTCCACCTGCTTCTCGAACAGCCCGAGCGTGTTCGGATTGGTGAGCATCATGCCCACCAGGCGGTCGCTGTGCTCGTCGCAGGCTGCCTCTAGCGCTCCCAGATCGACGTCTCCTTGCTCATCGGAGGGAATCTCGATGACCTCCATGCCGCTCATCGACGTGCTCGCGGGGTTGGTGCCGTGGGCCGAGTCTGGAATCAGCATCACGTCACGGCCCGTGTCGCCGCGATTCTGATGGTAGACGCGCATCATCAAGACGCCGGTCAGCTCTCCGTGGGCCCCCGCGGCCGGCTGCAGGCTCACGCTGGCAAACCCGCCGATCTCCTGGAGGAACTCCTGCAGGCTGTACATCAGGAACAGCGCCCCTTGTACCGTTTCCTCTTCCTGGTATGGATGGAGAGCCGTGAAGCCTGGCAGTCGGGCCATCGCCTCGTTGATCTTAGGGTTGTACTTCATGGTGCAGGAGCCGAGGGGATAGAAGCCGGTGTCGACGCCATAGTTGATCTGCGACAGGCGGGTGTAGTGCCGAATCAGATCTAGCTCGCTGACCTCGGGAAGCGTCAGGTCCTCGCGGACCAGACCCTCGGGCAATGGGGCACGGGGTACGTCGAGCTCCGGCAAGGAGGCGGCGCAGCGACCGGGTTCTGAAATCTCGAAGATCAGTGGCCTGCTCACGATGCCACCTCCTCCAGCGCCTGTGCCAGCAGGTCGATCTCCTGGCGAGGATTCATCTCCGTCACGCAGAGCAGCATGTGGCTCTCCAGATCGGCGTAATCCTGCCCCAGGTCGTAGCCGCCCATAATGGCCCAGCCTGCGAGCAGGTCATCGTTGATCTCTTGGACGGGCCTGGGACAGCGGACGACGAACTCCTTGAAGAAGGGCGCCTCGCGGAGAACCGTATAGCCGTCCAGCGCATCGATCAGGTCGGCGGCGTAATGCGCCTTGTGGTAGCAGAGCTCCGCCACCTGGCGCATGCCGCACCTGCCCAGAGCGGCCATATACACCGCCGCTGCCAGCGCCATCAGCCCCTGGTTGGTGCAGATGTTCGATGTGGCTCGTTCGCGACGGATGTGTTGCTCGCGGGTCGAGAGGGTCAGCACGAAGCCGCGCTCGCCCTCGGCGTCCACCGTCTGTCCCACCAGACGACCCGCCATCCTGCGCACGTGTTTCTTCTTGGCGGCGAAGAAGCCCAGGTACGGGCCGCCGAAGTTTAGACCGAGACCGAGGCCCTGACCTTCCCCAACCACGACGTCGGCCCCGAACTCCCCAGGCGGCTTCAGGAGGCCCAATGCAATCGGGTCCGCCACCACGACAAAGAGGGCCCCGGCGGCCTCCGCCGCCTCGCCAAGGGCACTCAGGTCCTCGAACCGGCCGAGGAAGTCGGGGTACTGGACGATGAGACAGGCCGTGTTCTCGTCCAGCAGATCTTCCAGCCCGGCGGAACCCCCCGTGTCCTCCACGATAGTCAGGTCGAGTCCCTGCGTGTACGCGCGCACCACCTCGCGATACTCCGGATGAACGAACTGCGACATCACCACCTTCTTTCTCCGCATCCGATGGACGTTGATGGCGGTGATGACGGCCTCCGCGGTGGAGGTAGCCCCATCGTAGTGCGAGGCGTTTGAGACGTCCATGCCAGTGAGCTCGCAGATCATCGTCTGATACTCGAAGATGGACTGGAGCGTTCCCTGGCTGACCTCCGGTTGATAGGGGGTGTAAGCGGAGTAGAACTCGCCGCGGCTGATGACGGCGTCCACGACCGCGGGAACGAAGTGCCGGTAGGCGCCGGCCCCCAGGAAGCAGGATCCTTCGGCGGTGGTCAGGTTGGCGTCGGCGAGGGATTCAAGCTCCCATCTCGCGCCGATCTCTGAAACGGCGGGAGGGAGCTGCAGGTCTGGAAAGCGGGCGTGTTCGGGTACGTCGCGGAAGAGGTCTTCGAGTGACGGGACACCGATCGTCTCGAGCATCGCTCTCCGATCGGCGTCGCTGTGAGGGATGTATGGCATAGATCACCTCGGGCGCGACATGCAGAACGTGGAACCAGACGAGAGCCGCCCGCTCCGCACGCCACGTCTTGAGGCCTACCCCTCCTCTTCCTGGACAAACGTCTCGTACTCATCGGGCCCCATCAGGTCCTCCAGCTCATCGGGGTCGGATGGTTCGAGGCGGATCATCCAGCCCTCACCGTACGGATCCTGATTGACCAGCTCTGGGGCGCCTTCGAGCTCCTCATTCATGGCCGTGATCTCCCCCCCCACCGGGGCGTAGAGATCCGATGCTGCCTTCACCGATTCGACGATGCCGTAGGGCTCACCGGCTTCGAAGACGTCTCCAACCATCGGTAGTTCGACATACACGACGTCGGAGAGGGTCTCCTGGGCGTGGTCGGTGATGCCGCAGACCACTTCATCGCCCTCAAGGCGTGCCCATTCGTGGGTCTCGGTATAGCGAGCTTCGCGATCGACTTTCATTGTTATGCTCCTTTTTTGGGTAATGGCTATGCGGTAGGGCCTGACGTCGAAAACGAACGCAGGTGGGCGGTATAGGACTCGAACCTATGACCTCCTCCTTGTAAGGGAGGCGCTCTGACCAGCTGAGCTAACCGCCCCTGACGAGCGGTTACCATCGATTATACTCAGGAATACGAACCTCGTCAACGCTAGAGCCGTGGCAGGACGATCGATTCCTGCCGCTGGTACTTCCCCTTCTTGTCGGCGTAGGAGACCTCACATTCGTCGTCGCCCTGGAAGAAGAGCACCTGCGCGATGCCCTCGTTCGCATAGATCTTGGCCGGGAGTGGGGTGGTGTTGCTAATCTCCAACGTCACATATCCCTCCCACTCCGGCTCGAAGGGCGTCACGTTGACGATGATGCCGCAACGCGCGTAGGAGCTCTTGCCGACGCAGATCGTCAGCACGCTCCGCGGAACCCGGAAGTACTCGACGGTGCGGCCGAGCGCGAACGAGTTGGGCGGGATGACGCAGACGTCGCCCTCGAAGTCGACGAACGAATCCGCATCGAACTTCTTGGGGTCGACGATGATCGACTTGTTCGACCTTAACTCTGCCAGGGCCCGGGAGGCCGCGTTTCGCCTGCGCGTGAGATAGGGCAGCACCTGCGACAGGACGTACTGGACGTCGGCCGGTTTGGTGACGACGAGGCTGAATCGTCCATCGCTCCGTTCCTGCAGGTGTCCCGTCCCGACGGTCGCTCGAAGCTGCTCCAGAAGCTGCCGATCGTTCTCGCCGAAACTGAGGGTCAAATGTGCTCTGCCGCTGACCTCCGAGACCCGGTATCCGATCTCACCCTCCGCGTCGACGAAGCCGGCCACGTAGGCGGACTGGACGTCCGAGAGCTTCGCCGCGGTGATCTCCGGCTGGAAGATCTTGAACTCGTCGGCCACACGGATGTCATAGCCGTAGGAGGAGAGTCCGTAGGAGATCACGCCGTCGCTCACCTGGCCGTCGACGAACGGTTCGATCATTCCCTCCTCGAGCGCCAACGTCCGAATCCAATGGTCAGGCTTTAGTCCCATACCGAGTTACTCCTGGTTCGTTCTCCGTCTGTGTGGCTTCACATCCGTTCTGGGGCGGTGACGCCCAGGAGGCTCAGGGCCTGGGCAAGGGTCAGCCGGGCCGCCCGCGCCAGCGTCAGCCGGGCCTGCGTCCGCTCCGGCGCCTCCTCCGCCACGACGCGACAGTCGCGGTAGAATGCGTGGAAATCCGAGGCGAGCTCTTTCGCATAGAAGGTGAGACGGTGTGGTGCGCGCTGGTCTGCGGCGTGGGCCACCACCTCCGGCAGCTCCAGCATCTTCCGGATCAGGGCTTGCTCGCTCGAGTGGGTGAGCAGGGAGACATCCCCCCGCTGGTCCGTGTCCCAGCCCTGCTCGGCGGCGTAGCGCAGGATGCTGCAGATGCGGGCGTGCGCATACTGCACGTAGTAGACGGGGTTCTTCTCCGACTGCTCCACGGCCAGGTCGAGATCGAAGTCGATGGTCGCGTCGACAGTGCGGGTCAGAAGCAGGAAGCGGATCGGGTCCGGGCCCACCTCGTCGATCAGCTCTCGCAGCGTGACGAACTCGCCAGCGCGCCTCGACATGCGCACGTGCTCAGCCCCGCGCCTCAGGTTGACCATCTGGTAGAGGATGATCTCCACCCGGTCGCGGTCCAGCCCCAGCGCTTTGGCTGCCGCCTTGACCCGGGGCACGTCTCCGTGGTGGTCCGCTCCCCACACGTATATCGCGCGATCAAACCCCCGCTCGACCAGCTTGTTCCATACGTAGGCGATGTCGGAGGCCAGATACGTCGGGCGCTCATCCGGGTTCGGGATCACCTCCGGCGAGCGAATCACGACGGCGTCCTCGTCCAGGTCCGGGCACGTGAACCAGACGGCCCCCGCCCGTTCTGTGATATAGCCGTCTTCCCGCAGCTTCTGCAGGACCTGGTCGAACAGGCCGGACTCGTAGAGGCTTCTCTCGTGGAACCAGGTATCAAAAGTCACCCTCAGCGCCGCCAGATCCGCGCGCGCTTGGTGGAGGACGCGCTCGATACCCAGTTCCCCCAGGGCTCGAATCGCCTCCTGTCGGTCCGTCAGGAGGTACCGGCGGCCGTACTGCCGGGCGATCTCCTCCGCTATGTCCGCGACGTAGTCGCCGTGGTAGCCGTCCTCGGGGAAGGGCTCGTCCTCGCCCAGCACCTCGGCGTACCGGGCGTAGAGGCTCTCGCCGAACTTGCGCACCTGGGACCCCGCGTCGTTGACGTAGTACTCGCGTTCGACCTCAAAGCCAGCGGCGTCCAGGACGCTGGCAAGCACGTCCCCGATCACAGCGTTTCGTGTAGAGCCGACGGTGATCGGCCCGGTCGGGTTAGCGCTCACGAACTCGACCTGGACGCGGGCGCCTTTGCCCAGGTCCACGCTGCCCCATGCCTCGCCCGCATCGAGGACGACCCCAGCCTGGGCCGCCAGCCACGAGGCGTCGAGCGTCAGGTTGATGTACCCGGGGCCCGCCAC
>CAYMHT010000074.1:7881-13184 GCA_964390305.1 uncultured Anaerolineales bacterium
CAATCTGGTCATGAATCAAGGCTGTCAAGACACTCTCCTGTCGATGGTCTGCTCACCGGTGAGGCCGGACGGCTGGTGTTTCGTCGCCCAGCTGCAGCTCCCTTCGGAACCAGGATGCCATGCGCTTCCGCTCCTCTGGGGGTTGAAAGGAAGCCTCTGCTGCGGTGACGATCGTCTGCTTGATCTGATCCACGCTGATTCTCATCGCCGACACCGCTACCCAGTACTCGTCCGTGAGGGTCGTGTCGCTGACACTCGGGTCATCGGTGTTGATCGAAACCAGGAGCTTGAGTCCCAGCATAGCGGGCAGAGGGTGACGCCAGACATCGCGCACCACACCCGTCTGCACGTTGCTTGTTGGGCAAACCTCCAGCGCCACATTCCGTTCTCGAATCAGCTGTACCACGTCCGGGTCCTCGACGCATCGCACCCCGTGTCCGATTCGCTCTGCCTCCAGATCCTCGACGGCCTCCCTGATGTTCGCCGGCGTCCCGACCTCGCCGGCGTGCACGGTGGTGTGTAACCCCTGAGCCCGTGCCTCACGAAAGAGTTCGCTGAAGCGAGACGCCGGATATCTCTCCTCGTCACCGGCCAGATCCAGGCCCACGATGCCTTCGTCGCGCTGTGCCAGAGCGACCTGAGCGAGCTCGGACGCGGTCCTCATACGCTCCTCTCGCCCGATCTGGACGATGAGGGCCGTACGAATGTCGTGGCCCAGCTGAGCGTCAGAGACCGCCTCGCACACCCAATGGGAAACCGCATCCAGGGGGAAGCCCTGCGCACGGGCCAGCGCCACGGGGTTGAAGCGCAGCTCCAGGTACTTGACGTTGTCGTCAGCCGCATCGGCCACCGCTTCGTACGCCACCCGCTGCACAGCCTCTCTCGTCGGGTAGAAGCGCCGCAGGAACTCGAATTTCTCCAGGAAGCGCCGGTAGTCTGGCGCCTGGCCGGTCACCGTCGCAAGCGGGCGAAGATCCTCGATGGCGTAGCCGGGCAGGTCAATGTTGTGTTCCTGTGCAATCTCGGCCAGCGTGCGAAGCCGGAGTGAGCCTTCGAGATGGCGGTGAAGGTCGATCTTCGGCAGGGCACGCAGCCGGGACTTTGTGTCGTCAATCTTCAGCCTCGCTCTTACCTCTCGGCTCTCTCCTTGAGAATCCATCCCCAATAATACCAGACGAGCAGGAGAGCGATCGTAGCTCCCACCGCCAGAGGAATGTGAAACGTCACCAACGCAAACCAGGGCTTCAAGAGGACGGGCAGTGCGCGTTCGGGCGCCAGATGGGCCGCGCTCCGGACGGCCTCACTCATCGCCGCGATGATGATGTATCCATTCGCCACCCAGAACCAGCGGGAATGATCCGCTTTCTTGGCCACGGCATTCAGCCGCTGGCTCAGCGTGGAGAAGATCAGCGTCAGATAGACGATAGCCACCAGGCCGATGGGGCTCAAAGGAGCCGTAACGACGAGCATTATCGCTCTCCCGTCATGAGCCTGGCCAGACGGCTGCTGAACAGGAAGAGCAGGACGCCTCCACCGAACAGGAGCGAGTCCGGGGCTGGATGCCCGACGAAATCGGGGTTGTCTAGAAGGTACCAGGTTGCACCGCTCAACAGGAGCACGCTTGGAACGAGCAAGAAACGGTGCCCGACGCGCTGACCCGATGCCCTCTCGTAGAAGCCGGCGATCCGCCATAGGAAGAACAACAACGCGCCGATGGCGACCCACGCGTAGACGGCCAGGATCTGTTTCACAACCTCAACCAGCATGTCTGATCTCTCTCGTGGGAGCTGTAATGCTCGGGGACCCATCGACCCCGTGACCGGCTGGACGGAACAGCCAGTCTTACCGTTGGACAAACGCCTGCACAAACGAGTCGGCCATCCGCCGTGGGCTGCCGCTCATAATGCCCTCGCGCCCCTCAAATGGGGCCAGAATCTCCAGGCCCCGCGAGGTGATCTCGCACTGGCGAATGCCCTTGTCGTGGTCGCTGCCGCGCATCTTGAGCACCAGCAGGGCTTTGCGCACCGCGCTCTCGATCTCGACGTAGCGGAGCAGGATGTAGCTATCCACCATGAAGGCGAAGGTATCGTCCGACCCGTTGGCATCCCCCAGGAGCGCCATGCTCTCCCGTGTGAGCACAGCGGTCAGACCTTCGCGCTTCAGGCTGTTGACGAAGCCGTACGTGGTGCGCCGTAGATCCGACGGCTTCTCTCCGAGGCGTTCGAAGTGAGACAGGCTGTCGACGAGGATCCGCTTGGCCTCGATCTCTCGCACCAACTGCTCGATGCGTCCGCCGACCTCCTCCAGCCCCGCCTTGCCAACCTCCGGGCTGGTCATGACCACCCGCAGCTTTCGGTCGCGCTCCAGCTGCCGGAAGTCCCAGCCGAAGCTGGCCGCATCGCGGTAGTACTGCTGGGGAAACTCCTCGAACGTCAGGATCACACCAGGTTCGTCGTGGGCGACAATGCCGTGATAGATGAATTGCATCCCCAGGGTGGTCTTGCCCGTTCCAGGCGCGCCCTCGACCAGGTTGGCGGTTTGCGGGACGAAACCGCCCTTCAGCATATCGTCAAGACCGGGGATGCCCGTTTTCACTCGTTTCATCGAAGCCCTCCGCCTTCTCGCCAGTCCGAAGCCTTCACGGGCTGCCCCGAATAATGTGGTAGATTGCCTTAACCCGGAACTGGCGGTCGTCGGAGGCCTCCACAAACTCGTCGAGAAGCTCTCTCATCTCGGGATCACCAGTGAGGGAATACACGGTCATATCCCCAAGCTTGTCAGCCTCCAGCACGCCGCTCTCGGCCAGCTCGGCCAGGTCTTTGCGGATCGCCTCGTCGGTCCGGCCGGCATAGCGTGCGATGTTCTCGGCCGTGTCTGTCGTGTAGGGATTCTCGTGAAAAAAGCGAATGAGGTCCCATTTGACAAATGAATCAATCGTCTTACGCAGGAACTCGAGCAAGCGGGGGTCCATGTCGGCCATGAGCCGGCCTGTCAGGTCCATTCCCAACTCATCCATATCTCCCTCTCCGTCTGCGTCTGGCGACGCGTTGTCTCAGCTTGGTTCGATTCGGCCTGATCGGCCTCGGTCAGGGGTCGGACTAGGCCATCTCGGATGATCGCGCTGCCGCAGCGCGGGCGCGTCTTGCTTGCTCATCCTTTCGCATGTGGCAGTGTTTATACTTCTTGCCACTGCCACACCAGCACGGGTCATTCCGCCCAAGTTCGCAGTCCGGACGTACGTCCTGAGCCTGCGCTCCTTGGGCCTGCCTCGCTCCACTCCGTCTGCGCGACCTCGTCGCCTGCGCCACACCGGGCCTCCTCGCCTGCGGCCGACCGGCGTGGAGCGGTGGCTGTTTCGTCGCTGTCACAAGCTCCTTGGGGAGTAGATAGACCGATCGTGCCACCCGGCGCTCGACGTTTTCCAGGAGGCTCTGGTACATCTCGTGCGCCTCTTTGCGATAGGCTACCAGGGGGTTCTGCTGACCGTAAGCTCGCAGCCCGATTCCCTCACGCAGGTCACCCAGATCCGTGAGATGGCGTACCCAGAGGCTGTCGACGGCCTGCAGCACCAGCTGGCGGTCGCGGAAGATCCGATACGTGTCGACGAAGGCTTGCTCAACCGTCGACTGCAGCTGCTCGGGCAGTTGATAGATGGACTGGGCGGCCTGCTCCTCCGCCGTCTCCTCTCCCAGTCGCGCCACCACTTGTCGATACACCTCGCGCTGGGCCGGATCGCTGCTCTCCGCCAGATCCTGCAGGGACACGTCCTCGCGCACGGCCTGCCGGTAGACCTGACGCCCGACGGCCCGGTTGACCTCCTCATATGCCCGCGCGGCGACGTCGAAGAGCTCCTCATCGATCTCGGACGGCGTGAGCTCCTCCCAATGGGCCACATCCACGTCTGAACGGATGGGTAGGAAGGTGCGCAACTCCCCCTGAAGCCCTCGCATGTCCCAGTCTCGCGGATCCGGACCCGGGGTGTGGGCATCGACGACCCGTTCGATCTCATCGCCCACCATGCGCAGCACCTGGTCGCGCAGGTCATCGGCCTCCAGCACCTGCCGCCGCTGGTCATAGATGACCGCACGTTGCTTGTTGACCACGTCGTCGAATTCCAGGACGTGCTTGCGAATGTCGAAGTTGTATCCCTCGACGCGTTGCTGGGCCGACTCGATGGACTTGTCCAGCCACGCGTGCTCCAGCGGTACGTCTTTCTCCACGCCGAGGCGATCCATCATCACCTTGACCCGCTCGCCTCCGAAGCGCTGCATCAGCTCGTCCTCGAGGGAGATGTAGAATCGGGACGAGCCGGGATCGCCCTGCCGGCCCGAGCGGCCACGCAGCTGGTTGTCGATCCGCCGTGCTTCGTGTCGCTCCGTCCCCAGGACGTGGAGACCGCCAAGGGCGACCACCCGCTCGCGATCCGCGGCGCAGTCGGCGACAGCCTCAGCCAGGACGTCTACCCACGCTTCGGGGTAAGCCTCTGTTCCGTCCTCGCCGGTCCGCAACAGCTCCAACGCGTGGTTCCACGCCGCCTGGTCGACCTCCGTCAGGTCATACCCCTCCTTGCGCAGACGCTGGCGGGCCACGCCCTCAGGGTCACCGCCAAGCTTGATGTCCACGCCGCGACCGGCCATGTTCGTGGCGATCGTCACCGCACCCGACTGACCGGCCTGAGCGATGATCACGGCCTCCTGCTCGTGGTGCTTGGCGTTCAGCACCTGGTGCGGAATCCCCCGCCGCTTGAGCATCCGGGACAGCCTCTCCGACGTCTCGATGGCCACGGTGCCAAGCAGGACCGGCCGCTCTGCTTCGTGTAGTTGTGCGATCTCGTCGACCACGGCTCCGAACTTGGCCCGCTGGTCGGCATAGATCACGTCCTGCAGATCCAGCCGCTTGAAGAATCGACGACCGTCAGAGCCCGCCGGCTCGTACGTCGTCACTCTCGTGTTCTGGCGTCCGTTCAGCACGCCGGCGAAGGCCACCTCCTCGAGCTCGTCCACGCGACGCTCGCGGGTCTCCAGGTCTCCGTAGGTGGCTCGATACTCGACGTTTGTGGGGAGCACCACCACGTCCATGTCGTAGATCTTCTGGAACTCCTCTTCCTCCGTCTTCGCCGTGCCCGTCATGCCGGCCAGTTTGTCGTACATCCGGAAGTAGTTCTGGAACGTGATGGTGGCGTAGGTCAGGCTCTCCCGCTGTACGGTCACGCCCTCCTTCGCCTCGATCGCCTGGTGAAGCCCCTCGGAGAAGCGCCGCCCGTACATCAGCCGACCGGTGAAGTCGTCGACGATGATCACCTC
>CAYMHT010000075.1:0-12916 GCA_964390305.1 uncultured Anaerolineales bacterium
CGTCTGGTTGCGGACCAGAAGGTTACAGGTTCAAGTCCTGTCGAGGGTACTAGATGACCGGGCCGAGGCGGCGGAAGCCAGGCGCCCTCCGATCTTCCGGGCGAGAGGATCGGAGGGCGTTTGGCTTATTGGCTTGTATCTTCCGTCGGGTAGCATAGAAGACCGCACTGCGTTCACACCAGCGGACGCAGTCCGTTCTATCGAGTCTTGGCTGCAAACGGAGGGTCGGGGCCGAGCCGGGGGATAGTATGGTCTGTAGGTGTCTCTAGTGGGACAAGGCTCGCGACGAAAGAGGGAGCTACCGAATGGGCACAGCCAATACAATGGAAGTACCTCAGGGAATTCTCGACACGGCTCGATTGACTATTGATGATCTGAAGGTCGAGTGAGTGTCGCCCGCCCAGCGCCACGTCGGGTTGCGTGAGAGGAGCGTGACGGAATGAGGGTCATGGGGTTGGTTGGTTTCGAAGAGCGCGTGTTGGGCGACGTCGCCGCGTTCGAAACCGAGCTGAGCCACCTCGACTATCCTGTTCACCTGGAGCAGATGGGGTATGACATAGACAAGGCTCGGATTGGTGACTACTACTATGAGGAAGATGCCCTCCTTCTTTGGCTGTGCCGATGCTACGAGGACCGGGAGCGGTGCCGCTTGGCGGTCGACAAGTTCGTCGATCTCGAGGTGGATCTTATCGTAGCCATGACCCCTCCAGCCCTGAAGATGGCCCTCGCAGCCACGCGCGAAAGCGCCGTACCCATTTTGTTCACCCACGTGACCTATCCTTCGTTGGACGCGGATTTGAGAGCTTCGATGGAGACCGGCGGCCGCGTGACCGGCGTGCGCGACGTGTCTCTGGAGGTCGTCGAGGAGAGGCTGGCTCTCATTGACGATGTCGTGCCCACACCGACCACGATCCACAGCTTCTATAATCCGGGCCGCCCTGCCGCGAAGGCTGAAGCTGTAGCTCTGCAGGAGGCAGGCGTCCGGCTAGGGCTGGATGTGGAGCTATACGCTGCGCGAAGCCCGCGAGAGGTCAAGGTGCTCCTGCAGGAGTTGCGTACCAGGAACAGTCATGCGATTCTTCGTCTTGCAGATCCAAGTCTGGCTGGGGCGGCCGGCCTCCTCGGCGCTGCCGCCCACGAACAGTGCATTCCCTATGTCGCCCCGACCCTGGAGGAGACTGAACGATGTAACGCCCTGTTCGCCCTGGAGGTGGGAGGCGTGGGTCGCGAAGCGGCCGCCCTAGCTGATCGCATCCTCAAAGGGACCGATCCAGCCGACCTCCCCATCGTCCCTCCGGAGCGGAAGACGCTAGCGGTCAACTTACAGGCTGCCCAGGATCTGGGTTTGGTCGTGTCACCAGCCGTCCAGGAGAGAGCTCAAGTTGTGATGCCAGCTCGGGAACGCACATCGTTGAGCGGGCGGCTGCTGTTGGCTCTCGTGGCCGCGACCGCCGTCCTGACGGCGACCATCGTGATGGCATCGGGGCTAGGTCCCGTACAGCTGGTAACCTTCACCGCCGGGGTTGCCGTCGTTCTAATCGTCTCGTTATGGTTGGTAGTCCGGCGATCCATCATTCAGCCTATCCAACGACTCACCTTCACGGCCGAGAGGATTGGTGCCGGTGAACTGAACGTCGCTATTGGTGATGTCAGGGTGGAGGACGAGATTGGGATTCTCTCGCGTGCCCTACGCCGCATGAGGAGTAATCTGATCAACTCGTATGCTGAGCTTGAGAAGATGGCCGACAGCCTGGAACGGCGCGTCGACGAGCTTACTGAGGCATACCGCGCCCTCCGCGACACTCAGCTGGAGCTGGAGTTGGCCAGCCGGAGGATCGTGGAGGCTGACGACAGTGCCCGCTTCGCGTTGACGACCTACATCCACGACGAAATCCTCGGCCTCGTGGATCAGCTGGGAACATTGGCTGCCGACCTGGACTCACCAGCTTTGAGCGAGCTGACGGGCGAGATGGACCACGGCATTCGACGGCTGCGATACGACCTTTCCGTCCCCATCCTGAGGAACACGGCGGTGGAGCTACGGCGGCTGGTTCGAGAGACGTTGCCGGAGATCTACCCCGAGGCGCAAGAGGTCCTGCTGTCGCTCGATCTTGCCGCTCTTGAGCGGTTGCCTCAGCTGCGGCCTGCTTCCGCTGTCCTGATCTACCGCTTCACCCAGGGGGCCGTCAGCAATGCTTTCCGACACGCAGAAGCGGGCCACATCCGCATACAGGCCAGCAGGCGTGATGGCGAGCTATCTCTTAGCGTGTCTGACGACGGACGGGGGTTCGATCCTGGACTGGTCGAGGACTTCATCCACCAGGGACACTACTTCTTCCACGATGTCCAGATCCGGGCCAAGCAACTCGAGGGGAGTTTCTCCATCCACAGCCAGCCAGGAACGGGCACGCGAGTGGAGATCGTCGTCCCAGTGGAAGAAGGGGTCTCGTGAAGGCACATCGCTCACCCGTTCGAGCTGCAGATACGGAATATCTCGTCGGCGCTCACACGCTGCTTAGGGACGAAACTGATTGCCCCTGCTCGGCGGGCCTCTTTCTGATAGATCGCACTAGGCTCCGAGCTGTTGACGATGATTCTGGTCTGTGGGCACTCTCGGTGGATATGCCGAACAACAGCGAATCCGTCCTGGTCGGGTAGCCCGACGTCTACCAGAACCACGTCCGGTCTCATCTTCCTTGCCAGTTCGATTCCGCGCTTGCCCGTGCCGGCCTTGGCCACGACCTGAAACCGGTCATCGCGGGACAGGGTAGCGCAGAGCCGCGCTCGATGTCGCTCCTCATCCTCGATCACGAGCAGGGTGCGCACACGCGGGAACATAAGCTGTCGATACAGGAGGCGGATACCCTCAGCCAGAAGGACCCGTCGGCCCGGGTCTCCGGGGTTGCCAAAGATCCGGAACTTGAGATAAAGGGTGCCGACTAGGTTCTCGACCCGTCCCCGGGAAACCACCATCTGGCGAGCGATCTCCCTATTGCTCAGACCTCTCGCAAGCAGCAGGGCACATTCCTTCTCTCGGGGAGTGAGTGGCTCGATCTCGGAAAGACGGTAGTGACAGCGCAGGACGTCAGGATCCACGTAGTGGCCATATTGCAGGATCGTCTCATACACGTGGCGCAGGTAGTCGCTGCTGTTGATATTCCGGGTGAGGATGTAACCCTGCAGCCCAGGCTGAGCCAGTGTCTTGTCCTCGCGAAGGATGTCAGCCGCGAGGACAAGACTGTTCTCTCGCGTGTAGATGACCACGTTCACTTGTGGCTGGCGCTGACGCAGGGCCCGCCCGACCGTGGTACCCGTGCGATGCCCTAGGACCAGGTCGACCAATGCCAGGTCGACGCGCTTGGTCTGTAGGATGGCGTCCGCCTCCTCGGCTCGGCTAGCCAACCCCACGACCTGCATCACGCCGGTCTCCTCAACCACCTGGGCGATCCCCTGGCGCTGCACCAGCTGGTCATCCAGGATGAGAACGGGGACCGACTCCTCGCTGTGGATCAAGGCACCTCCCATGCTCTGTCTCTGAGGCGATTATAGTCGCCTCAAGAGGAAGCGCAAGGTGCGAGCGTGGAGCGAACCGTGGGTATGCCCCATATCCAGGACCGAACACGAATGGTACAATGCAATCGATCCCACTGGTTGACGGGGACACCACTCATCCGGTTCGCAGGCACCGTCCTGTCCGAGGCCCCAGTCAGGCAGGAGGGCGAGCACGTATCGGCACCCCATCAACGGCCGGGGCGGACCCTTGATGAGAAGGCGACAGGATCCAGTTCCGGTCTGGACGCGATTCACGTCTTCGGACGGAATACCTGGTTTTCGGTGTTCGGGGTTCCATGGCGACGCCTAACATTGGGGGATGGGTCCTCAGACAGGTGGCGCTCGGGGAGGTCGCACTCTCGGGTTCAACAACGACTGTCTAGCCTACACAGACCAACTTCAACGCGAGCGCCACGAGAGATAGGGATGCAAGGGGGGTGATCTGAACGCGACATAAGAGAGAGTCGGTTCCACACCGCTGAGGAGCTGGACCTGTCGGCTTTGCTCACAGAATGGTGCTCGGAACCTCCAGCGAATGGTTCGGGCGCCAGGACCGCGGGCTAACCAACACGTGCGCATACTCTTTTGGTTGACGACAGGCGAGTGTATTCGCACTGAGTGACAAAAAGGAGGCTTAACATGACTACCGAGAGAGTCGCGAAGGCTGAGGCTCGACAGAAGGCCGGTCTCTTCCTACGGAAATCTTCCGGACTCGTACGGGCGTTCTCGGTCTTCGACGGATTCGTCTATGGGGTCTACGCCAACTCAATCGTGGTCGCCGCTGCACTGACGTACTCCGTCTGCTACCCGTGGCCCGAGGCCAACATTCCTCTTGGGATCGTCATGGTCTGTCTGGCGTTCCTTCCCACGTTCACGGTGTACGCTATGCTCACCTCCCTGATGCCCCGTGCAGGAGGCGATTACGTGTGGCAGAGCCGAACGTTCGGAGGTTTCTGGGGCTACATACTCGTTTTCACGCCGCTCCTGTTTGGACCCTGGTTCTACATGGCATCGAACGTGGCGCCCGGGTCCAGCATGGTAGCGGCGCCGCTGTTCATAAGTCTTGGCAACATCCTGAACATCCCAGCCCTGACCCAGTTCGCCGTCTGGCTCTCAACCACAGTTGGCACCTGGTGGTTCTACATCTTCTACATCTGCTTCGCCTACGCGGTGATGGTCTTCGGCATGCAGTTCTACGCCCGCCTGCAGCGCTGGTGCTTCTGGATCGGGGTGGTTGCCATCGCCACGTGGGTAATCATGCTCCTGGCGACCACGTCGACCGCCTTCCAGCAGGCGTTCAGTACCTTCATGGCGAACACCCTCGACTGGGGTGACGGACAGGCCTACCAACAGATCCTGGACATGGCACGGGCGCAGGGCTACCGAGCAGTGCCTCTGTCCCAGACCAGAGCGGGTCCCAGCTTCCTGATCGGACCGGCCCTGGCGTACACCTTTATGTACATCGCCTGGACAGGCACGCTGGTGGGGGAGATCGGGGGCGTGAAGCAATTCAAGAACTCGGTCAGGATGTTCTGGGGCGGCAACTTGTTCTCGATGGTTGTCTGCGCAGGCTTCATGTGGCTGTTGATCTCCCGCGTCGGGAACCAGTTTTTCACCTCCTCGAACTTCCTCTGGGCTGGTGGCGACGTAGGGGACATGCCGACCGCACCCTACTACGGGCTCTTCCTGATGTCTCTGAGCAAGAGTCCGTGGGTGTGGCTGTGGGTCGCCATCGGCCTGAACGCCTGGTTCTGGATCTGGCCGACGAACAATATGGTGATGTCAACGCGGGTGATGTTCGCAATGTCCTACGACCGGATGCTTCCCGGCTTTGTTGCCAAGGTGTCCAGGCGTTGGGGGGCGCCATTCGTCGCGATCACCATCTGTTTCATCGGCATGGTCATCATGGGATGGCTCTACTTCTTCACTGGCTTCGCTCGGCTGACCCTTAACATGCCGTTCATGACTGCTATCGCCTTCTGCGGCAGCACGGTTGCAGGCATGCTGTTCCCCTACCTCAAGACGACGCGAAAGATCTACGAGGACTCGCCGATCTCCAAGTACAAGCTGTTTGGCATCCCGCTGATCACGGTGTCCGGCGCCTTGGGCGTGATCTACTTCGCGATCATGTTCTTCCTCTACCTCACCGATGGCCGATACGGGACCAACGACCCGCTTTCCGCCATGTACATCCTGGGTGCCATTGCAGTCAGTGCCGCGATCTACTTCGGGTACCGCTACTACCGCCGACAGCAGGGGGTGGACACGGATCTCACGTACAAGACCATCCCGACGGAATAGGTTTGGGCGCCCGGCGTTTGCGCGGCCGTTCGCCGTTGGCTCAGAAGGATATTGCAGGAGGGACCCCACGAGTCGCGGGGCTGTGGGGTCCCTCCAGAGCCGCGGGCAGATGGAGGGAAAAGATCGATGTTCTTCAAACGACGTAAGACGACTAAGCTGTACTTCACGACGGATATCCACGGCTCGGAGAAGTGCTGGAAGAAGCTGATCCAGGCCGGGGACTTCTATGAGGTGAAGACGATCATCCTCGGCGGGGATATCACCGGGAAGGGCATTCAAGCTCTGCTGGAGATCCGTCCAAGCTGCTGGCGCACCGATTTCCTGGGCGAGAGGATCGAGGTTACAGGAGAGGAAGCGCTGGAGCAACTGGAGGATCGGGTGCGGGCTGCGGGGTTCTATCCATATCGCTTGCGGCCCTCGGAACTGGAGGAGTTCACCGAGTCGGAGGAACACCGGGAACAGATCTTCCAGGAGTTGATGACCCAGAGCATCAACCGTTGGCTGGATATGGCGGAGACGCAGCTTCGCGGGAAGGGGCAACGCATCATCATCACCGCGGGGAATGATGACCCGTTATTCATCGACAATCTTCTGGGCCAATCCTCGGTCGTTGTCATGGCGGAACAGCAAGTGTTACAGCTCAACGGTAACCACGAGATGGTGAACGAGGGCTACACAAACCCGACGCCGTGGAACACACACCGCGAGCTGGACGAGGACAGCCTGTATGAGGTACTCAAGGAGCAGATCGAGCAAGTGCACGATGTGTCCAGTGCGATTTTCAACATCCACGCTCCGCCCTACAATTCCAAGCTGGACGACGCGCCGTTGCTGGATGATAACCTGGTCCCGGTCGATGGTGGTCGAACCTATGTTCCTGTCGGCAGCACCTCTGTCCGCAGGGTGATTGAGGAGTACCAGCCGCTGCTGGGCCTACACGGTCACATTCACGAGGCGAAGGGTTCCCTGCACATCGGGCGCACCCTGTGCGTGAACCCAGGGAGCAACTACACGGAGGGTGTTCTGTCGGGGTACCTCTTCTACCTCGATGAGAACCAAATCCGCGGCTTCCAGCCAGTGCAGGGATAAGGCAGCTCAACCTTATCCGACGGAGGCGTACCGATGGAAGATCACGAGTATCTGATTCAGGCTGAACGGATTGTTGAAGAAGCCGAGAGAGAAGGCGTGCTGCTCCGCCTCCTCGGATCGGTTGCCTTCCATCTGCACAGCCCGAAGTACAAGTCGTTCCAGGAGGAGGCGGGTCGGCATTTCACCGATCTGGACTTCGCAGCCTACTTCAAACACAACCAGGGTATCCGTTCAATGTTCGAGCGTCTCGGCTTCGTCGAGAACCGCGAGACCGCCGTCGTCTATGCCCGGAGCCGGCTCTTGTTCGATGATCCAACGAGCGACCTCTACGTGGATGTCTTTTTTGGCAAGCTCGATTTCTGCCATCCGATTCCCTGGAAGGGGCGCTTGGAAGTGGACTCGCTAACGCTTCCCCTTGCGGAGCTTCTGCTGGAGAAGATGCAGATTGTCGAGATCAACGAGAAGGATGTCATCGACACGTTCATGTTGCTCCGAGAGCATCCCGTCGGAGTCACAGACGAAGATGAGATCAACGCTCAACGAGTTTGCGAGCTGTGCGCCGGGGATTGGGGGCTGTGGCGCACCACCACGATGAATCTCCGAAAGGTGGCAGACCTGAGACAACGGTATGCGTGGTTGAGTGAACGGGATCGGATCGTCATCGGCGAGCGCATTGAGGAGCTACTGGGCGCCATCGAGCGGAAACCCAAGAGCTTGGCGTGGAGACTGCGCGATGTCGTCGGTGACCGCGTCCAATGGTACCAGAACGTGTCGGAGGTTAGCCAATAGCACCCAGCAGACAAGGAGACCAGCAATGATTCTCGCCGAAGCGATGCAGGCTTTGGAGGCCTCCCAGGTAGAGGCGCAGAATATCGGAGTAGCCATGGCTATCGCAGTCGTCAACGAGAGTGGTGTGCTTACGGCCTTCGTCCGCATGGATGGCTCGGAGTTGGTGGCGGTCCCGCTGGCACAGGACAAGGCCTACACGGCCCTCGTGAACCGTATGAGCACTGCCCAACTAGGCGAGCAATGTCAGCCAGGTGGCTCCCTCTATGGCCTCCAGCACAACCTGGGTGGACGGATGGTCGTGTTCCCGGGCGGCGTTCCCATCTGTCGAGACGGTCAGGTCTACGGGGCCGTCGGAGCGAGCGGGGGGACCGTTGAAGAGGACCACGAATGTGCCGTAGCTGGGGCGTTGGCGTTGAAGTCACCAGACGTGTAGACGTACCACGATAGGCGAGTGTAGCCGACTGCACCGGCGCAGCCGAAGAACGCTGGTCCGAGGATCCGCGAACCAGCGTTTGCGCGAGACCCGTCGGGCCTGAGTGGGATGCTGCGCCGGGATGTACGCGTCATCCGCGCTCCTATTCGACCTCTGCTTGGGCTCTTCGGCGGCTGCGTTGCTAGGTCGTCTGGGAAGCAGGCAAGAGAGCAACCTATTGGAGGGGGAACCCTGATGACGAAGCCACTGCAGGGGTGCGCAGGCAAGCAGCTCCGAATTGACCTGGGCCGTAGGGAGACGAGCGTCGAAATCGTGTCGCCGGATTTGTTCTGGGATTACGTGGGTGGCGTTGGATACGCGGCGCGACTGCTGTATGACGAGCTTGGATCCGGTGTCGATCCTCTGGGCCCGAAGAACAAGATGGTGCTGGCCACCGGGCCGTTGAGCTTGAATGAAGTGCCCGGGGGAGGCAGCATCATGCTATGCTTCAAGTCGCCGCTGACGGGAGGGTGGGGTGAGTCCCGCTGTGGCAGCGACTTCGGACCCGATTTGAAGCGGGCTGGGTTCGACCACGTCATCATCGAGGGGCGAGCAACGGAACCTGTCTACGTGATCTTGAACGATGGAGACGTAGCGTTTCGGCCGGGTGAACACCTCCTAGGGAAAACGATTACGGAGAAGACCGAACTTGTCAAGCAGGAGTTGCCCGAAGGACGGTTCTCCTTCATGTGCATTGGACCTGCTGGAGAGAACCTCGTCCGCTTCGCGACGGCTATGGTTGGGGACCGCGCCGCGGGTCGATGCGGTGCGGGCGCTGTGCTGGGGTACAAGAACCTGCTGGGAATCGCCGTAGGGGGGGACCACGTCGTTGAGGCAGCGGACCCTGGTCGGTTCCAGACGGTGCTACGAGAGACTTTCCGTGACGTCAAGCAAGATCCTATGTCCAGCGGATTCCGCGAGTTCGGTACGGTGGGCGATCTGGGCGCTAATGACGAAGCAGGAGATTGGCCTACGAAGAACTGGCAAGCCAATGCCTGGGGCAATGGCGCCGCACTGTATGACAGGTTTGAGCGGAACAACCTGATTCGGAGCTATGGCTGCTACCGGGGGTGCACGATGGCCTGCGGGAGACACGTGCACGTGGAGGATGGCCCGTTTGAGACGCCAGAGCACGGTGGAGCCGAGTACGAGTCCATCTCTTGTTTCACGGCCTACGTGCTGAACGATGACATGGACGCTGCCGTGCACAGCACCTACCTGTGCAACGAGTACGGCCTCGACACGATCTCCGCAGGCGGGGCGATTGCTTTCGCGATGGAATGCTATGAGAAGGGTCTACTCTCCGATCTCCAAGTAGGAGACCTCGATCTCAGCTGGGGCAACGCCGAGGTCTTGCCAATCCTGGTGAAACAAATTGCAATGCGCTACGGCGTCGGCGATCTACTCGCGGACGGGGTTCGCGTCGCAGCGGATCGGATCGGACCGGAAGCGGAGGCGTTCGCCATCCACGCGAAAGGGCTTGAGGGACCAGCCCACGATCCCCGATCGGGAAAGGCACTGGCCGTCACGTATGCGACGGCGAACCGCGGCATGTGTCATATCCATCCTGTCGAGGCTATGGCCTGGGACTCGGGGAAAATGGATTTCGGGCTCCAGCAATACGGCCTGGTCGATCCAGAGGAAATCGATCGGTGGCACGAGGCTGGCAAAGGCGAGATGACCAGGCTCCTGCAGGACGCTCTGGTGCTGCCGGACATTGTAGGGACCTGTAAGTTTTACACGTACGCCGGGGTGACCCTGGATCGTCTGGCACAGATCCTCTCTGCCCTGACGGGCGAGGAAGTGAATGGTGAGGAGTTGCTCCGTGTGGGTGAGCGAACGCTCAATCTGCAGCGACTCTTCAACGCCCGCGAGGGTTTCTCAACCGCACAGGATGCGCTTCCAACCCGAGTCTTGGAGATGCCCTCCTTCGGGCCGTTCAATGAGGAGCCCGCGTGCGCGGTGCAGGACCTCGAAAGCATGCTGAAAGAGTATTACGCGGCTCGAGGATGGGACGCTGAGACCGGTCGGCCCACTCAGGCCAAGCAGGAGGAACTCGGTCTGATCTGAGGCCCGGACCCGACAGCAGCTGAGGCGCTCTGTAGGAGGAGGGCAGCCTGGCGATAGCGCTGTCCCTCCGGTCCACTGGGACGCGCCAAACTTGGTAGACCAGCCCGCGAACCCGGTCAACGTCTGATAACGGCTGGGCGGCTGGCCGCTTGCCAGTGAATTCTCTGGCCTCAGGGGACTTGCTGTTCCCGTCCTGCCACCTCGATATCCTCCACCACCCAGCCGGCCACTGTGTGCTCTGCCTTGGAGCCGCCCTCGCGCAGGAACAGATAAAGCATCGTGCCGTCACCGGCTTCAAGCATCGCGAAGTCCCCGTTGATGAGTAGCAATGGGAGGGTCAGGATCACGTACCCGGCGACGCCGGAGATACCAAAGAGAAGGGTCGAGCGCACGAGTACCGGCCTGCGACCGATTCTATCGATGATGTAACCCGCGACCGGCGCGGTAGCGGCTATGAAGAGCGCTGGCAGGGTCAGCAGCAAACGCACCCAGAGGGCGGCCCTCGACACCTCCGCAAGATGCGCCTGGATCGCGGGGAGCGCCGGGGCGACCGCCGTTGTCACCATCACCATGAGCATGCTGGTCAACAGAAGCGTGATCTTCAGCACGAGGCTCTCAGGATTGCGTCTGCTCATTATTGCCCCCTGAGCGAGTTGGCCTGCTCGTGAACCGGCAGACTCCAGGTATCATGTCCAGGTTGTCTTGGCGGGCGCTTACCCAAGGCGCTGGCACCCGGCAATGGACACACTCGTTCTCGTGGTAACGCATCCGGCGCGGTCCCACCCCTCACGAGCCCGCATGAGAGAAGGTCTGTCCTCCTTGCATCGCGTGCGATGTGCTCCGCCACGTGGGCCGCGTCTTCACCGACGCCCCATAGCAGCCCCGACTTGATCGTGTGCAGCCAGGGCAGGCCCAGGAAATACAGTCCCGCCTGCGCCGTGACACCCCGCTGCTGCACCGGATAGCCGAATTCGTCGAAGATTGGGAACTTCACCCAGGAGAAATCGAACCTGTAGCCGGTCGCCCAGATGATCGTGCTGATGCTGGCCGACGCCAGATCCAGCTCGGTGATGACCGGCGCGTCGTACCCATCGCGCAGTTCGGCTTCATCCGCCTCGGGGGCCTGGAGGTCCTGATTCTCAATGAATGTATCCACACGCTCCTTGAACTCCCGTGCGACTTTGTCGGCCGCGGCCAGGTTCTCCTTGAGATGGGGCGCGATTTCCAGCCGCGTTCCCTGCCCGTCGCGAAGGTGGCCCAGCAACGTGATGCCGTCGCGGCTGAAGCGGTGCAGGTTGAGCGTGCGGCCTCCACCCTTCCCCGAGACGTGAGCGCTGGAAGCGAACCGCTCTGCAGGTGACGGCAGCTGATCGACAGTCCCGTCGGCCACCCCTGTCCTCCACAGCCAATGTGCCCCGTCCTTCCCCCGATAGCGGCGTGGTAACCTCCCCGCGCGGCCAGTGACCAGATACACCTCGTGCCCTTGCTAGTTCAGCTCCTCCGCGATCTGGGCGCCCGATTGACCGCTGCCGACCACCAAAACAGCCCCAGGCGGGAGCTGGCTATGGTTTCGGTACTCGCTCGTGTGGATCTGCTTCACGCTGTCCGCCAGCCGCTCACTGAACGCCGGGATCCTCGGGCGTTGGAACATGCCCGCGACCACGACCACGTTAGCCACCTGAAAGTCCCCCGCGCTGCTGCGGACGATAGAATCGTCCGATTCGGGAGTCGCCTCGACGGTCGTGACTTCCACTCCTTCCTGCACGGGTGGATCGAAGCGCCCGGCAAACGTCTCCAGGTAGTCCACCACTTCCCGGCGCGTCAAGAACCCCTCCGGGACATCCCCGTCGTACGCCGTGTCGGGCAGCCCCAGCGTCCAGCTCGGGGTCACCAGGGTGAACGAATCCCAGCGATGGTCGCGCCAGCCATTGGCGACGCGCGCCTTCTCCAGGATCAGATGCTCCCGGCCTGCTTGCGTCAGATAGTAGCTGATGGCTAGGCCGGCCTGGCCTGCGTCGATGACAATCGTATCTAGGACCTTCATCTTATTTGCTCCTTTTGACGGCTCGCTGACCTATCGGTCAGGGGCCGAAATGTGCTCGCCGAATCAAGAGAGTCTTCAAGGAGCGACGATGTTGAGCGAGCCTATGCGAATCAGGTGCGGCCGGCTATCGTGCCCGATCTTCTTCTTTCCCAGATAACTATACCACAGGCAGCGCTTCTGAATCGTCTTATAGAGCGTTTCGTGGGGGGAAGACACGAGAAGCGCTCCGAGTCTTCCAAAGACTGGAGGGCCAGGGCGAGCGGGTCAAGATTCCTCAGTGGTGCTTCTTGCCTACCCGGACCGAGTCCTGGCAGACACCCCATCTTCCCTTGACTGTCCTATCCTGATGGAGAGCCGAAGTCTAGAAGCCTGGCGGTCACGACTTGCCGGGGTCAACAGATGGGTGTACAAACCTGGTGCTGGAGGCAGTCTAGTTGTCGGTGTCGTCGATGCCAGACTTATCAAACCGGAGAGCGAAGGGCATGCCACAGCGGCACCCTTAACGGTCTTGAGTCAGTCGCTGTAGGTACCTATACAGGATTGAGGTTGCGGACCAGAAGGTTACAGGTTCAAGTCCTGTCGAGGGTACTAGACGACTG
>CAYMHT010000076.1:0-12879 GCA_964390305.1 uncultured Anaerolineales bacterium
TCAGTCGCCGGTGACGACCCGCTGCCTCAGCGCCTTCAGCCGCTTCATGACGTCGTTGTCGCCCCGGCCGAAGTAGTCGTGAAGGCGAAGGTACTCGGCGTAGATCTCGTCGTACACGTCGGAATGCGCGGGGACGGGACGATAGACCTGGTCCTTCAGGTGGGCCATATCCTGCGCGGCCTCGAAGATCGAATCGTACCCGCCGGCCTTCCGCCCTGCCGCCACGGCCCCGAACATCGCCGAGCCCAGGGCCCCCGCCTGAGCCGTAGCCGCCACCTTGATCTCTCGCCCGGTGACGTCGGCGTAGATCTGCATCAGCAACTCGTTGCGGTCCGGCAGCCCGCCGCAGGCGACGATTTCGTCGACGGCGACCCCGTGGTCCTCGAAGGCTTCAATAATCACGCGCGTGCCGTAGGCCGTGGCCTCGATCAGGGCGCGGTAGATGTCCTCCGCCCTGGTGGCGAGGGTGGCCCCCAGCAGCATCCCGGTCAGGTCGACGTCGACCAGCACGGAGCGGTTGCCGTTCCACCAATCGAGGGCCAGCAGCCCATGCTCGCCCGGCTTCTGTTGGGCCGCCTTCTCCTCGAGCAGCTGGTGCAAGGTCAATCCGCGGGCCCCCGCCTCCTCGGCGTAGGCCTCGGGCACCAGATTGTCGACCAGCCAGGCGAAGTGATCGCCCACGCAGGACTGCCCGGCCTCGAACCCGAAGTATCCGGGGATGATGCCATCCTCGACCACGCCGCACATGCCAGGCACGAGCTGCTCCTCGGTGCCCAGCACCATGTGGCAGTTGGAGGTACCCATGATGATGACCATGCGCCCGGGCTCCACCACGGTGGCCGCCGGCACGGAGACGTGGGCGTCCACGTTGCCGATCGAAACCGCCGTCCCCGGCCGCAAACCGGTCAGGTCGGCCATCTCCTCCGTGAGCACCCCCGCCCGCTGGCCGAGGGGGTAGATGTCGCGCGACAGCTTGTCGTCCACGACGTTCTCCAGGCGGGGATCGAGGGCGGCGAAGAAATCGTCCTCGGGGTATCCCTCCCGCTTGCTCCAGATGGCCTTGTAGCCTGCGGTGCAGGAGTTGCGCCGCTCCTCGCCCGTCAGCTGGAGCACGATCCAATCGGCCCCTTCGATATAGCGGTCCGCCGCCTCGTAAACTTCGGGGGCCTTGTTGAGGGTCTCCCAGATCTTGGGGAAGAGCCACTCGGAGGAGATCTTCCCGCCGTAGCGCTGGAGGAAGGTCTCCCCGCGCTCCTGGGCGATGCGATTGAGCTCGTTCGCCTCCGGTTGGGCGGCGTGATGCTTCCAGATCTTCACCCAGGCGTAGGGGTTGTCCCGCCACCGCGGCATGACACACAGGGGCGTGCCGTGCTGATCAATGGGCAGCATCGTGCAGGCGGTGAAGTCGGTCCCGACGCCGATGACCTCGTCGGGCTCCGCCCCACCCTCCCGCAGCACGGTGGGGATGGTCACCCGGAGCACGTCGATGTAGTCGGCTGGGTTCTGCAGCGCGAAGTCCGGCGGGAGCTCGACGGCGCTTCCTGGCAGCGCCTCGTCGATGACGCCGTCCGGGTATGGGTGGACGGCGGCAGTGACCTCTTCGCCGGTGGCCACGTCCACGAGCACGGCCCGTCCGGACTCCGTGCCGAAATCGATGCCAATCGCGTATCTGTGCTCCTCCATGCTCACCTCCTGGTTCCTTCGAGGTCTTCTAACTGCTTCTAGACCTGGTCCTTCGCCCGCGACCGAGAGAGCCCACTCGAGCGCTCTCGATGGAGAAGGGACTTGGTGACCCGGTCACCCACGCCGTCGACGGGGAAAGACCTTCACGGGGACCCGGCTCCATCGACCAGGCGCTCGAACGCGTCCTGGGGAAGGTCGTCGAGCCGTTCGACGACCACATCTGCCGCCTCCAAGGCCGTCCCTGGATTCGTGGTGGTCACGGCGACGCACCTCATGCCCGCGCGCCTGGCGGCCTCGACGCCGGCGACCGCGTCCTCCACGACGACACACCGCTCAGGCCGCACGTCGAGCCGGCGTGCCACCTTCAGGAACAAGGCCGGCTCGGGCTTGCCCGGCAGATCGGCCCCCGATACGATGGCGTCGAAGTACTCGCCCACGCCGAGCTCGTTGACCAGGGTGTCGATGTTCGCCGGCGGCGCGGAGGAGGCAATGGCCTGTCGAAACCCCTGCTCCTCCAGGCGCTCCAGCCAGTCGCGCACGCCGGGCAACGGTTGGACGTGCCCGCGAACGGCCCTGCGAAATGCCTGTTCCTTCCGCTCGCTGATCTCCTCCAGCAGCCCGGGGGTGAGGTCATCGCCGAGAAGGAGGGAGAGGATGCCGGCGTTGTTCATGCCAAAGGTGTCCCGGAAGAACTCGCGGCTGAAGGGAATGCCGTAGTCTGGAAGGACCTCCACCCAGGACTGGAAGTGGTATTCACCCGTGTCCACCAGCACGCCGTCCAGGTCCCAGAGGACGCCCCGTTGACCCGCCGTGTCACCATTCATGATCGAGTCAGGCCCTCTCCAGGATCGCGGGGCGCCTGATTGTCTCACCATCTACGGTGACCGTCACCGTCGGCCACCCGTCGATGGACGTAAGCACCTCGTTCCCTTCCTCGTTCACAAGCATGGTGTCCTCGGACTTGGTCCCGGCGATGGATGGGTTCCACGCGTAGGCCTGCGCGACGGAGACGACGTCGGCAGAGTCGGGTGTGGCCACGACCTCTCGGGGCTCGTAGCCCGCCACGCCGCCCTGATGATGCAGACGCCACTCGTCAGGGAACCCGGTCTCCGCATAGGCGGCCGTGGCGCGCTCGAAGACGTCGGCCAGGGCGCGTCCCGGGCGGGTGGTGAGGATGAAGGTCCCGTCAATCTGCGCCACCGCCTGGGCCTTGCGCCTCAGCTCGTCGGGCAGCGGGCCGAAGTGAACCAGCCGCGTCAGGGAACAGACGAGGCCCCACTTCCGCCCGCAGAGGACGAGCATGGCGTATGTGTCCAGCAGCTTGCGCGTGGGCAGCGGGTGGCGGAAGGAGAAGATGCGCTCGTCGGTGGCGACGAGGTTGACGATGGCCTGCGCGCCGCGGCTCTCCGCCCCGTGGGCGAGGAGCCCGGCTATCTCGTGCTCGCCCTGACCGGGTCGCACGGCACGGATGGCGCTGTCCATGGCCTCGGCGCAGAGGCGGCCGAGCTTGCGGAAGCGCTCGACCTCCTGGGGGGTGAGGTTGGCGCGCAGGCGGGCCAGCTCCGCCGACAGGTCAGTCGCGCCTTGGTAAGGTCCATCGGCGCCCAGGTTCATACCCTGTGTCAGTCGGGCCACCGTATCCTGCGCCTGGAACCAGGGGGTGATGCGAAAGGTCCAGCCCTGATCGTGAAGCCTCTCCTCGTGCTCCAGGCGTGGGGCCTCGATGTTGTTCGTGATCACGCAGCGGCCGTTCGGCGTGATGAGGAGGGCAGATTCCCCATCGGTCGTGGCCGTGTTCACGTAGGAGGCCGCACCACAGGTCGCCCAGGCGAAGCTGCTGACCCGCTGCAGGAGAAGCGCGTCCAGCTGGTGCGCTTCCAGCAGACGCTGGATGCGTCTCTGCTTCTCGTCGAATTCGCTGGTGGTCATGTCTCGCTCCCGCGGGGAGTAGCCGCTCAGGGGCGGTGGTAGTAGACGTCCCAGCCCATGTACTTGCTCAGCGCCTCGTCCACGGCGGCTGCCACCCGGGATCGATTGAGCGCCACATGGTGCTCGAAGCCGTTCTGGCAGATGTGGCGGAGCAAGCGCTGGAAGTCCGGGATGTGGACGACGCCATGGCCGCCAAAGGTGTCGACGGGGTCGTCGGTCAGCTCCCCCTCACCCACGTAGGCGCGGATGACGCCGCGTTCATCGTCGGTCGAGACCCGGCAGTAGGTGAACGGGCCGCCTGGCACACGCCCCACGACCGTGCCATAGGTGTTCTCCTTCCCCACGTCCTCGGCGATAATGTCCTGATGGGACATCACCGGGTCGTCAAGGAATGCCCGGGGGAAGTTGCTGCAGTGGAAGACGACGCCTCTGTCCGGATCCTGGCCGTAGTTGTTGTTCCAGTCCACGAGCGCGCTCGGTTCGCCGGACGCCAGCGCGAGGGCATACATGGCGACGGCGCCGGTGATGTCCGTCTCGCAGGCGCTGGGCTTGAGCGCGTTGCTCAGCATGCTCATCACGGTGCAAGGGACGATGCCGAAGTACTCCTCTATCGACGTCCAGCACTGCACTGCCGTGGCCACCAGATCGTTCGCCTCGATCCAGCGCTCCATGACGAGGGCGAACTTCGCCATCTTGAGCAACGCATCGGCCGGGATGCCTGCGGTGGGAACGTAGGCCCTGATGGTCTCCAGCTCCTGCTGCACGTCCGGGGCGTCATCTTGCAGGCGATTGGCGCGGCCAAAGGCCTCCGAGAGATCCAGCGTCTCGACGCTGATGCCGGCCCTCTCCAGCAGCTTCTCGCTGTAGCGCACGGTGGCGAAGGCCGCCGGACGCGCGCCCAGGACGCCCACCCTGACCCCCTGCAAGCCGCGCACCACCCGGCAGGTGCTCACGAAGCGGCGCAAATCCTGGCGGAACGGTTCGGAGTCCGGCGCCACCGTGTGGAGCGAGGTGAGGGTGAAGGGGATCCCGACCTGGGTCAGGTTATTGCACACGGACATCTTGCCGCAGAAGCTGTCCCGCCGGTCTTCCAGCGTCATCTTCCCCAGCTCGTCGGGGAAGGCGTGGATGAGCACCGGCACGTCCAGGCCGGCCATGCGGAGCGTGTCCGCCACGGCACGCTCGTCGCCGAAGTTGGGGAGCGTAACCAGCACCCCCTCGATCTCGTCCCTTCGCTCCTGGAACAGGGCGGCGCACTTCCTGGCGTCCTCCAGGGTCTCGACGGAGCCAAAGGGCGTCGCCTCGGTATCCAGCACAACGGCACGGATGCCCTCTTCGTCGACGACCTGCAGGACCTCCTCCCGCCCGGTCTCGCAGAGATGGTCAGGGAAGAAACCGCGATTGCCAACGATCACGCCGAGTGCAGATCTGTCATTCATCAGCTTTCTCCTTTGCGTGCAAGCAAGACAAGTCGTCCACTCGCCGTGCCCTAGTATCCGCCGTACTCGAGAGCCGTCTCGAAGGCGGCAACGATGTTCTCCGGCGGGACGAACGCCTGTATGTTGTGAACCGCGGCGAGGACGAACCCCCCGCCGGGCGCCAGGTCATCGATGCGCCGCTTGACCTCATCGGCGACCTCCTCGGGCGTGCCGAGAGGCAGCACCCGCTGGGTATCGACGCCGCCCCAGAAGACGATGTCATCGCCGTACTCGTCCTTCAACCGTGCGGTGTCCATCCCGGAGGCCGACACCTGCACCGGATTGATGATGTCGAAGCCCAGGTCGATCAAGTCCGGGATGAGCTCGTAGACCGCCCCACAGCCGTGGTAGAACACCTTTGCGTCCGTGTGGCGCTTGATGGCCTCCAGCAGGCGGCGCTGCTTGGGCTTGATGATGGTGCGATAGAGATCGGGGGATATGAGCCAGCCATCCTGCCCATTGACGTCGTCCCAATAGGTGAAGACGTGAAGGTACTCGCCCACCTGCTCGAGGTAGTTGGTGCAGGACTCGATGTAGATGTCGGTGATGCGCTCCATCAGCCGGTCAGCGAACGCCGGGGCTTTGATCAGGGCCCTAAAGAAGCTCTCCATGCCCATCACCCTGGCCGGCTGTTCGAAGATGCCCCCGCCGATGACGGCCGTGCCCACGAGCGCGTGTTCGGTGTTTTCGTACAGATAGCGGGCCTGCTCCCGCAGCCGCGCGTTGACCTCCGGCGGATCGGGCTGCGGCCAGGCGTAGCTATCCAGGGCTTCCATGGTGGCTTCCTTGATGGGGAAGTCGACCCAGTCGAAGTAGAGACCGTTCTTCCTGGGCATGTGGAGCTTCGAGCCCCAGCGGTCGGTGAGGGCATAATAGTCGCCCTCCTCGACGATGTCAACGTCGGGTGCCGTGGCCGCCGGCAACTGGACCATGCGGAAGTCGACGCCGAAGCGGTCCATGAGCCGCTCGTCGAGATAGGGCAGTTGCTGGACGTAGTCGACCATCTGGAGATCCTCCACCTCCATCCCCAGGTACCTCTTCAACTCGACGTAGGCCTCCCGGTGGATGGAAGAGACAATCGTGGCCCCCAGATCGATGGGGATGCGGTCGGGTTCTTCGTGGTTGAGCGCCAGTGTGACGCGTTCCCGCGCGTTCATCCCTCCTCCTCGCCGAGGTCAGGCGGCTCTAAGACGAACGGGAATGGGACGAAGGTGGATTGCTCCATCTCACCCTCCTGGTAGATCCAATGTCATGCCGTCCCGAGCGTCCCGGCGCCCGCCGCCGCCTGGACGGGACAGACCTCGGGCTCGATGCCCGTGGCAGCTGCGTATGAGCGCCGCACGTGGTCCGCGAATCCACTCACGGCTCCGGCGTCGACCAGGGCGACCATGCACCCTCCGAAGCCAGCGCCTGCCTGTCGGGCACCGACCACGCCCGGCGCGCCCAGCATGGCCTCCATCATGGCCTCCATCTCGGGCGAACTGATTTCGTACAGGTCACGGGCGCCCGCGTAGGACGCACGCATCAGAGCCCTGATGGCCGGCCGGTCCCCTGAGGGAAGGATGTCCGCCAGCCGCAGCACCCGCTGGTTCTCCTCGATGACGAAGCGGCAGCGCCGGGCCACGACCGGTGGCAGGTCGTCTCGATGGACCTGGAACTGATCGAGGGTGACATCGCGCAGGGCGGTCACCTGGGGGTAGAAGCGGGCCAGCCGCCGCGCTCCCTCCTCGCACTGAGCGCGGCGCTCGCCATACTCGCTGCCCGTGAGCTCCCGTTGGGCCCGGGTGTCGCAGATCATCACCCGGAGGCCAGGGGGGAGCGCCACCGGCCGGCTGGTCAGATCGCGACAGTCCAAGAGAAGCGCACACCCCTCCCGGCCGAGGATGGCCGTGTATTGATCCAGGATGCCGCAGTTCATGCCCACGAACTCGTTCTCCGCCCGCTGGCAGAGCAGGGCCATCTCCACCGGCTCGATCTCCCACCCTCCGAGCCTCTGGAACAGGACCGCCGTGGCGGTCTCCAGGGCCGCCGACGAACTGAGCCCACTGCCGATGGGCACCGTGCTGTGCAGAACGGCGTCGAAGCCGGTCAAGGCGTACCCCTCGTCGCCGAGCACGGCTGCGACACCGCGCACGTAGTCAGTCCAGGGGCTCTCCCGGTCGTGGTCGATGTCGTCGAGGTCGAAGCTGCCGCCGCCCGGCACGTTCAATGAATGGACGCGGACGCGGCGATCGGGACGCGGGCGGGCGGCGATCCAGACGTCCCGGTCGATGGGCATGGTGAGCACGTGGCCCTGGTTGTAGTCGGTGTGGCTGCCCATCAGGTCGACGCGGCCGGGTGCCCGCACCCAGACGCTGGGGCCGCCATTCGCCGGCCCGTAGTGGGCCGCGAAGGCGGCCGACATCCTCTCTCGGCGAGCTTCTGGGGTCATGGTCATGCCGTTCTCAGATCTGCAAACGCTGCCAGGAGGGCGTCGACGTTCTCCATGGGAATGTCCACCTGCAGGCGGTGGGACGGCCCGACGATCAGCCCGGTGCCGTCGGGAGCGAGGGTCCGGACGCAGTCGTCCACGGCCGACCGCACCTGGTCCGGCGAGCCCCGCGGCAAGACCGTCTGCGTGGAGACGCCACCGTAGAAGGCGAGCCGATCGCCGAAGGTGCGCCGCAGCCAGGTGTGGTCGAGCACCTCGGGCTGCACGGGGTTCAGCACCGTCATCCCAATCTCAACCAGGTCCGGCACGATCTCGGCGATGTCGCCGTCGGAATGGAGAATCACCGGCAGCCCCGCCTCGCGGAAGACGGCGAACAGACGCGCCAGGCGCGGCTTGAAGAGGCTGCGCCAGGTGCGCGGCGAGAAGAGAAGGCTTTGCTGCGCACCGTAGTCATCGCCGAAGTAGCCGCCGTCCACCCCCAGCTCCACGAACCGCCGGGCCAGCACAACCTGGATCGCGGTGATCCGCTCCAACAGCTCCTCGGCGGCCGTCAAGTCTCCCCCCAGGTCCATGAGGAAGGCTTCGAATCCGCGCAGCGACCAGGCTCGCTCGAAGAGGCAGAAGCCGAGGTTGGGGATGACGAAGAGCTCGTGCCCGCAGCACGCGATGGTCTCCCTCGCCGCGTCCATGAGATGCGGCTGCTCGGGATCGGGCCAGGCATACGTTTCCAGTGCCCGGGACCCGGCCAGGGGCGAATCGACGGGCCAGTAGCCCTCCGTCTCCGTGCTCCACCCGACGCCCCACCAGTCGTAGGCGACCCGGCCATCCTCGCTCAATCGCCGCGGATGGCTCAGGTCGACCCGCACCATATGGTTGCCCAGCCGCGCCCCGAGCTCGTCCAGGGAGACGTCGAGATGGGTGGCCAGCCGGGCCGCCGAGTCGTGCGTGTATTTGATCTGGGTGGGAAGGCGATCGACGGGCTGACGGTGGATCGCACGTCGCAGGCGGTCTTTCCGTGTCAGGTTCATAGCGCGGCGTACGGCGTCTCTCGTATCGTATCGACCATGGCCCAGAAGTTCTCCAGCGGCGTATCGAGCTGGACATGGTGGGTCGGGCCCAGGATCAGGCCCCCATCCTTGCCCAGGGTCCTCAGGCGCGCGAGCACCTCTTTCCTTACGTCCTCTGGCCTCCCAAAGGGCAGCGTGTGCTGTTCATCTATCGAACCCCAGAAACACAACCTGTCCCCGTACTCCCTGTTCAAGGTCTCGGGATCCATACACCGGGGTTGAACCGGGTTGAGGACGTCCAATCCGATCTCGACCAGATCGGGGATGATGGGGTAGATCACCCCATCCGAATGGTAGGCCACCTTCACGTCGGGATTGATGCGTTTGAGGGTGGAGATGAAGGTCGCCATGCGGGGCTTGAAGAAGCGACGCCACGTGTCCGGGGAGATGAGCATGCGATCCTGCGTTCCCATATCGTCGCCGGTCCAGACCATGTCCACACCCATCTCCACCAACCTCCTGGCGGCCGTGAGGTGGTAGTTGAAGGGAATGTCGAGGACTCTCTCGAGGAGGGCCGGCCGGGCCACGAAGTCCATCAGCGTCCTCTCGAGCCCTCGCAGGGCCCAGGCCGTCTCGAAGATGGTGGTGACGGTGACGCCTACGATCCAGTACTCATCGCCGAACTGCTCGATGACGCGCTGTGCGTCCGTATAGAGCTCGGGTCGGGTGGGATCAGGCGGCTCATAGGAATCGATGGCCTCATCATCGGCCAGAGGATGGCCGACAATCTCGGTGTAGGTGCCGGTGCCGAACGGCGTGTGGTAGGCGACGTTTCTCCACCCCACGCCCCATTCGTCGGTGTAGGAGACCCCGTCTTCGCTGTATCTGTCGGTGGCGTAGTAGGAGTTGGCCCATCCCACGGAGGTCAGGAGCATATCCTCATCGAGCGCGCGCTCGAGGGCATAGGTATTGCCTCCTCCGTGGGGATTGTGGAGGTCGCGCTCCGCCAGCCCGAGGTCGTCCCGGAGTCTGGCCGCGAACTCGGGCGTGAAGCTGACCTGCATGGGACACCGGTCGGGCTCCTCGTGACTGAGGGCCGTGAGCACGCGGTCGCGATGGTTCATGTCCGCTCCCGTCGATGCCTAAGCCAGCCTCCGAGCGACGACGGCGTGCATCGACACCGATAGGACGATGATCAAGCCGTATATCAACTGCGTCCAGAACCCGGTCAGCCCGATGGCGACGGTTCCCGCCTCTATGGCGCCGATGATCAGACATCCGATGAAGGTGCCGAGGATGCTGCCCGTTCCCCCGAAGACTGACGTGCCGCCGAGGAACACGGCTGCCAGGGTCCTCATCAGATACCCCTCGCCGAGCGTGACCCAAAAGTAGTTCACCTCCAGGCTGGCCAGGACGCCGGCGAAGGCCGCTGCGAGACCGACGACGGCGAAGACCATCATCCGGGTGCGATCCACGCCGACGCCCATCAATCTGGCGCTGTCGGCGTTGTCCCCCGTCAGATACACGTGGGCGCCAAACTTGTGACGGTTCAAGAAGGTCCACACGAGGGCGGCGACGACGACCATCCAGATCATCTGAGCGGGCAGATATCCCCCCACCCTGCCCACGAGCAGCTGCCGGAAGACCGTCCTCTTGAGCGGCACGAGAGAGGCCGGGTTTCCGCCCGTGACGACCAGCACGGCGCCCCTCCAGAAGAACTGCGTGCCGATGGTTGCCACGAGCGAGGGGATGCCCAGCCTGACCACCACGACGCCGTTCAGCAGACCGGCCACGAACCCGACGATCAGGCAGGGAACCATCGCCAGCATCGGGCTACCCGTCTGCTCGAAGACGGTGATGAACACGAGCACGGCCACCGCCATGATGGACGGAAAGGAGAGGTCCATCTCGCCGGCGATGACGGCCATCGTCAAGGGAAGCGCCATGATGGCGAAGAACGGGATGGTCGACATATAGGCGGCGTAGATCTGGGGGGAAAGGAAGGTGCCGGGCGCTCCTATGATGAAGAAGGCCCATATGGCAAGAAAGACAGAAACGATGCCGATCTGAAGGCCGTGCCGGCGACCTAGCCTGACGAGGCGTTCCCGCCACGGTCGTTCCTGGGCGACGGCTCTGGCTCGGTCATCAACGCGCGACGTCATGTTTACCTCCTTCTCCGGCTCGTCCACTGTAGAGACAGCGAGGCTTGCGCCCCAGGGCTGCAGCGGTCACAGCCCGGGAGGACCGCTTCCGGTGAGCGATGAAGGGATCACTCAAAGCTCCCCGTCTGGGCCACGCGATACATCTTGTCGACGAGCTCGTCGAGGGTGATCTCTGCCGTCGAGAACTCGCCGGCCACCGCGCCGCGGTCGAGGACGACGATCCTATCGGCCACGGGGTGGACGTGGAACACGTTGTGATCGATGAACACGCAGGCCTTACCGGCCTCTTTGATTCCGCGGACGAACTTCAGCAGCTTCCTGGTCTCGGACAGCGAGAGGCTCATGGTCGGCTCGTCGAGGATGATGAGGTCCGCCTCGAAGTGGAGGGCTCGGACGATGGCCACGCCCTGCTTCTCGCCTCCCGAGAAGGTCTTGACCACGGAGTCCGGCGCGACCGCCTCCGAGGTAAAGCCCATGGACCCGACCATCAGCTCCTGGGTCTCCCGCTGCATCTTCTTGATGTCGAGGAACCCCAGGCCCGTCGTCCGCTCGCGGCCCATGAAGATGTTTCTCCACAGGGTCTGGAGATCGGCGAGCGCTCGCTCCTGATAGACCGTCTCGATGCCGAGCTCGCGGGCCTTGGCGACGGAGAGGTCGTGCACCCTCTCGCCCTTGTAGTAAATCTCGCCGCTGTCGGGGTGGTGATACCCGGTGATGATCTTGATCAGGGTGGATTTGCCGGCGCCGTTGTCTCCCAGGAGTCCCACCACCTCGTTGCGACCGACGGCGAAATCGACATCGCGGAGGGCCTGCACCTCCCCGAAGCGCTTGGAGATGTTCCTCATTTCCAGTATGTGGTCCACCAGACTCCTCCCTTCTCGAAGGCGTATCCAGAAGACGCCGCCAGCGACGCCGTCCCCTGGTGCCTATGGCACGACGTTCAGCCGACAGACAGAGTCGCCGGCGGCAAATCCGGGGGCAAGCGGCACGGCCGATGTGCTCTCAGCGCGCCCACCGCCCTGCTCGCGCCTGAGCGGGACGCGGGTGACAGCCGCTCGCCCCCGTCGTGTCTACCCCGGCGCCGTCCCTTTCGTCACGCGACCTCCGTCAGCCAACGCCGGGTGATGCTGAGTCGTCCTACCTGATCTGCTTCTCGACCAGCGGAGCCAGCGCCTCGACGTTGTCCTTGTGGGCAAAGCCGGACCCCGTGTCGATGTGCAGGCCGGAGAACTGGTACTTCTCGGTCAGGCAGATCTGCACGATGGGCAGGTAGCCCTGCAGGAAGGGCTGCTGATCGAGGACCAGGTCGGTCCACCCACCCCTGATGGCCTCCAGCGTGGCCGGCGACAGGTCAAAGCCGATGGCGTAGATGTCGTCCGGGCCCTTGTCGGCGGCTTTGAGGTAGGTCTCGGTGGTGGCGGTCAACCCGCCGTGGTCGGTGCAGACCAACTTGACGTCGGGGTGGGACGACACGTACCCCGCGAAGGTGGGGCTGCCGGCCGTGGCGTCCGCGTCCACGGCGGAGTCGATCTCGATGTAGTCGACGGTCATTCCGGCCTCTTCCAGAGCGTCTATGACGCCCTTGGTCCTCAGCCCGCGGGTGGGTTCGGAAAGGAGTCCCCAGACCATGGCCCGGTCGCCCGATCCGAGACCGGACCTCTTGAGGGCCTCCTGGCCGAGCATGTAGCCGGACTCGTAGAGCTCCTGACCGACGTAGCCGAACCCCTCGGCCTTGTACTTCTCTTCGCATCGAGGCAAGGTGGTGTTCTGGCTCGTCACGATGATGCCCTTCGACCGGGCCTCATCGATGGCGTCCTCGAAGGCGTCGTCGCCCGGATGGCCCATGACGGCGATTCCATCCGGGTTGGTGGCCATCGCCTCCCTGAACTGCGAGACCATCTTCTCCGGGTTCCAGTCGGAGAACATGTACTCGACGTCCGCGTTCAGGTCTTTCTCTGCCGCCAGGGCTCCGTTGTAGACCACGGTGGCAAAGGGACACCCCGGCGGGCCCCCGGGGAAGAAGACGATCTTGACGCCTTCGCCCAGCTCCCCTTCGGTGACGACCTCGGCCTCCTCACCTTCCCCAGCCGGTTCTGCCTGCTGCCCGCAGGCCGCAGCCAGCAGCGACAGTACGAGGATCGTGCACAGCAACCAGCCAAACTTCCGCGCGTTCATTTTCCTCCTCCTGA
>CAYMHT010000077.1:0-12742 GCA_964390305.1 uncultured Anaerolineales bacterium
CTGAAACGCGCGCGGGTGCGGCTTCTCGTAGCCGGTCTCCGCCGAGTTGAACACCCGGGCAAGCCGGGATCTCAGCCCCAGATGCTCGATGATCTGGCGCAATTCCGGGACGTGGTTCGACAGTAGTGCGTGCGTCCACCCCCGTGATGTAAGCCGGTCGAGCGTGGGCAGCGTATCGTCAAAGAGACGCCAGCGTTCCGGATCCGCATACACACTGTGGACCTCCTGGGCCAGCCACCGGGCTCCCGAGGGATCCACGCCCACACTCCGAAAGGCGGCCTCGAATACCGGTGCAAGTCGATCCCACCACTGCTCAGGCGTTCGGATCTCCGGATGCGGCCTATCGGGACTGTGCCAGGGAAAGCCGGATTGGAGGTAGGGGCGGAACTGCTCAGCCGTCGCCTCGATCTGGGGCACTTCCTTGTGGAGGAGCTCGATCAGGGCGCTCGACCACATCCCGCCTTCTCGATATCCAAGCGTTCCGTCGAAGTCCCAGATAAGCAGCCGCATGACCGGTCTGGCAGGGTCATTCTCTGAGCTTGCGCGCAGGCGGATTCTAGCCCGCAGGCCGAAGAAAGGTGCCTTCGCGCTAGAACAGGTGAAATGCAGCGATGATGGGCGCGAAGAGCGAGGCAACCAGCGACATCACTGTGATCAGCGTGTTGAGCGACGGCCCCGCCGTGTCCTTGAACGGATCGCCGACGGTGTCCCCCACCACACTTGCCCTGTGTGCATCGGAGCCTGGGCCGCCGAACTGCCCGGCCTCGATGTACTTCTTCGCGTTATCCCACAGCCCACCGGCGTTCGACATGAACAGGGCGAAGATGACACCCGTGAAGATGCTCCCACCCAGAAAGCCGCCCAGTGCCTCCGGGCCGAGGACGAAGCCGATCACCAGCGGGAGGGCGACGGCCAGAAGCGCGGGCCCCACCAGCGACCCCAGGGCTCCCTGGGCCGCCAGCGCCACGCACGCCTCGTAGTCGGGCAATTCCGTTCCCGCCAGGATGCCTGGGCGCTCTTCGAACTGGCGGCGCACCTCTTCGATCATGTCGAACGCGTTCTCGGTGACGGACAACATCGTCAGGGCGCTGAACAACGGCGGCGTCACCGCGCCCAGGAGCACGCCGACCACGACCACCGGGTTTCGCAGGCTGATGACGAGTTCGACGCCCCGTGCCTCGATCACCTCTGCGTACGCCGCGAAGAGCGCCAGCACCGTCAGAGCTGCAGCGCTGATGGCGAATCCCTTCGTGATCGCCTTCGCCGTGTTGCCCGCCGCATCCAGCACGTCCGTGGTGTCGATCACCTCCTGGGACATGCCGGCCATCTCCGCGATGCCCCGCGCGTTGTCCACGATGGGACCATATGCGTCGGACGATACGATCATCCCGCTGATCGAGAGCATGCCCACCGCGCTGACCCCCACCCCGTAAATGCCGTCTATGCCCGCCAGCTCGGTCAGATAGTAGGCGAGGAGCGTCGCCACCGCGATGCCGATGATCGAAGGGACGATGCTCACCAGCCCGTAGCTGAAGCCGGTGATGATGTTGATCGCTGCGCCCGAGCTCGAGACGCGCGCCGTCTCGAGCACCGGATGGAAGCTCGCCGACGTGTAGTAGTCGGACGTGAAGCCGATCACCACCCCCGTGACCAGGCCGGCCAGCGTTGCCCACAGCAGGCCCACGTTGTACCCGCCCAGAAGCACGATTGTCGTCGTCAGCGCGGCGAAAACGGTGCACGTGATGATCGTCCCGCTGTTGAGCGCGCGCCCAGGCCGCCCGCGGCCCAGCCGCCCACCTTTCTTCACGCGCACAAACTGGATCCCGATAAGCGATGCAGCAATGCCCAGCGTGCACAACATCAGGGGGAAGAGCACATACCTCACCTGCAGGCCCGGATCAGCGGCGAAGAGCGAACCACCCAAGAGCATGGCCGCCACCGTGCTTGCCACATAACTGTCGAAGACATCAGCCCCCATGCCCGCTACGTCGCCCACGTTATCGCCCACATTGTCGGCTACCACGGCGGGATTTCGCGGATCGTCCTCGGGGATGCCGAGCTCGACCTTGCCCACCAGGTCGGCTGCGATGTCCGCCGTCTTCGTATAGATCCCCCCGCCGGCCTTGGCCAGCAGGGCCAATGCTGAGGCGCCGAAGCTGAATCCCAGAATGATCTCCGGATCGCCCGTCAGCAGATAGATCACGCTCATCCCGATGACGGCCAAGCCCACCATCGCCAACCCCATGACAGACCCGGCGTAGAAGGCTACCTGGAAGGCGCGGCCGAGGCTCTCTTGCGCAGCCGTCGCGCTCCGCACGTTCGCTTCCACGGCGATGCTCATCCCCATATACCCGGCCACCGCGGAGCAGATCGCGCCGGCGATGAAGGCCAGCGCCGTGGAGAACCCTCGCCCGGGAGCAAGAGCAGCCGCGCCCGTCCCCAGATTCTCGATATCAAAACCGAACACGATGGCGATGATGATGCCCAGCCCGATCGACACAACCGTGAGTGCCAGGTAGAGGCGCTGCAGATAGGTTCTCGCTCCCTCGCGAATCCAGGAGGCAACCTCCTGTGCCCTCTCAGACCCGGCGTCCTGCCGCTTAACCCAGCGGTAGAACCAGACGGCGGCGCCTACGGAGATCAACCCCGCAAACAGCGCACCGACCGCCCAGAAGTCGGATTTCAGCATACGATCCTCCCTTTGCCCCGCTGACTTCCCAGGCCTCACAGACTTCGGAAGTCTGGCGCCCCAGACTCTCGCGAGCGTTCTACACAGACCAGGCCGACCGCCACCAACGGTAATGCTCAGCCCGCAACTCCTCAGCCGGCGGAAGCGGGAAATACGTCAAGGCTTCTTCGCTACCTATGAATATGCCGCTCTTGATCGTGCGGTAGGGAAACGTGGCCGGGGCGGTGCGATTGACCATCTTGGCATCCACTGTCTTGATCGCCAGAGCCATCAAACACTGCCGCAGATGCTCGATCCTCGAGTAGGGGAGGTCGCCCACCTCGCCGTGCTCGGGATCCTCCGCCAGGTTCCCCAGGCGGAGCTCCGCAAAGCAGATCGCCGGCAGGCGCAGCAGGATGCTTGGATTCTTGACGATCAGCCCGTAAAATCCGCGGGGGCCCAGGGAGCTCACGACCATCGGGTGCACCGGCGCGATCTCCTGGTAAAGGTGGAAGCCTTCTGTTGCTTCCGGCAGCTCATCCGCCGCGTCCAATCCCAATACGCGGCCATCCTGCGTCACTAGGTACAGTCTTCCCATCGCGGTCAGCGGCACGTGTTCCAGCACCCGGTAGACCGATATGTAGATCGACGCCTTTGGCCTCCCGTCCTCGTGCGGCACGCAGCGGCGCATGCCTTCCTCGATTTGGAAGTAATCGTGTCGAAACTTGGGGTCGACCTCGGTGAACACGGCTTGCCCCCGTGCCTTCTTCTCCGTCCCGACCGCATAGTAGACGCCGAACTCCTCAGGCGACAGCATCGAGGCGATCAGCGCCTCCGGCATCAGCGATAGATACAGGTGGATGTCTCTCGTCATTCTCTCCCTCCCGACAAAGTTGAACGCAGGCAGGCGGAGGTAGCGTCTGCCGAGTTGTCCTACAGGATCAGCACCAACCCAAGCACGATCTCTGCCCCCAGGCTGATCAGGTTCGATCGGTCGACCGATCGGTCGACCACCATCGAGCCCGCGCGCACCGCGCCGATCGTCAGATATGTCACGCCCAGCGTCCGGTACGCAACCGGATTCCCCACCGCCAGCGGAAACGCCCCGATGCCCACGAAAAGGCCACCGAAGATGGCTCGTATCTCTGTAACCCCGCGTGGGCCTTCAGCTAGCAGACCGGTGAAGCTGCGCACCGCCGACGGCTTGAAGAGCGACAGCAGCCCGGTCCCCACCGTAAGCACCGCCGCCACGATTTTCAGGATCCATACGGTCATCGTCTCGTCCTTTCCTATCTGTGTGATGCCACCCACCGGCGGCCTCGGAAGCGCCACGATCTGCGGTCGCACCTACCCCCGCACTCGCATGATCCATGGAGCCATGGCCCAGGCGCGCTCCCGGGCCAGGTCCGCCAACGCGGTTAGGACCGCGCTCCAGCCAGGCTCTCCATCCGTCGGGAATCGTCTTGGCACCATCTCTTGGTCCGGCGGCCTGATCTGTACGACGGTGTAGTACTTCTCTGGGTCGAGTTCCGCGAGCTCCTTCGCAGCCGCCAAGGCCGTCTGGAAGTCCCCAAGCTCGTCGACCAGGCCCAACTCCTGTGCTTGCTCGCCGGTCCATACCCGGCCCCGCGCGATTTCCTCTACCTGCTCCTCTGCCATCCCCCGCCCCTCCGCCACGATCCGCTTGAAACGCGCGTAGGAGTGGCCCAACTCCTCCCGCACCTGCTGGCGCTCATCCTCGCTGAAGCGCTCGAACTCAGAGTACAGGTCTGCCCTCGCGCCGCGCTGTACTTCTTCGTGCCCCACCTTGAGCCTGTCATAAAGCCCCCCCAGGACGAGCTTGCCACCCCAGATGCCAATCGAGCCCGTCATCGTAGTCGGTCGGGCGATGATGCGGCTGGCCGGCGCCGAGACGTAGTACCCTCCTGACGCAGCCTGCTCTCCCATCAATACCACCACCGGTTTCTGCTCCCTCAACCGGCGTACCTCGCGCCATATGAGGTCCGAGGCCAGCGATGAGCCACCGGGGGAGTCGACGTGAAAGATCACCGCCGCAATGTGGGGGTCTACCTCCGCCTGGCGGAGCGCCCGTGTCACCGTCTCCGCACCCGCCTGAGCCTCCATCGGAAGCGGGATCGGCGTGGGGAGGCGGCGACTCTCGCCGGGGACGATCATCCCCTCCACTGATATCACGCCAATGCGTTCTCGCGTGGTCCAGCGGATGGGGTGACGCACCCACCGGGCGGCTTTCTCCCAGGTCACCAGTGGGGCGGGCGATTTGTGGGCGGCTTTGGAGGGCGATCCCTCGTCAGCCAGATACGCTGCCAGTTCGTCCTCGTACAGCAGAGCGTCCACCAGCCCTGCCCTCAGTGCGTCCTCGGGCGCCATGGGCATCGCGTCGATCAGCTCTCGGACATGATCCCGCGCCAGGCCGCGCCCTTCGGCAATGGCACCGATCAGCTCTCTGTAGTGCGAGTCGAGGATGGCGTTCAGCATCTCGCGGTGCGGTTCCGTCATCGTCGACCGGCGGAACATGTCGGGGGTCACCTTGTACTCGGCGATCGATTCCAGATCGGCCTCAATTCTTGCCGTCTGCAGCGTCTCTTTCAGGAATAGGGCCTCGCTGCGCAAGCCCAATACGTGAAGCCGGGCCGACGGCGGAAGGACGACGTCGTCGCAGACTGATGCCAGGTAGTAGTCCCAGGTCCCTGCCGTGGGGACCCAGGCCACAGTCCGCTTCCCTTTCTTCCGTAGCTCCTCGATCATCCCGCGTAGCGTAAGGAGCGTCGGCGGTCCGGCCCGGAGGGCGCCCAGCCGTAGGACCACGCCGCCGACCCGACGGTCGCCATTGATCAGCTCCACGATGTGCTGCATTTCCTGCAGGCTCAGCTCTGAGGGGAACAGCGGCAGCATCCGCAGTGGGAACGGAGCACGACGCTGGGGCGTCCGTTCCGGAAAAGACCCCTCAAGCCGTAGCACGACGTAGTCGAGTCCTTTCCGCCGCAGCGAGCGAATGAGGTTGCGGATCGCCTGGATGCTGTTGCCGGGAAGGTCGAGTGGCCTCACCTCACTGCTCCTTCACCAATCAGTAGCGCCGCCGGTCCTCAGCGCACACAGGACGTGCAGCAACCCCGAGCACGCCCGAAAACCCTTCACTCGATGCACGGACTCCCCACATCAGGCCAGTCTCAATCCTGCGACAACGTCCAGGTCCCATCCAGCCGTCTCCCCAGCTGCGAAATGCCAGTGTGCGCAGGCGCCGACCATCGCCGCGTTATCTGTGCACAGGAAGATGGGCGGGTAGTAGACGGGCACGTCCACCCGGTCGACCGTGGCGTCGCGGAGCGTCTGATTGGCTGTAACCCCGCCAGAGAGGAGCACGGCTGTGACGTCGAACGCCTCTGCTGCCCGTGCTGCCTTTGCTGAGAGGACATCCACCACGGCCGTCTGAAAGCTGGCGGCCAGATCCGCGAGCAGTCTACCTCTGGGCGGGTCGCTGTACTTCTCGACCTCGCGCAGGACGGCCGTCTTCAATCCACTGAAGCTGAAATCGTAGGTGCCCGATGTGGTCGGGCCGTCGTCCAGCCAGGCCCTCGGGAAGTCAAAGGCCTCCCCATTGCCGTTCTCCGCCACGCGCTCAATCTCCGGACCGCCAGGGTAGGGTAAGCCCAGCAGTCGACCGACCTTATCGAAGGCCTCGCCAGCGGCGTCATCGAGGGTGCCGCCCAGATACTCGTACTCGCCGTGATCGTGCATCAGGACCAGCTCCGTGTGACCGCCGGAGACGAGCAGCGAAAGCACTGGGAAAGTTAGGTTCCCCCGCGCTGCGCCATCCCCCTCCACCTCCAGCCAGTGGGCGTAGATGTGCGCTTCCAGGTGATTGACGCCCACCAGCGGTAGCCCGCGGCCGAGCACCAGCCCTTTGGCGGCGTTGACGCCCACCATCAACGAGCCGGCCAGTCCCGGCCCGTAGGTCACGGCTACACCGTCGAGATCGTTGAAGCTCAGATGAGCCTCTTGCATCGTCTTCTCGATCACGGGCACGATCGCTTCGACGTGGGCGCGAGAAGCCATCTCCGGGAACACGCCCCCGTACTCCGCGTGGAGCTCGACCTGGGAGGCGACCACGTTGGAAAGGATGCGCCGCCCGTCCGCAATCACCGCGCCCGCCGTCTCATCGCACGATGTCTCTATCGCCAGCAGTCGTGTCATCCTCGGTCACTCCATGGCTCCTGGCCTGGACGTCCAAGCCGTGCCGCACTCTGAATACAGCAGCCCCCCGGGCGAGGCTCTCGTTCTTACCGGGTCTCCCGCCGGTTGTGCCTGGTTCCCTCGCTTGTGCCCGGTCTCCTGGTGATCGTGTCTGGTCCCCTGACCAGGCAGCTCCCCTGCCACTCGGAGTCCTCGCTCGCCAGAAGCCGCCTCACCGCTGGCCCTCGATTCGTAGTACGCGCCCCAGTGCTGGCCGTGGGTTCGTAGTAGGCGGTTCCGCCCAGGCGCCTTCAGCGCCGTGCCATCCACACCAGCGCCCCAGCGCCTGATGCTACATCTCTATGACCAACTCCGTCGGGAAGTCCGTCAGATTATGCACAGTGCCCTCGTCGTCGATCCACACCACGTCCTCAATGCGAATGCCAAAGCCCAGATCGGGGTAGTACAATCCAGGTTCGCACGTGAAAATGTGCCCTGGCCTCAACACATCCGTGTTTGTGGGGTCATCACTGAAGCGGGGCTCCTCATGTATCGCCAGTCCGAGCCCGTGGCCCACGCTGTGCACGTACCCTCGCTCCGTCTTGCTATCGGTCCCGATCGTCGGATGTCCGCGCTCCTCGAAGAACTCGCACGTCATCTGCTGATACCGGCGCGCCTCCCCCCCCACCTCGTAGGCGCCCATAAGCATCTCCACGCACGCTTCGACGTCCCGATACGCGTCCTCGACCTCCGCCGGCGCGTGCCCCAGGCAGAAAGTGCGGGTCATATCGAAAAAGTAGCCGCCGCCCGCCTCACGCGGAAAGATGTCGAACACGATCGTCTTGCCCAGACCTACCACGTCCTCTGGGCGGCCCTTACTGTGCGGCACGCCCGCGTCCCGCCCGATCGAGAAGATGAATTCTCCGGGATCCTCGAGGCGTTCCTCGGCAATGAAGCGGTTGATCTCCTCGTGGACGCGCCCGACGGTCAGCGGCGTCCCGTCAGCCTGTAGCAGCATCTCGTCGCCCACCTCGTGGGATCGCAGGAAATCGATGGTGCGCTGCACCACGGTGCGCGTCCGACGGCCCACCTCTTGAACCCGCTCCGCCTCCGCGCTCTCCTTCGTCGCCCGCGCCTCGTCGATGAGCGTTGTGTCGAAGTCGCCGAAGACGGTGACGTTCTCCAGCTCGGCGTCCAGCGCGTTCAGCAGGATCCAGGCGCGGCCCTGGTCAGCTCTTCCGTAGAACCCAACCCGCCCACTTACGGCCAGATCGGCCAGGATGCGTCGGTACAGCTCCACCGTGGCCAGCAGTCGATCCTCCTTCTCTCGCAGGATGCCAGCAAAGTCGTACGTATTCAGGTTCACCACCGTCAGGCCGCTCGCGGCGGCCTCGTCCCGCTCCATCGGCGAGCAGAGCAGAATCGGCTCCTCGCCCCGCCGTTGAATCACGTACCCTTGGGTCAGGTTCGCCCCATTCGTCATATAGTACATCCCCGGGTTGCCGTGCGCCGGCCCTGCGACCACGAATGCGTCCAAATCTCGCTCCTCCATCAAGCGATCCAGATCCTTCTTCACTCTGATGCCTCCTCGGGGTCACGTTCTACTTGTAGCGCTGATATCGCCGGAATATCTCGCCCACACTCCGACCCTCGTGGACTCGCTGGATCACCTCCCCCAGCAGGTGAGCGACGGAGAGGACCGTCAGATTCGGTGGGCGATCCTCCGGCGCCAGATGGATCGAGTTCGTCGTCACGCTCTCCCGCACCGGCATGCTCTTGAGCCGTTCGACAGCCGGTGGCGAGAAGACAGCGTGTGCAAAACACAGGAAGATGTCACGGGCACCATACTCCTCGACGATGTTGATCGCGTTGACCATCGTTCCTGCCGTGTCTACCTCGTCGTCGACGATGATCACGTCGTGCCCCTCCACCTCGCCCACCAGCGTCAGTGCCTCGGTGTCCACGCTCACCCGCCGCTTTTCCACCAGGGCCAGCGGCATCCCGAGCTCGGCGGCCAAATTGCGTGCCTTCTTTGCAAATCCCAGGTCTGCCGCGACCACAACCGCGTCCTCGAGCTCCTTCTCTCGAAAGTAATCGGATAGAATTGAGAAACAGGTCAGCGCGTCTCCGGGGATGCTGAAGAAGCCTTGGATCTGGTCGGCGTGCAGATCCAGCGTCATATATCGGTCCGCGCCAGCGATACCGATGGTGTCGGCCATCAGTCTGGCCGTGATGGGCACCCGCGGCTGATCCTTCTTATCCGACCGGCCGTAGGCGAAGTAGGGGATGACTGCCGTCACGCGATCCGGTGACGCCCGCTTGAGGGCGTCCAACAGGATCAATAGCTCGAGGATATTATGGCTCACGGGCGAGGCCATCGTCTGGATAAGGAAGACGTCCTGGCCTCGTATGCTTTCCTTCAGTCGGACGAAGATGTTCTCGTTGGGGAACTGGATAATCTCTCGCGGCGACAGCGGCACGCCCAGGTATTCGCTGATCTCCTCGGCCAGTCCGGGACACCCGGTACCGCTGAACAGTTTGATCTCTCCGTGTGTTCCGCCCCTGACCTCAGCCATGGCTGTTGTACTCGGATTTGAGGATGCTCATCAAGACCATATCGTGGTAGACTCCTCCTCGGAACACGCTTTCTCGCAGTTTCCCCTCCCTCTGGAATCCAGCCTTTTCATAGCAGCGGATCCCTCTGACGTTGTCTGCATGCACGCGCAGCGAAACTCGGTGTAAGTTCAGGTTGTCAAAGGCCACCCGCAGCATGGTCTGCGTGGCGTCGGTGCCGTAGCCTTGGTTCCAGTAGTCCTTGTCCCCGATGGTGATGCCCAGCTCCGCCTGGCGGTCCTTCCAGTTGATGTCGAACAGGCTGATGTTCCCAATGTGCGCGCCCTTGGAGGTTTCAATGGTCAACATGACCAGTTCTTGCTTCTCCAGGCGCTCCTGCATGTTCTCGAACCAGCGCTCCTCTTGGGCCAGTGAGAACGGCAGAGGCATACCCAGATAGTGACGCACCTCGGGATCACTGAACCACTCGACGAAGCGGGGGAGGTCTTCGCGCTCGATCGGCCGCAGTCGTACCCTTTCTCCCACGATCATAGATCTCCTCCCAGGTGACAGCTGTCGTTGAGCAGTAGAATGCGCGGCTTCCTCGCATCGGGCTGAACGATGCTCAGTGAGCCGTTGTGGAACCGGAAGGGGGAGAAGTTGGCCGATAGCCCAAGGAGGCCGCTCAAGTAAGCGCCCAGAGTCCCGCCGTGGGAGACCACGCCAATAGTCGCTTCTGAGTGCCGCGAGCCAATCTCCTCGAAGGCGGCCGCTACGCGCACCCGAAAGGATTCTCTTCCCTCTTGCCCCGGGATGGTCAGACGCTGTGCTTTTTCCCAGCGCTCTGCCACCTCGGGATACTGCGCTGCCACCTGCTCCCACGTCAGGCCTGTGATCTCTCCGATGCCGTACTCTTTGAGGCGGTCGTCGATCACCACAGAGACCCCCAGCGCATTCCCGATGATCTGCGCGGTCTCCGTCGCCCGCTGCAGCGGGCTGGAGTATAGAACCGCCGGCGGATTGCGCAGCAGTCGCTCCGCCACCTTCTGCGCCTGGTGTCGTCCCACGCTGTCCAGCGGAGGGTTGGCCTGGCCTTGGATGCGCCCCTCGGCGTTCCAGGTCGACTGGGCATGGCGGATGAGGAGGAGGCGCATCACCACCCTATGCTTCGCACAGCTCTCGCGTTGCCGTATAGACGTCCGCTTTCCGGGCAGCGATGCGCTCTATCCAGGCCTCTATCTGCGCTTCGCCCACGCGGGCCACCAGTTGGTCCAGCAACTGCCGTTGAAGGACGTTGAGTAGCTCGGCCTGGACGCGCATCCGTTCACGTTTCGCCAGAAGCCCGCTGGCGCACAGGTACTCGCGGTGAGCTTCGATGGCCTCCAGGAGCTCTGGCACGCCAGAACCATCGAGCGCCACGGTCTGCAGTATCGGGGGAAGCCAGCGACTGTCATCCGAAGGCGTATTGCGATTGACTGCCATCTTCAGAGCCTGCGCCGTGCGGGCGGCTCCCGGCTGATCCGCTTTGTTAACGACCAGAATATCGGCGATCTCCATCAGACCCGCCTTCAACGCTTGCACCTCGTCTCCCATCCCAGGAGCTTCGAGGACGACCGTGGTGTGGGCTGTTCGTGCGATCTCTACCTCCGCTTGACCGGCTCCCACGGTCTCTATCAGTACGATGTCGAACTCTGCGGCGTCGAGTACCTTGACCACATCGTTGGTGGCCTGGGCTAGGCCCCCCAGGCTGCCTCGTGTCGCCATGCTCCGAATGAAGACGCCTGGGTCCCCGGCCAGGTCCCGCATGCGGACTCGGTCACCCAGCAGCGCCCCGCCTGTGAAGGGGCTCGTGGGATCCACGCCTACGATCGCCACCGTCGCATCCTCCGCGCGCAAGTGCTTGGCCAGCTCGTTGACCAAAGTGCTCTTACCCGAGCCCGGTGGGCCCGTCACCCCCACCAGGTGAGCGCCTCCGGTGTGCGGATAAAGGGCTGCCAGCGCTTCTCGAGCTTCTGCGCCATCGTCCTCAATGAGCGATATCAGGCGCGCCAGCGCATAGCGATTACCGTCGAGGGCTTCGGCTACCAGATCCACGTCAGTCCTCGGTCAGCCGCTGGCGGATGAAGGTGCTGATCTCCTCTGTGTTCGAACCGGGTCCAAAGACCCCCGCCACACCCAGTTCCTCGAGTCGGACCTTGTCCTCTGCGGGAATTATCCCGCCGACGAAGACCTGGATGTGATCGAGTCCAGCCTGGCGGAGTTCTTCGAGCACACGAGGCACCAGGGTCATGTGGGCACCCGAAAGGATGCTCAACCCGATCCCGTCAACGTCCTCCTGCAGTGCTGATTCGACGATCATCTCCGGCGTCTGCCGCAGGCCTGTGTAGATGACCTCCATGCCGGCGTCGCGCAGCGCACGGGCGATGACCTTGGCACCGCGGTCGTGGCCGTCGAGACCGGGTTTGGCGATCAACACGCGTAGCTGCTCAGTCATCGACACCTCCGTTCTCCTGTTCCGGTAACCGTGCGGATTATACAATAGTTCACATGAGTTGGAAAGAGTCTCCGTGGATCTATACGGGTTGGCCACGAGAGGGAGTCTGCTCTCTCGAGACACAGTCAGGAATATCGCTTGACGGGTTGATGACGCGTTCACCATAGAGAACTCCCCCTCGGCGCGGATTTCCGCGAAACCCAACGGCTTGCGCCTGGACGTTTCCCGCTCGGGAATCCACGGCTTCCGCATTGACAACTGACCCCGCACGTGGTATATTACTCCTATATCGGACCTTAACAACGCCTGTCTGCTTGTCTCGGCACGACCCTCACGGCAGCCGAGGAATCGCCTGCTCGCTTCGCCCCGCGCTTCCCTCCATCGCCCGAACGGGGGAGAAGGGTTTGTTCCTGAGAAAAAATGTCGAGAAAACAAACATTGTGCTGACACCGTCGGGGAACGGAGATGAGATCTCCTCTGTGGATCCGATGTGCGGGCGGGGCTTGACAGCTCAAGCCGGGCGTGTTATGATCTCCAACCCATTATGGGGAGTAGGACGTTTAGATGCAAGTTTGCTGGGTGCGCTCCTTGACAAGATAAGCCGGATCGGTTATAATGGCGATTCGCACTCGGGGAAGCACAGTCGATGGTCGCTTGACAGAGAGTACCGAGTGTGTTATAATTTTGTTGAGTGCGAGAAGAACCTTAACAACTGAATAGTGATAGGAAGGTAAGAGCGGAACTTGGGTCAACGACAATTCGATACCCGACCGCGACGGTAAGTCGCGGTTAAGGTGTAAAACTATGGAGAGTTTGATCGTGGCTCAGGATGAACG
>CAYMHT010000078.1:0-1435 GCA_964390305.1 uncultured Anaerolineales bacterium
CGTCGTCACGGTCATCATGGTGTCCTCCTCGTCTTCAATCGCCCAGCCGACGCCGCCTTCTCAGCGGCCGTCCGCCCGATCCCGCCGGCAGCGGTCCCCGCCTGTCGGTCTCCCCTCAGACGGAAACCCATGGTAGCAGGGAGGCAGAGAAGTGGCAATTTTGGGGCTTGACACGGGGCTCCGCATGGTGTAAGATGGTAGTGGTTATAAATCTAACCACTAAGGCCTGATTATGCCGTCCGAGGGGAGAGCGATGCACGAGGATCCTGTCGCGCGCCTGGTAGCGCTGGGCTTCTCTGAGTACGAGGCAAAGGTGTACGTAGCGCTTCTCGGCGAGAACCCGGCCACCGGCTATCAGGTGTCAAAAGCCTCCGGCGTCCCCCGCTCCATGGTCTACGAGGTGCTGGGCAAGCTCACCGCCCGCGGAGCGGCGATGGAGCTGCACAAGCCAGGGAAGACCCAGTATGCGCCGATCCCCCCCACAGACCTCCTCGATCAGCTCCATCACGAGCACGAGGCATTGGTCGCCTCGCTCAAGGACGACCTATCCGCCCTGCCCACGAGGTCCGATCTGGAGTATGTGTGGAACATCGACGGCTATGACAATGTGATGGCCAAGGCGCAAGAGATGATCAGGCAGGCGGAGGAGCGCGTCTACGTGGCCGTCCTGCCCTCGACGTTTCCGCCCCTCAAGCCCATCCTCGAAGAGGCGATCGCCCGCGACATCCGCGTCGTGGTCTACAGCTCAGAGGGCCTCGACCTGCCGGGAGGCCGCATCGTGACGGCGGCGATGTCTCAGGACCATCTGAGGAGGGCGGAAGGCCTGGGGCTGGTTCTCGTCGTCGACGGGGACCAGGTCCTGGTCGGCGAGCGGCTGTCAGGGGCACGGGCGCGCGCGTCCTGGACGCGCAGTCCGCTCTTCGTCCTGATCGCGGAGCACCATCTGCGTACGGATCTGTACCTCCCGCGCATCCTCGACGAGCTGGGAGATCGGGCTGAGGCGCTGATCCACGAGGATGACTGGGAGTTGTTCGCTCGGGCGTTTGAGAGCAGGATCGATTAAGGCATCGGTCGAAAGAGGCAAGTTAAGGAGGGAATATGTCAAAGAAGAACGTTCTGTTCAAGAGTGAGGAGTGGAAGGCTCGGCGGAGTGCCGCGGCCTTCGTGCGTGAGCTCGCGGACAAGCTGGAGGGCGGAGAGGTCTCCCTGCGCCGCGGCGAGGATGAGGTGAACCTGACGGTCCCGGAGACGGTCGAGCTGGAGATCGAGGTCACAGAGAAGGTCGAGGAGCACAAGACGGAACAGGAGCTGGAGATCGAGATCGAGTGGACGAAGGAGCAGACCGAGGGATCGGTGACCTTGGGCTGAGTCGGTGATCAGCTTTATCGAGGGCAAGCAGCGCGCGGTCCGCGAGGCTGCACGGGTCACGGCGCCC
>CAYMHT010000078.1:1535-10234 GCA_964390305.1 uncultured Anaerolineales bacterium
CCGCGAGGCTGCACGGGTCACGGCGCCCGGCGGCTGCGTCGGCTTCAACGAGGAGATCTGGCTCAGGACGCCGCGCCCGAGCCTGGTCGTGTTTGTGAAGCGGACCTGGGACGTGGTGATCCTGAGCGCCATCGGCCTGCTCACGCTGGCCAAGTACGTCCTGGCCGGGCTGGACGTGCGTTTCGGCTGGACCGTGCCGATGGCTCTTGCCCTTCAGATCGCCGCGATGGTGATCGCCGCCCTGGGGTACGCGCTGGTGACCTGGGCCCTGGCCGTGAACGCCTTCTTCTCGAAGGTGGTTCGCCTGCAAGGGGATCGCGGTCAGCACGTGGTCACCCATGGCCCCTACCGGGCCGTGCGCCACCCAGGGCACCTCGGCACCATCGCCTTTGAGCTGGCCACGCCGATCATGTTGGGCTCGGTCTGGGCGCTGATCGCCGGTGCATTGGTCGTCGGATTGACCGTCTTGCGCACCCACCTGGAGGATCGGACGCTGCATGAGGAGCTCGAGGGCTACGAGGCGTACGCCAAGCGGGTCCCTCATCGCCTGTTCCCCGGGGTCTGGTGATGGTTCTCATCTAGCAGGATCGAGGAAGGAGTACGAACATGAGGAGAATCACCGCTGTAGGACTGGCGACGTTGGCCCTGCTCCTCTCCGCCTGCGGAGGCGGGGCAGAGCCGACGCCGACGCCCCTCGCGGAGCCTGCCTTCGGCTCGCTCGTCTCCGTCACCGGGGAGGTCGTGCCGGCCGAGTGGGCGACGGTCAGCGCCCAAGCAGGAGGCACGGCGCTGGAGGTGTTGGTGGAGCCCGGAGACGAGGTCGAGCAAGGTGATCCCCTCGTTCGGCTCGATCCCGCCGCTGCTCAGCTGGCGCTCCGCCGTGCCCAGACGGCACTGGAAGCCGCGCAGGCCCGGCTGGCTCTGTTGGAGTCCCGCCCGCGCGGGGAGGAGGTCGCCGTCGCCGAGGCCAGGGTGGAAGCTGCCCAAGCCGGCGTCGACCAGGCGACCGCCAGTCTGGATCAGATCCAGGCGGGATCGCTGGACGCGGAAATCGCAGCCGCGAGGGCCCAGGTGACCTCCTCGCAGGCCGACGAGTTGGCCGCAGAGGCGTTCCACGACGACACGATGGAGTGCTTCGACGTGGAGATCCCGGGCGAGGGGAAGAGAGAGATCTGCCCCTTGCTTGGGCCGATCGAGGAGAGAGCCCGCTTCCGCCTCCACGCGGCACGGGAGGATCTCAAGGCTGCTCGGGCCAACTTGAACGCTCTGATCGCACAGAAGGACGACCGCATCCGCACGGTGGAGGCCGCCGTCCAGAAGGCCGAGGAGCAGCTGGAAGGGGCCCAGGCCCAGCTGGCCCAGGTGAAGGCTGGGGCAACGCCGGAGGAGATCGCGGCTGCCGAGGCCTCGCTCCAGCAGGCTGAGGCCGCCCTCGAGCAGGCTCGGGTCGCCCTGAGCCGCACCGAGGTTCGTGCGCCCCTGGCTGGCACCGTTGGCATGCTGCAGGTGAGAGAGAGCGAGTTCGTCGCACCGGGGCAGCCCTTGGTTACCATCGGTGATCTGAGCAACCTGCGGGTGGAGACCACGGATCTGGACGAGATTGACGTGCCCGGAGTCGCGGTCGGCCAGACGGTGGACGTGACCTTCGACGCCCTGCCCGACCGGGTGTTCACCGGGCGCGTGAGGCGCATCTCGCCCATGCCGGCGTCCGATGGGGGCGCCGTCACCTACACCGCCATCGTCGAGCTCGAGGAGTTGGCGCCCGAGATCCGCTGGGGCATGACGGCCTTCGTGGACATCGAGGTGGAGAGCTAGGGAATGGAACGCCACGGACGTCGGCCCGTCCTGCGTCTCATGGTTCGCGCTTCAGGCCAGTGAAAGGCAGCAAGGGAATGACAAAACAATCTATCCTTACCGCAGGTCTAGTCGCCTCGACGCTTGCCGTGGCGGGCTGTGGCGGGGGTGCCGGGGAGACCCCCACCCCGATGCCGGAGGCCCCGTTCGAGTCGCTCGTCTCCGTCACCGGTGAGGTCGTGCCAGCTGAATGGGCCACCCTCAGCGTCGAGGCCGGCGGCACCATTGACGAGGTGCTCGTCGAGCCGGGGGACGAGGTCGAGGCTGGCGATCTACTTGTCCAGCTCGATACCACCGACGCCGAGCTGGCCGTCCAGGAGGCGGAGGCCCGGCTGGCCAGGGCCAGAGCGGAGCTCGAGCGCTTGAAAGCTCAGCCGAGACCCCAGGACGTAGCCGCCGCCGAGCAGCAGGTGGAGGCCACTGAGGCCGAGGTCTCCCAGGCCATGGCCGAGCGCGATCGACTCGCGTCCGGGGCCATCTGGTCCGACGTGGCCAGGGCCAACGCGGAGGTGACCGCGGCAGAGGCCGGCCGCAAGACGGCCCAGATCGACACCGATCAGACGCGGGAGAAGGTCGAGGATGGCACCGTCGCGGAGTGGAAGGAGCAGGAGGCAGCCCTGCGGCTGCGCGCGGCAGAGCTCCGCCTGGATGCTGCCCGGCTGCGCCTCGCCCACGCTCGTGCCAGTGCCGAGCCACGCATGGAGGAGGCGGAGGCCCGCGTCCGGGCGGCCGAGGCCCAGCGGGATGTGGCCGCAGCCCAGCTGGCACAGCTGCAGGCCGGACCCGCCGACGAGGAGATCACCCTGGCGGAGACCGACGTAGCTCAGGCGGAGCTGGCGTTGGAGGAGGCCCGGCTTGCCCTGGAGCGGTGTGAGGGCCGCGCTCCCTTCGACGGCACCGTCGGCATGGTCCGCGTGCGCGAGGGCGAGCAGGTCCGCCAGGGAGATCTGATCGTCGCCCTGGGCGATCTCTCGACGCTGCGCGTGGAGACCACTGACCTCGCCGAGATGGACGTGGCGAAGGTGGACGTCGGACAGGCCGTCGACGTGACGTTCGACCCCTTCCCGGATCGCATCTTCGAGGGTCGCATCACCCGCATCAACCCCATGCCCGCGCCCGGTGGGGGCGGCGTCCACTACACGGCCATCATCGAGCTCGAGGAGGTGGCAGCGGAGATCCGCTGGGGCATGACGGCCTTCGTCGATATCGAGGTGGGGGAGTGACACGGGAACGATTGCCCCCGTCCTGCAGTGAGTCCACCTATCTTGCCTCTCCGCATCATCCGGGTTATAATGATGTCGGAAAAGCAGAAATTCAGCCTCAGGAGGTGAAACAGTGGATACAACGACGGTTCAAATCCGGCGCAGAGGGGTCATCACCATCCCTGCAAGCTTGCGGCGTCGATACGACCTCGACGAGGGCGAAACCCTCACCTTGGTGGACCTGGGAGACGGCGCTCTTCTGCTCACCCCCCAGGTCTCGCGGGTGGCCCGAATGGGGGACAAGGTGGCTCAGCTGATGGAACAGGAAGGTGTCAGTTTGGAGGAGATGTTGCAGACGCTAGATGAGGAGCGAGAGAGCTACTACCGAGAGCATTATGCCCAAACCTGATCTCTTTTTCGATAGCAGTGCTCTCTTCGCGGGTGTCGTCTCCTCCAAAGGGGCTGCTCGTGCCTTGTTGCTCCTGGCGGAGGGGGAACTGGTCACCCTCACCGTCTCAGAGCAGGTGGTGACCGAGACGGAGCACGCGATAGCCCGCAAGGTCCTAGACGCTCTGCCCTACTACCGGGAGGCGCTGCGCAGCACCGGGCTGCGCATTGTCCCGGATCCTTCAGCAGACCAGGTGGAGGCCCATCAAGGCATCATCAAGCATCAGGCCGACGTCCCGATCATCTTGGCAGCGATGAAAGCGGACGTGGATTATCTGACAACCTTCAATCGGCGGCACTTCATTGACGACCCAGAGGTTGCGGAGAAGTCCGGCCTGCGCATCGGCGCGCCGGGAGAGGTCCTGGCCTGGGTGCGCGATCGGCTGGTGCAGGACGGCTGATGTCCGAATGTTGAGGTCGAGGAGTGAAACGGGGTGGATTGCGCCTGAGCGTGTCTCCTAGCCAATCGATTCACATTACGTCTCACGCATTGCGATGATCCTGAGGAACCTGTTGCGCCGCAAGACGCGCACCCTCCTCACCATCTTTGGCATCGCCGTCGGCGTGGCGGCGGTGGTGGCCCTTGGCGCTCTGGCGGAGGGCTTCGTGGAGGGCTACGGGGCCATCGCCGGCGGCAGCGGCGCCGATCTCCTCGTCGTCCAGGACGAAGCGCTCGACATTGTCTTCAGCGCCGTGGACGAACAGGTGCGGGACCGGCTTCAGGCGCTCCCGGGGGTGGATCAGGTCACAGGCATGATCTACACGTTTGCCGCCACCGAGGGGACGCCCTATTTCATCCTCTACGGCTACGACCCTCAGGACTTCGCCATCGATCACTTCAAGATCGTCGACGGTCGGTCTCTGTCGGATGCGCTGGCCCCTCGGGACGTGGGCCGCGGGGGGAGGCCCATGATTCTGGGCCACGCGGCAGCGGCGGACTTCGATAAACAGGTCGGCGACACGTTCTACCTCTACGAGAGCGCCTATCGGGTCGTCGGCATCTACGAGACCGGTCAGCCGTTCGAGGATGGGGCAGCGGTGATCCGGCTGGAGGACGCCCAGGTCGTGAGCGGGAAGCCCCGGCAGGTCAACGCCTTCCTGCTCAAGCTGCGCCCCGGTACCGAGGTTGATCAGGTGCGACAGCGCATCGAGCGGCGCTTCGGGGAACTCACGGTAACGACCTCGGCCGACTTCGCCCAGGAGCAGGACATGCTCCAATACGTCTACGTCTTCAGCTGGTCTGTCTCCCTCATCGCCGTCCTCATCGGCGGCGTCGGTGTGATGAACACCGTGCTCATGAGCGTCTTCGAGCGCACCCGCGAGTTCGGCGTGCTGCGCGCCGTCGGTTGGCGCCCGCTCCGCATCCTGCTCATGGTGTTGGGGGAGTCGGTGGTCATCAGCCTCATCGGCGGGGGGCTGGGTGCCTCGTTGGGCGTCGCGGGGGTGCGGGCGGTGGCTAACATCCCCGGTGTGAGCGGCTTCCTGCCCCGGGCGATCCCGCCGTCGACGGTAGCTCAGGGGTTCGCCGTCGCCCTCGGCCTGGGCCTGGTGGGTGGGGCATTCCCCGCCTGGAAGGCGTCTCGATTGCTCCCGGCCGAGGCGATACGCTCGGAGGGGGGCACGGTCAACGCGCCGCGCCACGTCCCCTCCACGGCGCTGCGGAACGTTCTGCGTCAGCCGACGCGCACCGTCCTGACCCTCGTCGGGATCGGCATTGCCATGATGGCGATCGTGCTGCTGGGCGCTATGGGTGACGGGCTCGTGGAGACCGTGGGCGGCATGGCCGGCGGCCTGGGGGCACAGCTGGTCGGTATGGAGGCCGGAGCGTCCGTGGATCTGAGCAAGATCGACGAGGGTGTGGTGCAGCGAATCGCGACCATGCCCGGCGTCAGGGCGGCCGAGGGGTTTCTCACGGGCTACACCTCGATCCGGGATCTGCCCTTCTTCGTCGTCTTCGGCTACCGCCCCCGGGGGCTGGCCATTCGCGAGTATCGCATCGTCGAGGGCGAGCCGCTGACCACCAACCGCCAGATGATCCTGGGACGCGTCGCTGCCGAGAACTTGAAGCTGGGCGTGGGCGACACGATGCGCATCTTCGACCGTGCCTTCCGCATCGTGGGGATCTACGAGACGGGGGTCAGCTTCCAGGACGGCGGTGGCGTCGTGACCCTGCGCGATGCCCAGCGTCTCTTCGGGCAACCGAACAAGGTCAGCTTCCTCGGCATCTGGCTCGAGGATCGGGCCGAGGCAGGGGACGTGATCCGGCGCGTGGAGGGGCGCTTCCCAGAGGTCAGTGTCTCCAGGGCCAGCGCCTTCACCGAGGACGTGAGTGACCTTGAGGCGCTGGAGGGGATGACCTGGGGTATCTCCCTGATGGCCCTCGTCGTGGGAGGCCTGGGCATGATGAACACCATGGTGATGTCCGTCTTCGAGCGCACCCGGGAGATCGGCGTCCTGCGGGCCCTCGGCTGGCACCGGCGGCGTGTGTTGTGGATGATCCTTCGCGAGTCGGTGACCCTGTCCCTGCTCGGCGCCGTCGCCGGCAGCTTGCTCGGCGTCGTCGTCGGCTTGCTCATGAACACCCTCCCGGCCATCCAGGCCTGGCTGCAGATGAAATACAGCGCGGGGCTCTTTGCCCAGGCCCTGGTCACGGCACTGGGGCTGGGAGTCGTCGGTGGCGTCTACCCGGCCTGGTGGGCGTCGAACCTCAGCCCTGCGGAGGCCCTGCGATATGAGTAACCAGACGTGCGCGGGCCTGGCCCCGACACCATCTTCAGCAGTTCACGTTTCACGTCTTCCGTTTCACGCTTCACGTTTCTCATGTCCAAGACACGGTAAAGGAGCACCATGACCGACACCATCGTTGAGACCCGAAATCTGGTCAAAGTCTACGGTGACGGCGCCGAGGTCCGGGCGCTCGACGGCCTGGACCTGCACATCGTCCCGGGCGAGTTCGTCACGGTCATGGGGCCCTCGGGCAGTGGGAAGTCCACCCTGCTCAACATGATCGGCGCTCTGGATCGTCCCACGGAGGGCACAGTCCTCGTCGAGGGGCAGGACCTCCAGCAGGTCCGCAATCTGGACACCTTCCGCGCCCGCAAGGTTGGCTTCATCTTCCAACTCCACAACCTGATCCCCACGTTGACCGCCCGCGAGAACGTCGAGGTGCCCATGATGGGCCAGCCGATCGGCCGTGGTCAGCGCAAGGAGCGCGCCAGGGAGCTGCTGGAGATGGTGGGCCTGGGCCACCGTCTCGATCACCTGCCCAACCAGCTCTCCGGCGGGCAGCGCCAGCGCGTCGCCGTCGCTCGCGCCCTGGCGAACCGACCCGCGATCGTCCTCGCCGACGAGCCCACCGGCGATCTGGACAGCGAGAGTGGCGCCGAGGTCATCGAGCTGATGAAGCGCCTCAACGAAGAGCTGAACACCACCTTCATCACCGTCACCCACGACCCCGCGGTCTCCCGCGAGACAGAACGCGTGCTGGTCATGCGGGATGGTCGCATCGTCGACGAGCACGACGTCGGCACCCCCTTCGAGGAGGATCTGGCGGCCTTTCGGCGAACGGGCCTGGGGCGGGCCATCGTCGAGGGTGAGGACAAGGTGCTTGAGGCATTCGACCCTCGCGAGCGCGAGGCTCTGCGCAGGCTGCTCCAGGACGCCGCCTGATCCTCCCGCCCGCCAGGTTCGTGACAGGCAGTTGGACCCGCGCGCCTGCAGGCCCACGTTTCTTCTCCATCTCCCCCTTGCCACGCTCCCGGTGGGGGCTGGGCCACGGGGTGGCGGGACAGGGCAGCGGTTGAACTTCCTGAGTCCCATGGTACAATGGGATGGAACCCGGGATCAGGAGAACAGGCGTGTGAATGACTGGTCGGCCAGCGAGGGCCAGTCTTGTTCAGAAGCCATTCTCAGAAAGGAGGAACCGTGCAGGGGTCCGCTTTGAGCGGTCTCCTGAGATCACTGGCGCCTATCGCTCTCTCCTTCCTGCGGGCGAAGCAGTCGGGTGAGGACACCGCCTCCGCTGCCAGCGAGGCGCTTATGGTCGCTCTGGCGGGCTCTCAGCAGGTGAATCCACTTCAATCTGGCACCCCTCGTGCTGCCGCCGGTGGGCTCATCGCACAAAGCATCCTCAAGGCGCTCATGGGCGGCAGGTAGAAGGTGATATCCGTCCATCAAGTCGTTGTAGAATGAAGGAGGAATCCCATGGCAAAAGACGAAAAGAAGGAAAAGAAGGGTATTCTCGGTCAGGCGGTTGACGCCCTCACGGGCCGAGACAAGCGGGAGAAGGCCAAAGAGGCGGAGGAGGCCAAGGAGGCAGCGGAGGCTGAGTCCGAAAGCTACGAGGCCCGCCTGGAGGCGGCCAAGAGAGAGGCCGCCGAGACCAGGGCTCGAGGTGCCGAGGAGAAGCGCAAGGAGGCGGAGGCGAAGCTCGAGGAGCTGGAGCGCGAGCGGAAGCGCGAGGAGGCAGCTGCTCGTCTCAAGGAGAAAAGGGAGGAAGCCAGGGAACTGAGGCGCCGCGAGCGCGAGAAGGCCAAGGAAGAGGCCGAGGCGGAGCGCCGCACCTACGTGGTCAAGTCGGGGGACAGCTTGAGCAAGATTGCGAAGGAGCTCCTCGGCGATGCGGGTCGCTGGCCCGAAATCTACGAGCTCAACAAGGACAAGATCGAGGATCCGAACCTGATCCATCCGGGTCAGGAGCTTGATATACCTTCCTAACGCCAGGGTGAGGTGACGAACGCCGCCACAAGGTCGGTGTTCGTCTCTCGACAGTCAGGGACGCATGGAGATAGGACAAGGAGACAGAATATGACGAAGCTGGAGATCATCGAAGGCATCGGCCCTATCTACGCCCAGAAGCTGCGCGAGGCGGGCATCGGCTCCATTGAGGCGCTGCTCGAGGCAGGGTCGACGCCCGAAGGCCGCAGGGAGCTTCAAGAGACCACGGGCATCGGCGCGGAGCTCATCCTCGACTGGGTCAACCGGGCTGACCTGATGCGCATCCGCGGCATCGGCGAGGAGTACAGCGACCTGTTGGAGTGGGCCGGTGTGGACACCGTGATGGAGCTGGCTCAGCGCAACCCGGAGAACCTGTATCAGAAGCTGCTTGAGGTCAACGACGAGAAGAGACTCGTGCGTCGCCCGCCCAGCAGCAGGATGGTCGCGGACTGGGTGGAGCAGGCCAAGCAGCTGCCGCGG
>CAYMHT010000078.1:10334-12648 GCA_964390305.1 uncultured Anaerolineales bacterium
CCCATGCCAGACGAGGAGCGTCCTCCCTTTCTCACCGATCCGACCGGTCGAGAGCACGCCCTGACTGACGATGTCACGACCATTGGGCGCGCCGTCGAGAATGACGTGGTCGTCACGAGTCGACGCGTCTCCCGCGAGCACGCGCGTCTGCGGCGCCAGGGCTGGCGGGTGATCCTCGAAGACCTGGGCAGTACCAACGGGACGTTCCTTAACGGCGAGCGTGTCCTTAACCCCGTTGAGCTTCGCGACGAGGACCGCATCCGCGTCGGTGACGTGAGCTTCGTGTTCCACGACCCAGCCATCACCATCCGCGAGACCCCGTTTCCCGAACTGGACATCGACGTCGCAGCCGGCGTCGTGCGCCTCGACCGCCGCCGCATCGACCTCTCGGCCAAGGAGTTCGCCCTCCTCGCCTATCTCTACGAACGCCGCGGCCAGGTCTGCTCCAAGGACGAGATCGGCCTCGCCGTGTGGCCCGAGTACGAAGGCGATGTCTACGACTACCAGGTCGAGAACCTGGTCCACCGCCTCCGTCAGGAAATAGAAGTTGATCCCTCCGATCCCCAGCTTCTCGTCACCGTCCGCGGGCTGGGGTACAAGCTCCTCGCGCCGGGATGAGCCGCAGGCGGAACCTGGGGCGAAAACGTGAGGGGCGGAGAGTGAGCCGTTCGGCCCGTCTCCCCGCCGCTTGAGTCCGGTGGGGGCCATTGGTGTGGGGCTGATAGCTCCTTGTTCGCTCCTGGATAGGCAGGCGGGCCGAGGGTGTGGCATCATGGGCACGAGTTGCGCGGCCCGGGCTGCGGCTTACACACCCCTGGCTGCATGAACGGTGCGGGGTCTGCACGCAGATTGGCAGGCGAAGGAAGACGATGTTCGACTGGTTGCAGCGAAGGAGGCGGAGAGGGGCCACAGCCGGCCTCCAGGGGCGGACCATCGGCAAGTACCGCATTCTCGAGCCCCTCGGCCGCGGCGGTATGGCCCGCGTCTACCGCGCCTACCACCCCCAGCTCGATCGCTATGTGGCCGTCAAGGTCCTGCGCGCGGACCTGCTCGACGATGAGGCGTCCGATGCCGGCTCGTGGCGCGCTCGCTTCCAGCGTGAGGCCCGGGCCGTGGCCGCCCTGCGCCACCCGAACGTCGTCCGAGTGTACGACTTCGACGTCGAGGGCAATCTCTCGTACATCGTGATGGAGTGTCTTGAGGGCGACTCCCTCAAGACCCGTCTCAACGACTACCGCGTGCGCGGCGAGAGGATGCCCCTGGGCGAGGTCGTGCGCATCCTCCTCGACGTGCTCAACGGCCTCGCGTATGCCCACAGCGAGGGCATGGTCCACCGGGACCTGAAGCCCGCCAACGTCCTCCTCACCCGGCGCAGGGACGCGGTGCTCGGCGACTTCGGGATCGCGCAGATCGTGGGCGGCACCCGCCATACCGTCCCGGGCGCCCTCATGGGCACCGTCAGCTACATGGCGCCCGAGCAGGGCCGGGAGGGGCGCAGCGACCGGCGCAGCGACGTCTACTCCATCGGGGTCATTTTCTACGAGATGCTCGTCCAGCGTCCTCCCTTCGAGGCGGACACGCCGCTGGCCGTGTTGATGAAACACGTCAACGATCCGCTCCCCCTCCCACGGGAGATCGATCCCCTAATTCCCGAGCCCTTCGAGCGCGTCATCCTGAAGGCTCTGGCCAAGGATCCCGATCACCGCTACCAGTCCGCCGCCGAGATGGCCCGGGGACTGCGCGAGGCGGCTCAGCAGGCCGAGGTGGAGCTGCCGGATCGCATCTCGCCGCCCCTCTCCTTTACCACGCCAGAGGCCCCCTCCGACTCCGTCGCTGTCTTCTCCGGGACGGAGCGCGAAGGAATGGGCGCCGTCGATTTCGCGGACGACGATACCCAGGCCGCGTCCGGCGAACCGTCCGCGTCGGAGTTCGCCGAAGACTTCGAGCATCGCCCGCTCCTCAGCGACGTCCCCTGGCCAATTCTGATAGCAGCCGGCGTTCCCCTCGCCGTCAACGTCGTGGCCTTTGCGGCGGCCGCGCTCGTTGGATGGGAGCGGGTCTTCTCCATCGCCTGGCCGGCGGAGCTGCTCCTGGTCGCCGGGTCGCTGAGCCTGGTGATGGCCATCGTGGAAGCCATCTGGTTGTTGGCTCCGGTCGGTATCGTGGCCGGGAATGCCCCGATCTTCCTCTACTGCACCCTCACCGGCAACTGGCGTCACTGGATCTTCCTGTGGGTCTTCGATCTCTGGCTGATGGCCGGCATGGTGTGGCTGACCGTCTGGCTGAAGCGCCACAGCGAGCGCTGCCGCGAGCT
>CAYMHT010000079.1:0-12484 GCA_964390305.1 uncultured Anaerolineales bacterium
AACCTGAGGTCGAAGAAGAAGAGGTGAAGGTTTGTAGTAGGCGCTTTAGCGCCGTTCCGCGTTCGTACCAGGTGCTTCCGCCCAGCCGCCTTCACCGCCGCAATTCACAATTCCCAATTCGCAATCGCCGTATCTCCCAAATCCACCCCCTATTTCCCAAACGGTATCCCAAGTGTCCCCCATTGACAACGACGGTTCCCCCTGATATCATACGTTCAGGGCACCAGGAACCCGAGCGCCCTTCAAGCTTTCGCCACCAGCTCGATAACGACAGACGGGCCCGGTCGCCAGCCGCCGCCGGGGCCGCCAGACCCAGGAGAACGCATGCGCCATCCACTCACCGTCCGACCTGGGCCGTCAGCGCCGCCCACTCTCCCCCCGCTGCCCGGGTCCGAATGTTTGTTTCCAACAGAAAAACTTGACCACCACCACCACCACCACCTCGTCCGTCCGCCGTCCTCCGCCCTCTCCGCGCCCCCACCTGACAGGACACGAATCGCCCTCGCCCTCGGCAGAACGCGGATACGCTCTGCCGTGCTCACAAGCCGCAGTCGGATCGGCCAGGCGTGCTGTCGTATTGCCCCTTCGTTCTCTTCGCCATCGTTCCTCCGCAACGGCGGGGCGCGAGCGTCCGCTGCCGGCGGCCCTGCGGGAGCGGGAGCCCGTGGGACTGGTCAAAGATGTCCATCCGCATATAATCACCATGGATCGCACGCTGGGGCCAGCCCCACGATCCCTGCGATCCTCGCCACCGCCAAGGACCTCAGACAGAAGGGTCGTGGGTGGCTCAAGCGTCCGGTCGGGGCCCTGGTTGGGGAAGGCGGGATGGATTCGGAGCAGTCCTTGGAAGCTGTGGCAGCCCTGCGCAAGCCGCGCCATCCTCCTGACCCTGGCGATGCGAGATGTGTGGAATAGCTGGGGTCGCCCGCGTTACCGTGGGCGGCTATTCGGTGCGTACCGTGACGCACGCACAACTTTGGATCGAACATGTCCCTCGTTTCCGCTAGTAATCTGGCCAAGTCGTATGGTGCGCAAGATGTCTTCGCCGATGTATCCTTCACCATTCCACATCAGGCCAAGATCGCCCTGGTAGGTCCCAACGGTTCGGGCAAGACCACGCTGCTCCGCCTGATCGACGGGCAGGAACATCCTACCTCCGGCGTCGTCCACCGTGCGCAGCGCACCCGCGTCGGCTACCTCCCGCAGCAGGCGCATAGGTGCTTTGACGATGATAGCTCCCTCTGGGACGCGATGCTGGACGTGTTCGCCGACCTGCTCGATCAAGCCGCCGAGCTCGAGCGGCTGGAAGCGGCTATGGCCCACTCGAACGTGGATGACGGGGTGCTGCGGCGGTACGGCCAGGCCCTGGAGGCCTTCGAACGAGGCGGGGGCTACACCTACGAGTCCCGTACTGAGCAGGTGCTGAGTGGGCTCGGTTTCGATCAGGACGATTTTGATGTTCCAATGGGGCAGCTCAGCGGCGGACAGAGGACGCGCGCACTGCTGGCGCGCCTCCTGCTGGAGCAGCCGGATCTTCTCCTGCTCGATGAGCCGACCAATCACCTCGACCTGGCCGGGATGGAATGGTTGGAGGACTATCTCCGGTCGTGGAAGGGCGCCGTGGTCGCGGTGGCCCACGACCGCGCCTTCCTGGATGTCTTCGCCTCGCAGGTATGGGAGTTGGCCTGGGGACGGTTGGAGCAGTACCGGGGGAACTACAGCGCCTACGTCGAGCAGAAAGCCGAACGCGTCGCCCGCCAGCGCTTCCTGTACGAGCAGCAGCAGGAGTTCATCGCTCGAACCGAGGCCTTCATCCGTCGCAACATCGCCGGGCAGCGGAGTGGTGAGGCGAAGGGCCGCCGAAAGCGGCTGAAGCGCCTCGAGCGGATTGAGGAGCCCCGCGAGTACCGACCTCTCAGCTTCTCCCTGGGGGAGGTGGCTCGCAGCGGGGATCTGGTGGTGGGCCTCTACGATCTGGTCGTCGGCTACGAGCCAACCGCCCCCCTTCTCTCAGTTGACGAGTTCGAGCTGTGGCGCGGGGAGACGGTCGCCCTTCTGGGGCCCAACGGCTCCGGGAAGACCTCCCTCGTTCGCACCATCCTCGGCGAGGTGCCTCCCCTGGAGGGCCGTGTGCGCATCGGGGCGAACGTGCACGTCGGATACTTCCCCCAGGGACACACCAACCTCCTTCCGGAGCGTTCGGTGCTCGATACGGTCGTCGACGCCGGGGGGCTCCGCATCAGCGAGGCGCGCGATTTCCTTGGAACGTACCGCTTCTCCGGCGATGACGTCTTCAAGCGTATCGATGAGCTGTCCGGCGGGGAGATGGCCCGCGTCGCCCTGGCCGTCCTCGTCTTGCAGGGGGCCAACCTGCTCATCCTCGATGAGCCAACGAGCCATCTTGACATCCCCTCCCAGGAGGTGCTGGAAGGAGTCCTCTCCGACTTCGGGGGTACCGTCCTGATGGTGACCCACGACCGCTATCTGATTCGCGCCCTTGCCGGCCGTGTGTGGGCCATCCACGACGCCAGGCTGCGGGGATTCAGGACGTACGCAGCGTATCGTGACTGGAAGGCGCAGCCACGGAAGGAACGCACTCGAGGTGACGACCGCGGCGGGGCCGCGCAACCTGCCGACTCCGGACGGACGGACCCTCGAGAGACGCGCAGAGCGGCCAGGCGGGAGGCAGAGCGGCAGGCGGCTCGCAGGGCTGAGCTCGAGGAGAAGATCGACCGGCTGGAGGCCCGCCAGACGGAGCTGGAGGCAGCCCTGGCTGAGGCAAGCCAGGAGCGGGCGGTAGCGCGGGTGCGCGAGCTGGGTGCCGAGCACGACCAGAACCAGCGAGAGCTGGAGCGGTTGCTGGCGGAATGGGCGGAGGTCACGTGACGCCGGGGCGGGGCGCACGTCCATTTCTCATCGGGATCACCGGCAACATCGGCACGGGCAAGTCGACCGTCGCTCGCATGCTCGTCGACCTGGGGGCCGAGGCCATCGATGCCGACGAGGTGGCCCACCAGGTGATGCGCCGCGGTACCGAGACCCACGCGCGCGTGGTGGAGGCTTTCGGCCCCCAGATCCTGACGGCTGGCGGCCAGATCGACCGGGAGAAGCTCGGCTCCATCGTCTTCGCCGATCCGGAGGCATTGGCGGAGCTGGAGGCGATCGTCCACCCGGCGACCCTTCAGATGATCGATCGCCGCATCGGTGCGACACGTGCCGACGTCGTCGCCATCGAGGCCATCAAGTTGATTGAGTCCGGTCTCGCGGCCCAATGCGACAGCGTGTGGGTCGTCACCTGCCGGAAGGACCAGCAGATCGCACGGGTCGTGAGCCAGCGAGACCTCAGTCGAGAGGAGGCCAGGCGGCGCCTGGAGGCTCAGGGGGCGCAAGTGGAGAAGGTCGCCCGGGCTGACGTGGTGATCGACAACTCTGGCTCGTTGTCGGCCACCAGGAAGCAGGTAAGGGCGGCGTGGGATCGCGTTGTCGGGGGGTCGGAGAGCGGGCGTCATCTCCTTGGAATTGATCCGTCCTGAGGGTATAATGGCGAAGCTCCCACATTTATCGAGAACGGGAGGCCCAGGAGACGATGCCGGTTGAGCCTGTGAGCGACGGACGCACCATCCTCGTCAGGAGGGCCCGGGCGAGCGATCTGGGCCGCATTGCGGGTTTCGTCAGTCGCGCGCTGCCCGGGGACCGCGTGGTCGGCGTGCCGGCGGTCATAGCGCGCCTCGGCGAGGTCGGGTTTCTCTTGGCCGAAGAGGACGGCAGGCTCGTCGGGCTGATCGGGTGGTCTGTGGAGAATCTGGTAGCACGGGTGACCGATCTGCTCATCCGGCCATCCCGGAAGCGGGTCGACGTCGGATCCGCCCTGTTCCGGGAGATGGAAGATGCGGCGGCGCGGTTGGAGGCAGAGGCGATCGTTCTGTTCGTGCCGCGCGGGAGCCGGCCCGAGCTGATCGAGTTCGGCAGAGCGCTGGGGTACGAGCCGCGGGTGGTCGGGCGTCTGCCCCAGGAGTGGCGGGAGACGGCCTATGAGGCCGGTCGAGAGGACCACGACGAGATTCCGCTCAAAGAACTCCGCTCTCGGCGCGTGCTCAGGCCGCTGCAGCGAAGGCAGAGCGCCCGGGGCCGACTCGACGATCTGGATGATGGCTGATTGGAGGGAATATGTCTTTTGTCAAGCGCTTCTTCAATGAACACCCCCAGCTGGCGGCGTGGATCGTGCTGGCTGTGGGAATGGTTGCTATCCTGCTCTGGTCTGCTCGCGATGTCGGGCTTCTACCCAGGCAGTGGGCCGCGCTCATCGTGGCCACCATCGGCCTGGCGGGGCTCTGCATCTGGATCATCGGGTGGGAGGAAGACGGTCAGGAGGGGGACCAGCCGGAGCCTGACCAGGGGGAGAGAGGCTAGAGCGACGCCTGGGCGCGCTGAGACCAGGGGACGGCAAGAGACCCCGGCTTCGCCTGAAGTCCGGGGTTTCTGATTGCGTCTCGCCCTCTTTAGGGTTACAATTATGCTGGACAGGGAGACGGCGGATCCAGGTGACTCCAACGGTGGGCCGCGGGTGAGACAGTCCTCTCAGCCTGCCCCGAGTCCGCTGCGCGATGCCCGCCGGTAATGGATAGGATGGCTGCTTCGTTTGATTCGGAATGGCACGATGATCAGGCTCCAGAGACAGCTTATTGCGCTGGCACTTGTAGCCGCTGTGAGTGTGGTCGTTCTCCCTCCCACACCACTTCAGGCTCAGGAGGATCAGGTGGCGCAGCTGATGAGCCAGATGTCGAGCGCCGCGAAGGTCGGTCAGCTGTTCCTCGTCACGTTTCCTGGCTCAGAAGTCGACGAACGAACGGGTATCAGCGAGTTGATTCGCGACTACCGCGTGGGTGGGGTGGTACTTGAGCCGCAGAACGGGAACATCGACAACGACGGGAATGCGCCGGCTCAGGTCGCCCGGCTGGTAGGTCGCCTCCAGCAGGCCGCCTGGGAGTCCACCCGGCCCGTCACCGACACCGTTTCAGATCCCTTCGTTCCCCTCCTCGTCGCCGCGAACCAGGAAGGCAATGGTGTGCCGTTCACCAGCGTTGTCAGTGGCACCACACCACTCCCTTCTCAGATGGCGCTTGGAGCGACGTGGAACGTGAGCCACACGGCCACCGTCGGTCACATCGTGGGTCAGGAGTTGAGCGCGATGGGGATCAACGTGTTGATGGGCCCCTCCCTCGACGTCCTGGAGAACCCTCGCCCGGCCAGCAGCGGCGATCTTGGGGTCAGGTCCTTCGGAGGAGAGCCGTTCTGGGTCGGGGAGCTGGGGACGGCGTATATCCGCGGCGTCCACGAGGGATCCAACGGGCGGACGGCGGTCGTGGCGAAACACTTCCCCGGATTAGGCTCATCCGATCGATCCTTGGACGAGGAGATCTCCACCGTCCAGCGTACTCTGGAGAAGCTGAAGCAGGTGGACCTGGCGCCGTTCTTCGCGACGGTCCAGGCGGAGGACCCGGCCTCGCGGCCGGATGGGGTTCTGGTCTCCCACATTCGCTTTCAGGGGCTGTCCGGCGGCCGCTTCATCACCACGTCGCCCATCAGCGTTGACAGAGCGGTGCTCCAACAACTGTTGGCTCTTCCCGAGATGTCAGCTTGGCGAGAGGCGGGAGGTGTGACCCTCTCTGACGAGTTGGGGCTCCGGGCCCTGCGCCGCTTCTACGCGCCGGGCGAGGAGGCCTTCAACGGCCGCCGAATTGCCCAGGACGCCTTTCTTGCTGGAAATGATCTCCTCCTCCTTTCGCAGTTCAGCCTAAGCGGCGACTGGGATGAGCAGATGGCCAACGTCAAGTCCACCATCACCTTCTTTCGCGAGAAGTACGAGAACGAGCCCACTTTCCAGCAGCAGGTGGATGAGGCGGTCGCTCGCATCCTGCGGCTGAAGCTGTCCCTGTATGGGGACGCGTTCAACCTTGCGGATGTCCAGCCCGATGCCGCAGCCGTCAGTGACCGGATAGAGCCTGACGTGGAGGCTGTATCGAGGATTGCGCGCGACGCCATCACGCTGCTCTCGCCTCCTTCCTCCGACCTCGTGCCTTCCCCTCCCACGCGTGACCAGCGCATCGTCATCTTCACCGATGCGAGGACCAGGCGGGCGTGTGCCACGTGTGCCCCGGTTCCCTACATAGACGCGCGGGCGCTGGAGGAGACGATTGTGCAACTCTACGGGCCCGACGCCACAGCGCAGATTGAACCGCAACTGATATCGAGCTTCACCTTCGATGATCTGGACGCCCATCTGGACACGCTGGCTGCTCCGCCGACCCCGACTCCGTCGGCGGAAGAGGTTGTCACCCCGACGGTGACGCTACCCTCCCGCCTTGAGTTGGCGCTGCAAAACGCCGACTGGATCATCCTTGGGATGCTGAACCCGGAGAACGGCCCTCCGGAGTCTGACGTCGTCCAGCGCTTTCTCGCCGAGCGTGCCGACGCACTCCGAAGCCCGCACGTGGTCGTCATGGCCTATGACATCCCCTACTCCCTCGACGCCACCGAGATCAGCAAGCTGAGCGCCTACTACGCGGCCTACAGCCATCTGATGCCTTCCGTCAAGGCCTCGGTGCGGGCGCTGTTCGGTGAGTTTTCTCCCCCAGGGAATCCGCCGGTCAGCGTCGTGGGCGTCAACTATGAGTTGCGCGTTCAGACATCGCCCGACCCTGAGCAGAACATCCCCGTCTACTACTCTGTGGTCGGCCCCGTTTCGGACGAGGAGGGCACCCCCGGGCCGCCCGAAGGCACACAACCATCTCCGGAGCCACAGGAGGAGGAGCAGCCGACGGAGGCGCCTGGCGAGGAAGAGCAGCCGACGGCCGACCCCAGGCTGGAGAAAGGGGATCAGATCAGGTTGCGCACCGGGGCGATCTTGGATCGTAACGGGCGCGTCGTGCCTGACGGCACGCAGGTCCAGTTCTTCTTCAACTACCCTCAAGAGGGCCTGGAGCAGTCGGTGCTGGCCACGACGCGCGACGGCGTTGCAGAGGCTGGTCTTACGCTGGATCGGGCTGGCCGCCTCGATATCTCCGTTCAGGCAGATCCCGTGCCGCGGAAGGTGGCTCTTCAGATCACCATCCAGGAGGGAGGAGCCGCTACCATCGTCACTCCCACGCCGTCGCCGACGCCTACTTCGACCCCCTCCCCTACGCCGTTGCCGACGCCGACGGAGACCGCCCAGCCGGCTGTCTCGCCGACGCCTCCGGTGACGGGCGAATCAGGTGGGGACAGTCCGGGGGCATCGTCGGGCCACGCGGTTCAGATCTTGGACCTGATCGTGGCGCTGGTCGGCGTGGTGGCTGTCAGTGCCTCAGGCTACTACGCCATGCGCCTCGGGGATCGGACGGTGATGAGGGCCTTCCGTGTTGCTCTGTGGTGCGTGATCGGCGGACTGGGGCTGTATCTGCTCTACGCATTCGGCTTGACCTATCTGGGCTTGTTTGGTGAGCACACGGAACCATGGACAGCAGGAGGCGCTGCCCTGATTGGGAGTGGTGTTTCGCTCCTCTCTGCCTGGCTCGCCGATCAGCGGCGGTGGACGAAGAGGGCGGAGCTGCTAAAGTAGCGTCACAGCGACGGAGAGAACCAGCAGGCCCGCTGCCAGGAGCAGTAAATCTCGGTTCTCTCTTATCGCCCGTTCCCAATCGGTCGACTCGAGAACCAGGTAGAGCAGCGAGGGAGCCGCGTCTGTCGCGGACCAGGCCCGTATCAACGAACCTGTCTGGAGCGTGTTGCGGAAGTCCCCTATCGTCTGAGGCCGCGCTTCAGGATGCATGGCGATGGCGGCCATGATCGCCCGCTCCGTGGATGAAGAGATGTGGGGGTTAAGCTCACTCGGCGGACGGAGAACGTCGGGGTTGAGGAAACGCTGCTTCGCATCAGCAGGTGGTCGGTTGGTCAGCAGGTGGTAGAGCGTTGCCCCGAGCGAGTAGATGTCGGAGCGGACGTCAGTATGACCACTGTCCCCCCCGTACTGCTCCAGGGGCGTGTAAGCCGCGGTCCCTCGACCCTGCAGCACGGTCACCGTGTGGGCTTGATCGGTCGCCAGAAGCTTGACCAGGCCGAAATCGACTAGCTTGATCAGACCGCTGGGGGTCAGCTTGATGTTCGACGGTTTGATGTCGCGATGGAGCACCGGGGGCTCCCGACTGTGGAGATACGCCAGGGCGTCGCACAGCTGGCGCGTCCACTGCAGCACCTTGTGCTCGTCGAGGAACGTCCCTTGCTGCCGCTTCTCCTCCATCGCCTGCCGCAGGTCTTTCCCCCGCACGAAGTCCATCACCAGGTACTCGCGGCCCTCTTCGTGGAACGTATCGGAGACCTTGGGGAGGTTGGGGTGATCGAGTCGCGCCAGCGTCGTGGCCTCGCGGTGAAACTGCTCGCGCGACTGAGCCAGAGCCTCGGGCGTGGCATCGGGGTCTGGGCGGACCTCCTTGACCGCGCAGATGCGCCCTTCCAGGCGCAGGTCCTCCGCCCGGTACACCGCGCCCATTCCGCCCTGGCCCACGACAGACACGATCTTATACCGTCCGCGCAGGACGGTCTCAGGTTCAAGCAGACGGACCAAGGGAACCTCTCTTCCTCTCCACTGAGGATGATAGATCAGAACACCTATTCTGTCAAGGGGGTTCGATGACACGGCAGGACAGAGCCATGTTGATCGCCCACGAAGGAGAGCTCGAGGGGGAGCGGTGGGTTCTGGATCAGAAGCGGGTGACGATTGGGCGAGCCCCCGACTGCGACATCGTACTGCCCAGGCGGCAGGTTTCGCGTCACCACGCCAGGATCGAGCGCGTCGACGAGGGTTATCTGCTGCGCGACCTGGGAAGCAAGAACGGCACCTACGTCAACGGTCAAAGGGTGGAGGGTGAGCCCCATCGTTTGAACGATGGCGATGAGATTCAGATCGCCCTTTACGTCAAGCTGGGCTTCGTAGCCGCTGATGCGACGGTTCCCCTGGAGTTGACCGGTCCCTACAGGGGTCTCCACGTCGATGAGCCGGCGAAGCGCGTCTTCGTCGGCGGCCAGGAGCTGACCCCGCCGCTCTCGCCGGCCCAGTACCGCATGTTGGAGGTGTTGTTCGACCGGGAAGGCCACGTCGTATCGCGGGATGAGATCGTGGACGCGGTGTGGTCGGAGGAGGAGGCCTACGGCGTCACGGAGCAGGCTATCGATGCCCTGGTGCACCGCCTGCGGGAGCGCATCGCGGCCATCGATCCCGACCACGAGTACATCGTCACCGTCCGCGGGCACGGCTTTCGGCTGGAGAATCGCTGAGCGCTTCCCACGTGCCGACCCCCGCTCGCCCCGCCGTTCCTCCCCCAAGAGAGCACGCACGGCGCCCCGCTTCTGCGAGCGACACGCGGCCCATGTCCTCGCCGCCAGCTTGAGCCGCCGGGCCATCCTCGGTGCGTCTGGAATCCTTCGTGCCCTGCGCAGCGGCGGCGGCGTGCGCCCACCGGGAACGCCCGTCTCCCTGGCGTGTCGCGACAGGCTTTTGTATCCCGGGGTGGGCGTGTATAATCGGCGTCTGGTCGACGGGCGTGCCGACCGAGGGGTCGGTTGTGCACGCTCGGTTGAGGTTGGTGAATAGCGACACTGTGAGAGGTGACCCGTGGAGACACTGGAATACGCACGATCGCATCGCGATGAGTTCCTGGACGAGCTTAAAGCGTTTCTAAGCATCCCCAGTATCAGCACTCAGGCCGAGCACAAGCCCGATATCGAACGTGCAGCGGTCTGGCTGCGAGACAGGCTGCAGGACGCTGGCTTCCCCAGGGCCGAGGTGATGCCCACCGCCGGCCACCCCGTGGTCTATGGCGAATGGATGGCTGCCGGTGCGGATGCGCCCACCATCCTCATCTACGGGCACTACGACGTGCAGCCGCCCGATCCGCTCGACCTCTGGGAGACGCCGCCCTTCGAGCCCACGGTCGTCGGCGACGACCTTTTCGCTCGCGGCGCCTCCGACGACAAGGGGCAGCTTTACGTCCACGTGAAAGCCATGGAGGCCTTCAGGGAGACCGAGGGTGCGCCCCCCGTCAACGTCAAGTGCATCTTCGAGGGCGAGGAGGAGTCCGGCAGCCCCAGCCTCGAACCCTTCATCCGCGAGCATACGGATCTGTTGGCCGCCGACGTGGCCGTGGTCTCCGACACCGGCATGCTGGGTAAGGAGACTCCCTCTATCGTCTACGGGCTCCGCGGCCTCGCCTACGTCGAGGTCGAGGTGACCGGCCCTGATCACGACCTCCACTCAGGGCTCTACGGGGGCGCGGTGCTCAATCCCATCAACGCTCTCTGCGCCATGATCGCCCGGCTCCACGACGAGGACGGCCGCATCACCATCCCCGGCTTCTACGACCGCGTCCGCCCCCTCTCCGACGAGGAGCGTGCCGAGCTGGCCGAGGCGCCCTTCGACCGGCAGGAGTGGTTGGAGGAGGCCGGGGTCACGACCGACTGGGGCGAGCCGGACTATACCATCATCGAGCGCACCTCGGCCCGGCCCACCCTCGACGTCAACGGCATCTGGGGTGGGTACATCGAGCCGGGGGCCAAGACCGTCCTGCCCAGCAAAGCCTGCGCCAAGATCTCCATGCGCCTGGTACCGGATCAGGATCCCGTCAGGATTGGGCAGCTCTTCCGCGACTACTTCACCGACATCGCTCCGCAGGGCGTCGACGTCGCGGTCCGGCCGCTGCACGGTGGCGAACCGGCCATCGTCGATCGGGACAGCCCCGCGATGAAAGCTGCCTCCCGGGCCTACGCCAAGGCGTTCGGAAAGGAGCCGGTCCTGGTACGGCGTGGCGGCTCGATTCCCGTCGTCGCCACGTTCCAGAAGGTTCTCGGGGTGGAGACCGTCCTGATGGGCTTCGGGTTGCCCGACGATCGACTTCACTCTCCCAACGAGAAGTTCCACCTGCCCAATTTCTACCGGGGCATCGAGGCCGCCATTCACTTCATGAAGGCGCTGGGCGAGTCGCCGCTGTAAGGGGCCCCCGTTGTCGGATCCGCTGGGACGTCTGGTGGAACTGGAGGCCGACGTGCGGTATCAGGAGCCGCCGGCGGAAGTGGACCGGCGCATCGGTTCGCTGCGCGGGGCACTGCCCGTCTTGCTCTCCGCTCCGCATAGCGCTGTCCACACGCGGCGCGGAGAGCCGAAGGAGGAAGAGGAGTTCACCGCGGCGATGGCCTGCCTGGTGGCCGAGCTGACCGACGCCCACGCCCTCTACGCCCGGCGCAGGTCGCCGACCGATCCCGGCTGGTACCCGGACGTGCCCTACAAGCGCCGGTTGGGGCGGATTGTGGCGCGAGATGGGATTCAGTTCGTCCTCGACATCCACGGCATGGCGCCGAGCCGGGATCTCGGGATCGCGCTGGGGACGATGGGCGGTCGGAGCTGTCCCGAGCGACGTCACGTACTCGTTCGTCGGCTTGAGGATCACGGCTTTCGCCGCGAGGGTGAGGGTCTCGACCGGCTCGACGTCGATGGGACGTTCACCGGCCAGGGCGTGAGCGGGCAGGAGACGGTCACGAGCTACACCTGGCAGAAGCTGGGCGTGCCCTGTGCGCAGCTCGAGCTTCATCCCGGGCTCCGCGTCGTCGAGCGCCGCGAGGACGCGACGCTGCCCAGGCCCTTTCATGGAGACCCGGAGCGCATGAGGCGCACGGTGCGGGCCCTCGTCGCTATCGTCGGGGCGCTGTCACCGAGGGAGGCGGGCGATGCCTGAAGCCCCGGGGCCGGATCTGATTCTATACAACGGGAAGCTCCACACGCAAGATCCAGACACGCCGGAGGCCACCGCCGTCGCCATCCGGCACGGGCGCTTCGTGGCCGTGGGGGACGATGGCCAGATCTGCCCCCTCGCCGTTCCCGGGATGCGGACGGTGGACCTGGGCGGACGCCGGGTGCTCCCCGGCCTGATCGATGCCCACTTCCACTTCCACAGCTGGGCACTCAGCCGCCGTCGGCTGTCCCTCGTTGGGGCGGGCTCGCTTTCGGATCTGCGCCGGCGGCTGGCAGAACGGGCCAGTGACACGCCTGCAGGGGAGTGGATCCTCGGTCAGGGATGGAACGAGAGCCGCTGGCCGGCCCCCAGGAAGCCAACGCGAGCTGACCTCGACGATGTCGCACCCGAGCACCCCGTTCTCCTCTGGCGCAGCGATCTTCACCTGGCCGTGGCGAACTCCCGTGCGCTGCGCCAGGCCGGTGTCGACGGCGAGACCCTGGACCCAGCCCAGGGGCGCATCGACCGCGACGACCGGGGGAGACCGACGGGGGTTCTGCGCGAGAGGGCCGTCGATCTGGTGGAGGAGGCCGTGCCGCAGCCCTCCGAGGACCAGGTCGTCGAGGCGATGCGCGAGGGGTTCGCCGTGCTCCATCGGCTGGGGCTGACGGGTGTGCACGATCACCGCATCATGGGGGGCGCCGACGGTCAGCCGGCCTTTCACGCTT
>CAYMHT010000080.1:0-6507 GCA_964390305.1 uncultured Anaerolineales bacterium
AAGAGGTGGGGGGTGACGATCGACCGATCGTGCTCCTGTCCCGGGAGTCAAACTCCGGAACGTACGTCTATTTCCTGGAGAACGTGGTACGCATGGGCGAGGGGGAGAGCGACCTGCTTTTTTCTCCCGACACGCTGTTGATGCCGTCATCGGAGGGGATCACGTCTGAGGTGACGCAAAACCCGAATACCATCGGGTACGATGGCCTGGGCTACGTCACGGGCGGACAGAAGGTCGTGGCTGTGGCCCAGGACACCGAGGGTCCGTACGTGCTTCCTTCTGTGGAGACGGTGAACGACGGCTCGTATCCAATCGCGCGCCCGCTCTACATGTACACGGCTGGAGAACCGAGGGGTCAGATAGAGGCCTATCTGGAGTGGGTGAGGGGCGACGGCCAGGAGGTGGTCCTTGAGATCGGCTTTGTCCCCCTGGAGTGAGGCGGCGATCTCGCGCGGGCCACCCAGGCCCGGGTCATGTGGGAGGGTTTCCTGATTGAGCACAACGGACTAGAGAACGACCGGGCTCGCTGGACGGAGTTCGCCATTGAGGTTGCCATTCGTGTGCTGGGCTTCTCGGCCATCGGCTTCGTGACGCTCATCTTCATCTTCCTCCTTCGGGAGGGGGTGCCGGCGTTTTTCGAGGTACGGCTGACGAACCTGTTCGGGGTGCGCTGGTATCCGACGTTCGGCCTGTTCGGGACACTGCCGCTGATCCTGGGCTCACTCCTTGTGACGGTGACGGCCATCGTGGTTGCGCTGCCCCTGGGGGTGGCGACGGCGGTGTTCGTGCGCGAGGTGGCCCCGGACTGGACGCGGGAGTTCCTCAAGCCGATGATTGAGGTCCTGGCCGGCATCCCCTCCGTGGTGCTGGGGTTCTTCGGCATGACCATCGTGGCGCCTTTGATCAGAGAGACGCTGGGGACGCCGACGGGGCTGACGGCGTTTACCGGTGCGTTGATTCTGGCTTACATGTCGCTACCGACGATCATCAGTGTGGCTGAGGACGCGCTGGACGCCGTGCCGAGGGCTTACCGCGACGGGGCGCGGGCGATGGGCGCGACGGAGTGGCAGACAATCTGGCGCGTCGTGGTGCCGGCGGCCCGCTCCGGCATCGTCACGGCAGTGATGTTAGGTCTCGGACGGGCCATTGGGGAGACGATGGCCGTGATGTTGGTCACCGGAAACGCCGCGCGTATGCCGCTCACGCTCGACTCGCTGTTCCGCCCTGCCCGGACGATGACAGCCACCGTCGCTGCAGAGATGGGGGAGGTGGCCCAGGGTAGCGTTCACTATCACGTTCTATTCGCCATCGGACTGATCCTCTTCGTACTGACCTTCGTCATCAATCTCACCGCGGCCGCGACGATCTTCCAGAAGCGGCGGCGAGGAGGCCTGCGTTGATGAACCGGTATGAAGTGCAGCGAATTGGGTTCATCCTGCTGGGCGTCGTGACTTTCATCGTCGTGGCCCCTATTCTCCTGGTCATCGGGGCCATCGCGGTGAAGGGGATCGGTGCCATCAGCTGGGGGTTCCTCACGGCGATGCCTCGCGATGGCATGAGAGCGGGGGGCATATTCCCCGCCATCGTGGGCACGTTCTGGCTGACGACAGGGACCGCGCTGGTGGCCATCCCAATCGGCGTGGGCGGAGCTGTCTATCTGGCTGAATATGCACGAGATAACCTGCTGACCAGGGCAATTCGACTGGCAATCATCAATCTGGCGGGGGTTCCCTCGGTGGTGTACGGGCTATTCGGGCTCGGGTTGTTCGTGCTGTTCCTCCAGTTTGGGACGTCCATCGTGGCCGGGTCTCTCACGCTGGCGATCATGACCCTGCCCATCATCATCAGCACGGCCGAGGAGGCGCTGCGGGCCGTGCCCACCGAGTTCCGCACCGTCAGTGCGAGCCTGGGGGGGACGCGGTGGCAGGGTATCCGCCGCATCGTGCTGCCGCAGGCCATGCCGGGGATCATCACGGGGGTTATCCTGGGCCTGCTGCGGGCGGCCGGAGAGACGGCGCCCATCCTGTTCACCGTAGCGGCTTTCTTCCTGCCGCGCCTGCCCCAGTCGCCTTTCGATCAGACGATGGCGCTGCCTTATCATCTCTACGTCATCAGCACCCAGGTGCCGGGTATGCCGGAGGAGATCCAGTATGGTACGGCATTGGTGCTGCTCGCAGTGGTGCTCTCGATGAACGTGGTCGCCACCGTTATCCGAAGCATCTACCGCAGGCGGCGAGAATGGTGATGAGAGGGTCGATGCCGAATAGGCGGGGACGGGCTCGGGCTGGGAAGGGCCGCTTCAGCGATACGTGAAGCCGACCCCTGATGGGTATCTATGTTGAGTGAGCACGACGTCAAGATTCGGATCGAGGACGTCAGCTACTTCTACGGCGAGACTCAAGCGGTGAAGGACGTGTCACTGGACATCCCGGAGAACGCGATCACGGTGCTGTTCGGGCCAGCCGGTGGGGGCAAGACTACGCTGCTCCGCCTGATCAACCGGTTGAACGACATGGTAGACGGGACGCGGATGTTGGGGCGAATCTGGGTGGACGGAAAGGACATCTACGCTCCGGGCGTCGACCTCCCCGCGTTGAGGCGGCGGATGGGGATGGTGTTCGCCCTGCCACTCCCGCTGCCGGGCACCGTCCGTGAGAACGTGGTCTATGGCCCAGAGCTGGCTGGGGTCCGGGACCGGGCAAGACAGGACGAGATTGTGCACCGGAGTCTGAAGCAGGCGGCTTTATGGGAGGAGGTCGAGGACCGGCTCGATGACCCGGCCAGCGAGCTCTCCGGCGGGCAACAGCAGCGGTTGTGTATCGCCCGCAGCCTGGCGTTGGAGCCTGAGGTCCTTCTGCTGGATGAACCCACTTCTGGGCTGGATCCAATCTCGACGGCGAAGGTGGAGGCCACGCTTCACGGGTTGAAGGCGGACTACACGATCGTCATCGTCCCTCACAGTATTCAACAGGCGGGTCGCCTGGCGGATTGTGCGGCTTTCTTCCTGATGGGAGAGATGGTGGAGTATCGACCGGGCGAAGAGATTTTCGTCAATCCTCGAGACCAGCGAACCGAAGACTACATCACGGGTCGATTCGGATAGGTTCGGAAGCATGGAGAAGATCCGGGTAGAGCATCTCGATTTCTACTACGGCGACAATCACGCTCTGAAGGACATTTCGCTCACCATTAGAGATCGGGAGATCACGGCTCTGATCGGACCATCCGGGTGTGGCAAGTCCACGTTCCTGCGCTGCTTGAATCGGATGAACGAGACCATCCCCAACACGCGGTTGGAGGGGAGGGTGCTCCTGGATGGGCGCGATATCTACGCGGTGGGCACGGACGTGGTCGATTTACGGCGGCGGATCGGAATGGTCTTTCAGCGACCGAATCCTTTCCCCAAATCGATCTATGACAACGTCGCCTTCGGGCCTCGGATCCTGGGCCTTGACGGGGATCAGGACCTGGATGAGATCGTGGAGCGGAGCTTGCGGGGGGCGGCTCTGTGGGACGAGGCGCGCGAGAATCTCCAGCAGGATGCTCTGAGCCTCTCTCTAGGAGAGCAGCAACGGCTGTGCATCGCGCGCGCTATCGCCGTCAGGCCGGAGGTGATCCTGATGGATGAGCCCTGTTCGGCGCTGGATCCTATCGACACGCTGCAGATCGAGGAGTTGATGCGGGAGTTGAAGGAGAACTACTGCATCTTCATCGTCACGCACAACATGCAGCAGGCAGCACGCGTCTCGGACAGAACCGGCCTCTTCTGGCTGGGTGAGCTCGTGGAGTTCGATATCACCGAGAAGATCTTCACGAACCCGGACCAGAGGCGAACCGAGGACTACATCACGGGGCGGGCCGGATAGGCTCCCTGAGATGGGGGACCTGAATCGAGGAGAGAGAGCATGATTCGCAAGAGCTTCGATCGGGAGTTGCAGCGTCTGATGGACGAGGTTCTGGCGCTGGGAAGCAGGGTGGAGGATGCGCTGACGGACGCGGTGGAGACGTTGAAGACGAAGGACCATGAGGCGGCCAGAGCCCTCATCGCTCGAGATCGATCGATCAACGAGAAACGGTACGAGATCGAGTCGGATGCCCTCACCCTGATCGCGAGGCAGCAGCCGATGGCCGGGGATCTGCGGATGATCGCCGCCATCCTGGACCTGTCGTCGGAGTTGGAGAGAATCGGCGACTATGCCAAGGGGATCGCCAGGATCAACCTGATGATCGGCGATGAACCGCTGATGAAGCCGCTCATTGATCTGCCCATGATGGCCTCCAAAGCCGCCGATATGCTGGCCCAGGCGCTGGAGGCGTTTGCACGGCAAGATGCGAAGACGGCTCGGGACATCCCCGCTCAGGACGATGAGGTCGATCAGCTGTATGATCAGATCTATCGAGAGCTGATCACGTTCATCATGGCTGATCCCGGCAAGATTGAACAGGCCAACTACCTCCTGTGGGCTGCCCACAATCTCGAGCGGGCTGCCGATCGGGTGACGAACATCTGTGAGCGGGTCGTCTTCACCGTCACCGGGGAGCTGACGGAGTTGGACGCGGAGGAAGGCCAGCGGGTCAGCATTGAGGGCTTTGAGTAGTGTGACGGAGGAGTTGGATTTGGAAGCTGAACGTTTGACCATAGGACTTGCCCAGATGGACGTCCCTCAGGGTCGTTCAGAGCGCAACCTGGCGCGCGCCCGTGAGTTCGTCGCGCAGGCTCACGATGCGGACGTGGACGTGCTGCTGTTGCCGGAGCTCTGGCTTCATGGCTACGATCTTGAGCGCGCGGACGAGTGGGCTGCGCCGTTGGGTGAGGGTGGGTTCGCCGAGATGGCTTCAATGGCTCGCCAGTTCCACATCCACCTGGTCGGGTCGCTCCTGGAGCGACACGCGGACGGCGTCTCCAACACCGCGGTGCTGTACGGTCCCAACGGTGAGCTTCTGGGGTCCTACCGCAAGATGCACCTCTTTCGCCTGATGGAGGAGCACCGTTACCTGGTGCCGGGCGATCACGCGACGCTCTGCCCCACGCCGTGGGGCCCGACTGGCCTGGGTATATGTTACGACCTGCGTTTCCCCGAGCCCTTCCGCGCCATGGCAGTGGCGGGGGCCAAGCTGTTCGTGATCCCGGCACAGTGGCCGGTCAAGCGTATCGAGGCCTGGCTGCTACTTGCGCGAGCCCGAGCCGTGGAGAACGAGCTCGTGGTGGCTGCGTGCAACCGAGTGGGGCGGAATGAGGATGTCCCCTTTCCTGGACGCTCCCTCGTCGTCGACCCATGGGGACACGTGCTGGTCGAAGGCGACGATCAGGAGGGGCTGCTGATCGCCCAGGCGGATCTGCGCGAAATCGAGAAGGCTCGCCGCTATCTGACGGTTTACCAAGACCGTCGTCCGACGGCCTATGTTGTCAGGTGAGGGGCGGAGGACAGATTGATGAGCTACCAGGGACTCCTGGAGGGGGCCATAGCCGTCGCCCGCGATGCCGGCGGCGTGGTGGCCCGAGACTTTCCGCGCAGCGCGCTCAGCCAGTTCGGCTTCAAAGGGTCGGTCAACCCGGTGACGGAGACGGATACCGCCGCCGAGGATCTAATTCGCAGGCGGCTGCAGGATCGTTTTCCCGGCCACCGCATCCTGGCTGAGGAGAGCGGTGGCGACGAGTGGCAGCAGGCCGGCCCGCCTATCTGGCTGATCGATCCCCTGGACGGGACGAATAACTTCGCCCACGGTTTCCCCCACGTGGGCGTCTCGTTGGCGCTGGTCGAGGAGCAGCAGCCCGTCGTGGCTGTGGTTCACGATCCGCTGCGAGGGGAGACCTTTGCCGCGGCAGTGGGGGAAGGGGCCACCCTCAACGGTGGGTCGATACACGTGAGCGACGTCAAGGAGCTGCCTGACGCCTTTCTGGCGACGGGCTTCCCCTACGATCGACGGACGGCGCCGGATAACAACGTCCAGCGTCTGGATCACTTCCTTCGGCGAAGCCAGGGTGTGCGTCGCGCCGGGGCAGCCGTCCTGGATCTTTCCTACGTTGCCTGCGGCCGGTTCGACGGTTTCTGGGAGATCCGCCTCCATCCATGGGACGTGGCGGCCGGTATTCTCATCGTGCGGGAGGCTGGAGGGGAGGCGACGAACTTCGAGGGAGGGTTCGACTGCGTCTCCGGGCGGCGCATCGTGGCCTCCAATGGGCACATTCACGGTCAGATGCTGCGGGTGATTCGAGAGGGTGAGGGCGCGCCCCTTCCGGAACCGATCAGAGAGCCGGAGCACTGAGCGCCCCAACGGGCCAGGGTGGATTCTGCGGGGGGTGTTGTGGGCCGCGCCACGAGGCGCGTCAGCGCTGTGCTGCTGGACGATCGGAGTGTCGGCTGTGGCAGGGATGGAGGGGGTGGTGACATTCACGACGCAGCGTACGGCCCCGTCCACTGGCGCAAATCGGAGGATCGTGGGAAAATATAAGGTTGGAGCCATGCTGCTCCGTGTTTCACGTATGGGCTTGAACACGGAGCGGCT
>CAYMHT010000080.1:6607-12295 GCA_964390305.1 uncultured Anaerolineales bacterium
GTCATTGTGGAGGACAGGATTGGTCGTTAAGTAAGGAGAAGACACTATGGCAGAATTGACGGAGATTCGTTGGCATGGGCGAGGTGGTCAGGGAGTGGTCACCGCGGGCGAACTGCTGGCGGAGACGGCACTGGACAGTGGACAGTATTTCCAGGCCTTCCCCGACTACGGGCCAGAGCGGATGGGGGCGCCGATTCGCGCCTTCACGCGCCTCAGTCCGGATCCCATCACCATTCATTCGCAGATTGAGGAGCCGGACGTCGTGCTGGTCCTCGATCCCACGCTGTTGGGCGCGGTAGCGGTGACCGAGGGGCTCGACGAGGAGGGTGTCCTGGTGGTGAACACCGCGATGAGCCCGACCGAGGTGCGCGAGGAGCTGGATTTTCACATCGGCAAGGTCTTCACCGTGGACGCCAGCCACATTGCCATTGAGGAGATGGGACGGGAGATTACCAACACCCCCATGCTGGGGGCGTTTGCGGCGGCGACGGGGCTTGTCAGTATCGACGCTCTGGCAAGGGAAGTTCGGGAGTGGTTCGGGTCGAAGCTCTCGCAGGAAGCCGTTGACGCCAACGTGCGCGCCCTGAAGCGCGCGGCCGAGGAAGTGGCGGAAGGGTAGCAGACGGCAGACTGGAGGGGCGTGATCGAATGCGCGTCCTCCGGTTCTTGATAGAGAAACTTGAAGGAGTAGACCTTATGTCAGAGTTGAAAGGATGGAAAGAGATCCCGATTGGCGGGATGATCTTGGAAGCGGGTAACGCGGTGGTGTACAAGACCGGCGACTGGCGGGCTTTCCGCCCTGTCTTCGGCGAGGCTGAGTGCATCAACTGCTTTCAGTGTTGGCTCTACTGCCCGGATTCCAGTATTCTGGTGGACGCTGAGAACGAGGAGATGGTGGGCTTTGACCTAGAGCACTGTAAGGGATGCGGTGTGTGCGCTTCGGTCTGCCCGGTGAACGCGAGGGTGATCAAGAAGGCTGACGAGGAACTGGAGAGAGACGATCCCCGGCTTTGCATTCGGATGCTTGAGGAAGGGAAGTTCCAGGAGGTGGGCGATGAGTAGGTTTGAGGCATTGACCGGGAATGCAGCTGTGGCCAACGCGATGCGGCAGATCAACCCGGATGTGGTGGCCGCCTATCCCATCACGCCTCAGACGGCCACCGTCCAGACCTTCTCCGAGTTTGTGAATGATGGGCTGGTGGACACGGAGTTCGTCACCGTCGAGAGTGAGCACAGCGCCATGAGCGCGTGTGTGGGCGCCTCCGCGGCCGGGGCGCGGGTGATGACCGCGACGGCTGCCAACGGGCTGGCGCTGATGTGGGAGATCGTCTACATCGCGGCCTCTACCCGCTGCCCTATCGTCATGAGCCTGGTGAACCGCGCCCTCTCAGGACCGATCAACATTCACCCGGATCACTCCGACGTGATGGGGATTCGAGACAGCGGCTGGATCATCCTGATGTCCGAGAACGGCCAAGAGGCCTATGACAACATCATCCAGGCCGTGCGCATCGGCGAGCATCCGGACGTGCTGCTGCCGGTGGCCGTCTGCCAGGACGGATTCATCACCGGCCACGGGCTGGAGCGGGTTGAGGTGTACGAGGACGACGATGTGAAGGACTTCGTCGGCACGTATGAGCCACAGTGGCCGCTCCTCGACCTGCAGAACCCCAAGACCTATGGACCACTCGACTTCTACGACTACTACTACGAGCATAAGCGTCAGCAGGTCGAGGCTATGGAGAACGCCACGCCGGTGATTCTGGAGGTGGCGAAGGAGTTCAACGAACGGTTCGATCGCAGCTACGGTCTCTTTGAGGCCTATCGGCTGGATGATGCTGACGTGGCCGTCGTGGTCGCCAACTCGACCGCCGGCACAGCGAAGACCGTCGTGGATCAACTCCGCGACGAGGGGGTCAAGGCTGGTCTGCTCAAGATCCGTCTCTTCCGTCCGTTCCCGGGCGAGGAGCTGGCGCGCGCACTCGGTCATCTGGATGCGGTGGCGGTGATGGATCGCTCGATCTCCTTCGGTGCCATGGAGAATGCCGGCCCTCTATACCTTGAGTTGCTGGCGGCGTTGGCTGCCCACGACGTGAGGATACCGGTGATGGATTATGTCTACGGCCTTGGTGGGCGCGACATCCTGCCTCACGAGATCGAGCGGGTCTTCCGTGATGCCCTGAACGTGGCCGAGACCGGCCAGGTAGAGCGCAGGGTGACCTACCTAAGCGTGCGAGATTGAGGAGTATACTATGGCGACGAGATTAGCACCTAAAGAGCTAGCGAAGAAGCCGGAGCGTCTGGCCCCGGGGCATCGGCTGTGCGCCGGTTGCGGCGCTTCGATCATTGTGCGGCAGATGATGGCCGCCATCGACGATCCCGTCGTGCTGGCGAACGCGACCGGCTGTCTGGAGGTGGCGACCACCATCTATCCCTACACCGCGTGGCGCGTACCGTGGATCCACAACGCCTTCGAGAACGCGGCCTCGACCATCAGTGGCGTCGAAGCAGCGTATAAGTCTATGGTGCGGCAGGGGAAGATCGAGGATCAGAACGTCAAGTTCATCGCCTACGGTGGCGACGGAGGGACCTACGACATCGGGCTGCAGGCCCTCTCCGGTGCCGCCGAGCGTGGACACCAGTTCCTGTACGTGTGCTACGACAATGGCGCTTACATGAACACGGGTATCCAGCGTTCCAGCGCCACGCCGTTCGGTGCGCACACCACTACCTCGCCAGCCGGCAGCAAGATCCCGGGCAAGCAGCAGTTCCGGAAGGACCTGACCCGGATCATGGCTGCTCACGACATCCCCTACGTAGCGCAGGCAGCCCCTAGCAGGTGGCGCGACCTGATGGAGAAGACGCGGAAGGCGGTGAACTGCGGTGGGCCAGCCTTCATGAACGTGTTGTCATCGTGCAACCGAGGATGGCGACACGGGACGGACGAGACCGTCGAGATTACCCAGCTGGCGGTGGATACGTGCTACTGGCCGCTCTACGAGGTGGAGGACGGCGAATGGAGGTTGACCTACGAGCCACGGGAGAAGCTTCCCGTGGAGGAGTGGCTGAAGCGGCAAGGTCGGTTCCGGCATCTCTTCAAGCCGCAGAATCGGCATATGATCGAGAAGATGCAGGCGGAGGTCGATCGACGCTGGGAAGAGCTGCTGGAGCGGTGCGGCGAGGCCTAGCGGCCGATTCGTGAACCAAGGTCGCCCCGTGGTGTTTGAGCCACGGGGCGCTTTTCTGTCTCGGCACGAGCTCCGAACTTGTGAACGGTGAACGACGGTCTTGGAAGGGTGACGCGGACGCGGCGCTGTCGATGCACAGGGTCCTGAGCACCTGGTGGCCGCTGGCACTCAGCTGGCTGCTGATGGCCGCCGAAGGTCCAGCGCTGAGCGCCATTGTGGCCCGGCTGGCGAATCCCGAGGTCAACCTGGCGGCTTTTGGCGGCATCGTCTATCCTCTGGCGCTGATCATCGAGGCGCCGATCATCATGCTCCTTTCGGCCTCGACGGCTCTAAGCAAGGACTGGGATTCCTACCGGAAGCTGAGGCGGTTCATGATGTGGATGGGAGGGCTCCTGACCGGCGTGCACCTGCTGGTGGCGTTCACCCCGCTCTACGACGTGCTCGTGGTAGAGCTGATTCGCCCACCGGCAGAGGTTGTTGAACCCGCTCGCATCGGCCTGATGGTCACGGTACCGTGGACCTGGGCCATCGCCTACCGGCGCTTCAAGCAAGGGCTGCTGATTCGCTTCGGCCACTCGCGGACGGTGGGTCTGGGGACGTTCGTGCGGCTCACGGCCGACGGGGCCGTGCTGGTGGTGGGCTACTTGGTTGGAACGATTCCCGGTGTCGTCGTCGCCGCGTCGGCCCTGGTCGCGGGGGTGATGAGCGAGGCGATCTATGCCGGGCTTCGGGCGCGCGCGGTGGTTCGGGGTGAGTTGAGGGAGGCACGGCCGGTCGAGGAACCCCTCACACTGCATTCGTTCATCGACTTCTATACTCCTCTGGCGATGACCTCACTTCTTCGCCTCCTCGCAGAGCCGCTGAGCAGTGCGGCGCTCAGCCGCATGCCGCGAGCGCTGGATTCGCTGGCGGTGTGGTCGGTTGTGACGGGGTTCGTCTTTCTGCTCCGGAGCTTTGGGGTGGCGTACAACGAGGTCGTCATCGCCCTGCTCGACGAACCACGATCCTCGCAGGCACTGCGTCGTTTCATGGTCGTCCTGACCGTGGTGGTGACCGTCGTGCTACTCGTCGTGACCGGCACGCCGCTGGCGACGGTCTGGTTCGAGCGCGTGACCGGGCTGCGATCCGAGCTGGCCGTGCTGTCGGGGCGCGGGCTCTGGGTGGCGGCGTTGATGCCCGGCATCGCCGTGCTGCAGAGCTGGTATCAGGGGGTGATCGTACACAGCCGACGCACCCGAGGGGTCACGGAGGCCGTGGTGATCTACCTGGTGACCAGCGGGGCGGTTCTCTGGAGCGGCGTGGTCTGGAATCGCGTCGCCGGGCTTTACGTGGGGCTGGCGGCGGTCAGCCTTGGGAGGCTGATGCAGACGGCGTGGCTCTGGTACCGGAGTCGGCCGGCCGTGGAGAGCGTGGAGGAAGAGGATGCTCTCTACGAGCGTTGCTGGACGTGCTTCCGGTAGCGGTCGACGGCCCTTCTGATCTCGTCGTAGGCCCCATTCTTGCCCTCCCAGCCTTTAGACTCTACCTCGGCCATCTCCAGATCCTTGTAGACGCTGAAGAAGTGCTGCGCCTCCTCCAGGAAGTGCCGGGGGACGTCTTCGAGCTCCCCGTATCCACTGAAGAGGGGGTCGGTGTGCGGGACGGCGAGGATCTTGGGGTCGTATTCGCCCCTGTCGATGAGGTGGAAGACCCCGAGAGGCCGGGCTTCGATGACGCAACCGGGGAAGGTTGGCTCGTGGACCATCACCAGGGCGGCCAGGGGATCGTCGTTCTCCTTCAAGGTTCGCGGGATGAATCCGTAGTCGCCTGGATAATGAAGCGAGGAGAAGAGGACGCGGTCAAGCTGCATAAATGCACGAGCGCGGTCGTATTCGTATTTGTTGCGGGATCCACTGGGGATCTCAACGACAACGTTGACGACCCGGGGCGAGTCGGGTCCAGTGCGGAGTTCGTGCCACAGATTCATGACTTGCTCTCCTTGCAGGTTTGGCTGTTCCTTCGATCTTACTGGCGGCCCGGACGGTTGTCAAGGAGGGTGACGTGGGCTGGCGTGCAACGGGGGACGGTGCCCGTCTTCCTGGCGGGGGCAGACCTTTTCCGCCGGGGATTCAGACCCCGTAGCGGTCGTAGATCTCCCACCTGATGGGGCAGGAACAGATGTAGGAGTATCCGAAGCTCATGGCGTAGGGGCAGTGGCCCAGCGTGGGTTTCTCTACGAACAGCACTCCCCGCACTGAGTTGCGGACAGCGCACCGAGGGCTTTCGCGATCATGCAGGCATGCGAATCCGCGCGGGCACTTATCTGTTCTCTGACGCGTCTCCTCAGATACTTCCATCGTCATCTCGGCTCCCCCTCGCTCTCAGTCCAGACTCCTGCCCGGCGCGCGAGGCCTGCGTCGGTGGGCCTCTACTGTAGTATACCATACGCGGCGGCGCCTGTCTGGTGCAAAAGTTTGACTCTCGTTGTCGCGTGAGTTAGACGTTTCTTGTGGCAAATGTT
>CAYMHT010000081.1:0-3615 GCA_964390305.1 uncultured Anaerolineales bacterium
CGAGCGCTCCGTCCCGAAGGGTATCGACCAACGCCTTGAGCGAGGCCATCGGAGTCCGCAATTCGTGGGAGATGTTGCTGATGAAGTCGCGCCGCACCGTCTCCAGCCGGCGCATCCGGGTCAGATCCTGGAGGATGATCAGACACGATCGGTCACCGCTGTCGCGAAGGGGCGTGACGATGACCTGCAGAAACGCTTCCTGGCGATCTAGCTCCACGGGCTCGACTTGCTCCGCCCCTTCCTCATAACATCGTCGCCACAGATCGATGATGCGATGATCCCGCGCGACCTGAGCAAAGGAACGCCCCAGGGCTCGCTCCGCGTCCGCATCAAGGCAGCTGACCGCCGCTGGGTTGATCAAGCGCACCGAGCCTTGATCATCCGTGATGACAACCCCATCCGCCATGTTGTCGAGCACAGCCGACAGGCGATCCTGTTGCTCGGTCAGCGAGTTGATCGTCCCTCGCAGACGATTGGCCATCTCGTTGAAGGAACGCGTCAGCTCACCGATCTCGTCCCGCCGGGCAGGGAGGAGACGAGCGCCCAGGTCGCCTGCGGTCATACGACGCACGACCCCAGTCAGTCGCCGCACAGGTCGGGCAATCCGCTCGGCAATCACGATCGCCAAGACCGCCGCGCTGAGGACTGCCATGACGGCGGCAAAGAGAATCGCCCGGCGGAGCCGAGCCACTTGCGCTTCGACCTGGCTCACCGGAAGAGCAACGCGCGCGAAGCCTTGTATCTCCCCCTCGGACTCGACCGGAACCGCGGCGTACATCATCTCGTAGCCCATCGTCCGGCTGAAGCGCGTGCTGCTCCCCTGCCCGCTGCCTAGCGCCTCCTGCACCTCCGGGCGACGGAGGTGGTTGTCCATCTGCGTCCGATCGGCGTGGGAGTCACCCAGCACAATCCCATCAGCTCTGATGAGGGTGACTCTGGCGTCGAGGAGGTCGGCGTAGTGCTGTGCGAGCCCGTCAAACTTGCTTCCGGCGTCGTCCCACTCGGCCGTTCCCACCGCATCGCCAATCAACCGGGCCTCAGCCGTCAGCTTCCCCCGCAGGTCAGCCAGGTGCGACTGCCGAACCAGATCCGAGAGGTAGATGGACAGCCCACCCATGGCCAGCAGGATCAGGAGCAGATAGGGGATGGCGATGCGCCAGCGGAGATTGCGGAACATGCTACATTCCTAGTGCGTATCCGAAGACGAGAATACCGAGGATCCGATCTCCTGTCTAACCTTCAAAGCGATAGCCGACGCCGCGCACTGTGACAATCCGACTCGGATTCTTGGGATCGGGCTCGATCTTCTCCCTCAGCCAGTGTACGTGCACGTCGACGGTGCGGCTGCCGCCGTCGTAGTCCCAGCCCCAGACACGCTCCAGGATCAGGTCGCGGGAGAGGACCATCCCCCGGTGGCGTGCCAGGAAGACCAGGAGCTCGTACTCCCTGGGCTTCAGATGGAGGATCTCACCGTCCCGCTTCACTTCACGGCGAGACATGTCAATGGTAAGGTCGCCGAACGTCAGAGCCTGCTCCTTAATCACCCGGCCTTCCGCGGATAGTTCCTCGCGGATGAGCCGCTCACGACGAAGCAGGGCCTTGACGCGGGCCATAAGCTCCCGCATACTGAACGGCTTCGTCATATAGTCGTCGGCGCCGACCTCGAGACCGACGACCTTATCGATCTCTTCGTCGCGAGCCGTCAGCATGAGAATTGGCACATTCATCTCCTGTCGCAGCACGCGGCACACCTCGATGCCGTCGATGCCAGGTAACATGAGATCGAGAATGATCAGATCGGGATGCTCTCTTCTGGCTACCTGCAGGGCTTTCTGACCGTCCATCGCCGTAAAGACGGCGTAGTCTCGGTGCGACAGGTTGTATTCCAGGGTGTCCACCAACGTAGGCTCGTCTTCTACAACCAGTATCTTCTCACTCATTCGACTCACACCCTGAGTCTTCGGCCTGAATCCGTCCGGATCCTCCCGGTCCTCAGCGAATAGCCACCGGAGCTACGTCTGCCCCCTCAACTGCACCCGCTTCCTGCCGCCCTCGCCGGAAACGTACTCGATAGGTCCCTGGGGCACCCGGCTGTCCACCTCCAAGAACCCCTTGTCCATCGCCTCCCAGATGGTCTGAAACGGAGCGGTGCCCGGCACCCACTTCTCCACGATCACCGTCCCATGGCCCGGCATGACCGTGAACACCACCTGACGCGGATCATCGGGGTTCTGCAGACTCTCCGAGCGCGCAAAGGCCCTCACGATCCCCTGCGCCTGCGCCTCCGTGGCGCACGTCACCGGGTAGTAGTGATACGGCGCGGCCATCGGGACGTACTCCACGTGCCGCGCATCGTACGCACCGATTCCCCGATGGCCGTGCAGCTTCGAGCGCACGACCGGCACCTCCGCCGACCTCCCCCACCCGCTTCCCAGTCTAATCCTCGGCAGGGAGGCGTCCATCGCGACCATCTCCACCGCCTCCGAGGATGGTGGCGCGTTCGACTTCCCTTCCACGTGACGAACCAGAGCACCGCTCCCGTCATCTCTAAGCCCCACGATGACGGCCAGATCCTGCTCGCTGATGCTCCCCTTGTACACCGGACGAGCGCTCCCGGTGACCGTCGCGATCAGCGCGTGCAGACTGGGGTCCCAGGTCGAGAAACACCCTTCGCTGTACTGGCTCGAGACAGCGTTGTCCACCGCCGGTACGTTGACCAGATCGGCGATGCGAACCATCTCCGTGAAGAAATCCCGCAGGCCCAGCTGCCGGCCGGCCTCGCACATTTCCCTCGGCGTGGTCAGACCCTCCCAGGTGTCGTGGGGGATCGGCTCACCAATCGCCGCGTGATCGGTCACCTCGTGGGTGCTCTCAGCGGTCACGATGCGTGTCACCACGTCCTGGCAGAGGGAATCGAGGTCATCCGCGGGGATTCGGGGATGAGCCCCCACAAGATTGAACAGGTAGGCCTCCTCCGGATGGTCGTCTCCCACAACCAGCAGCACGTCGATGCACTTGGCCTGGCTCTGCACAACGCGCTCCAGCGCCAGGATCGGGCCACCCCGCCGGCCCTGCTCGAACAGAACCTGATACGCATCATCCGCCATACCGGGGAAGCCGTAGTCGGCCGGATCCGGCGGCGATTTCGGCAGCACCGCTCGCAAATGTCCCAGCGCGCGCCCGAGCTCATCGCGGCCAATGTGCACCAACGTGTAGATAGCCGGAGCCCGCGTCAGGCCAAATCGCCGCCGGGCAGTGAACAGCAGGGCGTCACGCCAGTCCAGCGGCTCGCCGAATTGAGCCGTCGTCAAGATCACGTCCGTCGCGTCGTCCGGCGCAGCCTGCAGCGTGTGACCCTGCGCGCGGAACGCTTGAAGCAGACCCGCAGCCACCTCATCCAGCAGAGGATCTCTCGAACCCGGCGCAAAACTGACCCTTAGGTCCCGCAGCCATCCGTGGATCCGTTCGTCAGTAGCGACCTCCTCCGCCTCAGCCCGCATCCTCTATCTCTCCTTCTACGTGGCTAGACCTCTGTCTTCGGCCTTTGTCTTGAACCCCTATCTCTGAGCTCCTGGCTTTGGTCTCTTGTCCTGGATTTTCGTCCCGTTGGGCTTT
>CAYMHT010000081.1:3715-11837 GCA_964390305.1 uncultured Anaerolineales bacterium
GGCTTTGGCCTTTGGGCTTTGGCCTCTCTCCCATCCCTCAAGATGGAACACCCGCACCAACCAATCGCCGAGACGGGGTGAGAGCGCGTCTACCAGGTGAAACGCCCGTGCCTGGAACGGGATGATCACCTCTGGCCTCGGCCGCTCAATGGCGGCCACGATGGCGTCTGCCACAGCCTGCGCCGGTATCTTCGCCGAGACCCAGGGCACCTCCAGCTTGTCTATCAAAGGCGTGTCCACGCGTCCCGGAAAGACGATGGTCGCGTCCACGCCGCTGCCATGCAGCTCCTGTCGCAGCACCTCACCGTACCCCGCCAGGGCGAACTTCGCAGCCACGTACGGAGCATCCCGCGGAAGGCCTTTCTTGCCGTCCAACGAAGAGACGAGCACGATGCGCCCCTCCCCCTGCTTCACCATGTGCGGCTGAACCCCAAGCACCGCATACAGCGCGCCGTAGAAGTTGACCGCCATCGAGCATCTGACCTTCTCGACGGTCAACTCCCGGATCGGACAGCGAACGTACGCACCCGCGTTCGCCACCAGAATGTCGACCCGTCCCCAACGGGCCAGCGTCTCTGCCACCAGGTGATCCACCTGTTCCCGGTCCGTCACGTCCGTTGGCACCGCCAGGGCTTCACGTCCCAGCTGGCGGATCTCGTCAGCCAGCTCTTCCAGCGCCGACGCAGTGCGGGCGGCCAGCGACACGCACGCTCCCCTCTCAGCCAGCGTCAGCGCCGTTGCCCGCCCAATGCCGCTGGACGCGCCGGTGACGATGGCGACTTGATCGAGCAACCGGAGCGGTGGATTCCCGCCTCGCCTCACGGACACGGCCTCCTCGATCCTACCGGTACCGCGAAGACCCCGATCGCGCCTATCCCTGCGTGCGAGCCCACCACGGCCCCCGCTTCCTGGACCAGAATCCTCTCCCGCGGGAAGCCGAATCGCTCCGCCAGCCGGTCGGCCAACTCCTCGGCCATCTCTCGGTTCCGAGTATGAGCCACGCCCAGGTACTCCAGCGGACCCACCCCCTCGAGCATATCCAGGACGCGGCCGAGGGCACGCCGGAACGAGCGGGCCACCCCAAGCAGCTGTAGATGTCCCTCCTCGAAACCCACGATCGGTTTGATGTCGAGCACCCGCGTCATACGATCGACGATGGCGATGAAACCATCGGCGCGCCCTCCGCGCCGTACGTTCTCCAACGTGTTGAGCACCACCGCGAGCCGTACCCGCGACCGCACATCGTCCAGCACGGCCATCACGTTCTCCATCGAGCAGCCGCCCGCAGCCGCCTTCGCCGCTGCCAGCACCTGGAAGCCCGCACCCAGTGAAAGCGACTGGGAGTCGAAGACCTGCACCGCCTCGCCAAATCGCTTTGCCGCCAGGCGCGCCGTATCCGCTGTCCCGCTGTGCTTCCCCGTCAGCGTGACACAGACCACCTGCTTCCCTTGCTCCACCAGCCGTTCGAAGATCTCCTCAAATACACCGGGCGAGGGCTGCGAGGTCTGCGGCCTGGCGACCTCCGCAGCCTTCTTCCAGAACGCCCGCGGCGAGAGCTCCAGGTCGGAGTAGCTCTCAGTACCGAAGTGCACAAGGAGGGGCACGACGGCGATCTTGAAACGCTGCAAGAGCTGCTCTGGCAGGTCTGAGCTGCTGTCTGTCACCAAGCGAACCTTGTCAATACCCTGGGTCATATTCATCTCTCCTCTCCAGCGGCCGCAGTCGGAATTGTACTATGCTCCAGGGGTAAGAGCAAACCCGCGACCTCTCGCAGCCTCACCTCCCCTCCCCTCGCCGACGATATGCAGCCGTGACCGCATCCCCTCGAGTTGGAGCGGGGAGGGGTTGTGCTATAATCTCATCATGGGGGTTGCCGTGATCGAGCCATCGCTGAACATCGGCATCGAGGAAGAATATCAGATCATCGATCCGGAGACGCGAGAGCTCCGCTCATACGTCCAGCAGTTCCTCGAGCAGGGGAGAGCGATTCTTCCGGACCAGATTCGTCCTGAGTTCTTCCAGTCTCAGGTCGAGGCCGGGACGCGGGTCTGCCAGGACGTCGACGAGGCCCGCGACGAACTGATCCGCATTCGCCGTTCTGTCTTGCGGATGGCAGAGGACGCGGGCCTGTGGGTGGCCGCGGCGGGCACCCATCCCTTTTCCTCCTGGGTCAAGCAGCGCGTCTCTCCCTTTGGTCGCTACCCGGAGCTGGCTCGCTTCTTGCAGGACGTGGGCCGTCAGCTTCTCATCTTCGGCATGCACGTCCACATCGGCATCGAGGACCAGGAGTTGCTGATCGACATCATGAACCAACTCCGCTATTTCCTCCCCCACCTCCTCGCGCTGTCAGCCAGCTCTCCCTTCTGGCATGGCCGCGATACGGGCATGAAGTCATATCGCAGCGTCGTCTTCGAGAATCTGCCGCGCACAGGGATCCCACCTCAGTTCGGATCCTACGCCAGCTATCGCAGCTACGTCGATACGCTGCTCGCCACCGGCAGCATCGCCGAGCCAACGCATATCTGGTGGGACGTGCGTCCCAGTGAGAAGTTCCCCACGCTGGAGATTCGCATCCCGGACATGTGCACGCGCATTGAGGAGACACTCTGCCTGGTCGCGCTGATCCAGGCCATCGCGGCCAAGCTGGTGCAGCTCCGACGGGCTAACCAATCGTGGCGGCTCTATCGCAAGCATCTGATCGACGAGAACAAATGGCGGGCCCTGCGCTACGGCGCCGGAGGGAAACTGATCGATTTCGGTAAGAAAGAGGAAGTACCCTTTCCCACCCTCGTTGAGGAGATCCTGGCCTGGGTCGATGACGTGGTGGACGACCTGGGGAGCCGCGAAGAGATTGAATACGCCCACACAATCCTGCGGGAGGGCACCAGTGCCGACCGTCAGCTGGCCGTCTACGACCGGTCCCACGATCTCAGGGCAGTAGTCGATCACGTCGTGGGCGAGACGCAAGAGGCCATCGTCTGAGATGGCCATTCGGCTGAGCATAATTGACAGCTATCATCCGCTGTGCTAAGATCACCTGTATCCACTCGAGACCCGAAACACTGCATGCCGCCACCTGACTTCAGAGGAGGCCGCTCTGGAGGCGCTGAGTTCTTCAAGGAGAGGGTTCGATGACCAGCTTCAAGCTGTTTACCGTTCACGGCATTGAGATCAAGGTACACATCACGTTCCCCCTGATTCTGATCTGGGCCGCGGTCCAGTTCGGCTTTCTGGGACAAGGCGGTTTCTCCATCTCCGGTGCGGCATTCGGGGTGGTCGTCACCCTGCTGTTGTTTGTGTGCGTCGTGATTCACGAACTCTCGCACAGCTTGACGTCGACCTGGATGGGCTACCCGGTGGAGGACATCGTCCTGCTCCCGCTGGGCGGGGTCTCGCAGATCGAGAGGATGCCCGAGGGCCCGGGCGAGGAGTTGCTCATGGCCATCGCCGGCCCGTTGAGCAACGTCGTCATCGCTTTCCTGCTGGGCCTCATCAGCCTCTTCACGCCCACGAGCGTCTTCGCTGGCCTCCGCAAGATCGCCACAGATCCTACGGCGCTGGAATGGGCGGATATCCTCCCCTATCTGATCGTCACCAATCTCGCGCTGGCTGCCTTCAACCTCATTCCCGCGTTCCCGATGGACGGCGGGCGCGTATTACGGTCGCTCCTGGCGACCCTGATGCCGCAGACACAGGCCACTGACATTGCCGTTCGCATCGGCCAGGGGTTTGCGTGGATCTTGGGATTGGGAGGCCTGGTGACCGGCAACCTGGTCTGGATCCTGATCGCCATCTTCGTCTACGCCGGCGCGGCCCAGGAGGGTCGCATGACCCGGATTCGGGCGATCCTCGAGGACATGAAGGTACGTCAGGCCTTCACCCGGGATGTTCAGTCGGTCTCTCCTGACGATCCAGTCACCCGCGCAGCAGACCTCACCCTGGAGAGCTTCCAGGCTGACTTCCCCGTCTGCGATGAAGGCCATATCGTGGGGCTCCTGACCCACACCGACATCATTCGTGCCTTGCAGACTCGCGAGCCAGGCACACCGGTGCGTGAGGTGATGCAGACAGACTTCCCCACACTCGACCTGGACGATGGGCTTTTTGAGGTCCATCAGCGCATGCAGCAGTCGGGGCTGGATGCCCTGCCCGTGACCGAGGATGACCACTTCGCCGGGCTGCTCACGAGCAGGGATGTCAGCGAGGCCTACCAGCTTCTCTCCATCAACCGGGAGCTCCGAGAGCAGCTGCAGAGGGCGTGAGAGAGTGTTCGACATCTTCTCATGATATCTGTCGACGAAGCCCGGCGCCTTTACGACGACGCGGACGCCGTCCACGACTTCGATCACGTTCTCCGCGTGCTGAAGCTCGCCGAGCGCATTGCAGGAGCCGAGAACGCCGACCTCCGGGTCGTGCGAGCGGCCGCGCTGCTCCACGACGTTCGCCGCCAACAGGCCGAGGCGGCCGGCCTCGACCACGCAGCGGTCGCTGCTGAGCGAGCCCGAGATATCCTGGCCGACCACCCGCCCCGGCTGGTCGAGGCCGTGGCGCATGCCATCGCGGCCCATCGCTTCCGCACTGACCCCAGGCCGTCCACCCTGGAGGCTCACGTTCTCTACGACGCCGACAAGCTCGACGCCATCGGCGCCGTGGGCGTGGCGCGGGCCTTCGCCTACGGCGGTGCTCACGGTCAGCGCCTCTGGGCTCCCGTGGAATCCGTCGATCTCAAACAGTGGCAGGCAGAGGGAGATGATGGCGACGCGCACACCCCTGCCCACGAGTTCGTCGTCAAGCTCTCCCGTATCAAGAATGCTCTCTATACCCCAGCCGGCCGCGCCATCGCCGCGGACCGCCATAGCTACATGGTCACGTTCTTCGAGCGCATGACGGAGGAAGTGAGGGGTACAGCCTAGATGAAACGGGAAGGGGCTTGGTACGCCAGGCAGGCGAGACGAATAGGAACAGCGTTGGCCGCCGTCCTCCTCTTCGTCTTCGCACTGGAGATGATGAAATCCGGGGCGAAGGGCCTCATGCCGTTGCTCGGCGGACACCTTGACCTCCAGCACGCGGCTGACTGCCTGGGGCTGGGCTGGCTGATGGCTTACCTCGTGCTGAGCGGCTCCCCTGTGGCCGCCATAGCCATGGCCCTGCTGAGCGCCGAGGCCCTCACCCAGATCCAGGCCTTTGCCATGGTCAGCGGATCCCGCCTGGGCGCCTCCTTCATCGTCCTCCTCCTCGGGTTCATCTACACCCTGCGCGGGCACGAGCGCTGGACGGTGCTGTCGACCGGGGTGCTCTCCCTCCTCCTCACCGCCTCCGTCCAGCTGTCAGCACTCCCTGTGGGCATCTTCATACTCAAACGGGGCTGGCTTGACGCCGTCTACTGGCCGTGGCTCACCCACCTGTCGACGGGAATCGACGCCATCCTCAATCCGGTCATGGCACCGGTCTCCAGCCTCCTTCCGCAGTGGGCGCTCTTCATCGTCGGTGGGGGCGTGATCACCTTGAGCCTCCAGCTCTTCGACAAAGCGCTGCCGCAGCTCCGCTTCAAGAGAGCCGGCTTACACCGACCGTCGCGGCTCATCTATCGCCCCGAGGCCATGTTTCTGATGGGCCTGCTGGTCACTCTGTTCACCCTCTCGGTCTCGGTCTCGATCGGGATCCTCGTCCCTCTGTCTGCCAGGGGCTACGTGCGCAGAGAGAACATCATGCCCTACATCTTGGGGGCAAACATCTCGACGATGATCGACACGCTTGCCGCGGCGGTCATTCTCGGCGCGCCGCAGGCGGTCATCGTCGTGTTGGCCCATATGCTCAGCGCCATCATCGTTTCGTTGCCGATCGTCTTGCTGGTATACGAGCCCTACACACGATTCATGTCGGATGCCCTGGAATGGACACTGGATGGGCGCAGAAACTTCGCCATCTTCTTGGGCGTCTTTTTCTTGATACCCATCGCTCTCGTTCTGTCGTGACAGCTGATCGCGCGTTCGGTGGGTGGCCGTGAATTGGGAGAGAGGAGATGAACGAGACAATGCGCATGTTGCTCTACAGCGACGGCTCCCAGATCGGCCGTCAGGCCCTCCGTCTGGGAGCCCGTATTGCGCTGGCGACGGCCAGCACGGTAGATATCCTGGCCCTCGCCGCAACGCCCGATCAAGAGCGAGCGGCAAGCGCGGAGGTCGCGGCAGCAGCCGAGGAGCTGGAGGCCGCCGGGGTCTCCGTCACCGTCCACCGGCGCTGTGGGCCTGTGCCCAGAGAGCTGCGCAATCAGGCCCAGGCCACCCACTATGACCTGATCGTCGTCGGCAGTAGGGGGCGGCGAGGCATTAAGCGGCTCATCGCCGGCTCGAGAGCCTGCAGTATCCTCACCCGCACGACCACGTCCCTCCTCGTCGTCAAGGGGCGGGAGCGGGAGGAGATCCATCAGATCCTCGTTGGCTCCGCTGCTGGGCCCGCCAGCGCGGATACAGTCCGCTTCGCCGCTCGTCTGGCCCGTGCTCTCGACGCCTCTGTCGCCCTGCTGCACGTCATGTCGCAGGTCGCGCTGGAGGAACGCGCCAAGGCAGCTGACTTGGAAGCAGAGGCCACGGAGTTGATGGAGAGCGACGCTCGCGAAGGCATCCACCTCCAGAGCATGCTCGAGATTCTGCAGCAGGAGGGCGTCGAGGCAAGGGCCCTGGTGCGGCACGGGCTCATCGTGGACGAGATCGTGACGGAGGCCAGGGACGGCCATTTCGATATGCTCGTCATCGGGGCGCACACGGCACCGGGGATTGAGGGTCTGCTCTCAAGTGATCTGGCCAAGCAGATCATGCTTTCCACCGAGCGGCCGGTCCTGATCGTTCATCAGAGCCAAGAGAGCTGAACCCCCTCCACCGGCACCCGATGCCTGTTTGACATCCACACCGACTCCTTGTAGAATAGCCCTAGTTGCGCTATACGAAGTTAGTGAGGAGAAGGAACGATGCCAGAAAGACAGGCTTCCACCCGTCCGGACCCATCTGCCACCTTGACCGCCCGATCCTCGCTGCGAGCGGCCAGGAGCGCCTTCGAAACCCACATGCACCACGAAGGCTTCACCGAGAACACCATCAAGGCCTTTCAATCCGACCTGAACATCCTGGCAGACTTCATCGGCGGCTGGACTGCCATCGGCGATATCTCCACCCAGGACCTCACCCGCTTCACCGAGTGGCTGCTGAACGAGCGGGACGCACCCTGCAGCCCCAAGTCCCTGGCTCGGCGCATCACCACGCTCAAGGTCTTCTTCGGCTGGCTGGCCGAGGACGAGATACTGCCCCGTGACCCCGCGGCCCCCGTCGTCCACAAGCCGGTGAGCACGCCCTTGCCCGACATCCTCACCGATGCTCAGGTCGAGCGCGTCCTTCAAGTGACCGAACGGCACCGTCAGGCCGAGCACCCTGACGCTCGCCCTCACCTGTTGGTGACGCTCCTGCTTCACACCGGCATCAAGAAGGGTGAATGCATGGGCATCACCATGAACCACATCGACCTCGATGACCCCACGCAGCCCCTCCTATGGATCCGATACGCCAACCCCCAGCGAAGACATAAGGAACGAAAGCTGCGGCTGCCGGCGTGGTGGCCGACGGTTCTGGCCGAGTATCGAGCCCAGTACGAGATCGAGGAGGCTCTCTTCCCTTGCACAGCCCGTAACCTGGAGTACGTCCTGGCCGATATCGCTGAGCAGGCTATGTTAGCCCAGGGAATTTCCTTCGAGATGCTCCGCTGGACCTGCGCCGTACGGGACTACAAGGCAGGGATGAAATCGCAGAAGTTGCGTCAGAAGCTTGGACTCTCCAAGATCACCTGGCGTGAGACGAGCCAGAAGATTGCCAAGCTGGCCGGGCCAGCCCTCTAGCCCAACCCGGCGCCTTCCAGTGTGACACCTTCCGAAGGTTCCTCCGCGCCCCCTCGCGAAGGTTCCGGCCGCGACGGCCCACCTTCCCCTGGTTCCGGCCGCGACGGCCCCCCTTGCGAAGGTTCCGCCTGTACCCCCAACCCACAAAGCCCTCTCCACCACAGCACCCCGACCTGCCCAACGGACACACTACCTTCGTAAGGTTTCCGCGACCCCACCCCCTCCGATCCAAATACC
>CAYMHT010000082.1:0-11823 GCA_964390305.1 uncultured Anaerolineales bacterium
CAGGGCGGCCCGATCGCCGGACGCTCCTTGAACCCTATGGCGGTTCCGGTATAATGGGTCTGCGGGGTCGGGCACGCCTATTGACCACGGTTCTCCGTCTCTCTGTCAGGAGGTGAACGATGGCCGAAGCACCGCGAATGAAGATCGCCGATCTCGACGACCGGAGCCTGGAGAAGATCCGCGCGCTGGAGGAGGAAATGGGGCCTGTGTGTTGGCATTGGAGCCGAGGATGAAGCTCAAGGACCTCTCGGAGGAGCAACTGAAGAGACTGCAGTCGGCGGAGGAGGAGCTGGGCGTCGTCCTGATGGCATACGACTGCAAGTGATGGTCCGGATACGGACAAATCTGCCCGCCCCCGCTCGGCGCGGTGAGCCGGCGACTTGCGCTGGCGGGTGTTCTGGAGTACAATGGGGTTCAGTTGCAGCGAAGATAGATTGGAGCTAGAGTGGTGCATCGATACCGCTATACCTGAACGAGAGGGCCTCGGGTGCCCGTTGGGTGCTCGGAGGCAGGCCTGCACACGTCGGGGGGCGGTGACGTGACCGTGCTCTGATCACAGGCGTGGTGTGTCCCCTCCGGGGCGACGACCGCTGCTGGCGTGTGCCGGCGGCGGTCTTTTGATGCCGATTGCGCGGCTCATCTGGGGCTGCGATGGGATCTACGATTGAGGAGGCACACACTATGTCGGAACGTCTTACCCGTTTCTTCGCCTCACGCCGGGGCATCCTCCTGGTCGGGGCTGTCATCGGGGTCCTGGCCCCGCTTCTTCAAACCGCTGGCAACCCGCCCAACATGGGCATCTGCGTGGCCTGCTTCGAGCGGGACATCGCCGGGGCGCTGGGGCTCCACCGCGCCGCCGTGGTGCAGTACATCCGTCCGGAGATCATCGGATTTGTACTGGGCGCTCTGATCGCGGCCTACGTTTTCGGGGAGTTCAAGGCCCGCGCCGGTTCGGCGCCGATCGTCCGCTTCGTGCTGGGTGTGTTCGCCATGATCGGTGCCCTGGCCTTCCTGGGCTGCCCCTGGCGTGCGCTCCTGCGACTGACGGGTGGCGACCTGAACGCGATCATCGGCCTCGCCGGGCTGGTCGTCGGCATCGCCATCGGCGTGCAGTTCCTCAAGGCGGGCTATAACCTGGGCCGCGCGCGTGGGACGCACACCACCGTGGGCTGGATCACGCCGGCGATGATGGTCGGCTTGCTCCTGTTGCGGATCTTCGCGCCGAAAGCGAGCGAGAACGGCGCGGTCTTCTTCAGCGAATCGGGCCCTGGCGCCATGTATGCGCCGCTGCTGATCGCCCTCGGCGCCGGGTCAGTCATCGGGTTCCTCGCCCAGCGCACGCGCTTCTGCACCATGGGCTCCATCCGCGATGTCATCCTGATGGGCGACACGCATCTTATCAGCGGCGTCGGTGCGCTGGTCGTGGTGGGTTTCCTGATGAACCTGATTTTGGGGCAGGTGAACGTCGGGTTCTTCGGTCAGCCGGTGGCCCACAGCCAACGCCTCTGGAACTTCCTGGGGATGGCGCTGGCTGGCCTGGCCTTCGCTCTGGCCGGTGGCTGTCCTGGACGCCAGCTCTTCCTGTCCGGGGAGGGGGACGGCGACGCCGGTGTTTTCGTGCTAGGGATGATCAGCGGCGCCGGTCTAGCCCACAACTTCGCGCTGGCGGGGTCCCCGGACAACGCGGCCCAGGGCGTGGTTGGGGGCATGGGACCTTATGGAATGGGGGCGGTGGTGCTGGGGCTGGTGGTCTGCCTGGTAATCGGGTTTACGATGAGGGAGTGAGGCGTCAGACGTAAAACGTAAGACGTAAAACGTCATGCGTAAGGTTGCGTTTTTGCGTTTCACGTTTCACGACATCAGGGTAAGGAGCAAGTATCAATGGCCAAGCAAGTAGACGCACGCGGGTTCTCCTGTCCGCAGCCGGTGATTATGGCGCGGAACGCGATCAAAGCGGGTGAGTTCCCCATCGAGGTGCTGGTGGAGACGGTGACCTCCCGAGAGAACGTACGGCGCGCCTCGGAGAAGATGGGCTGCACGGTGCAGGTGGAGGAGATGGGGGATGAGTTCAGGTTAATTCTCACAAAGTGACGGGTGCTGAAGGACGGCGACGGGTGTGCTGGTCGCAGAGCGTCCGTCCTCCGGCCCTTGTTCTCAATGATGGAGATTCAGATGATCTACTTCGATAACGCCGCCACATCCTGGCCGAAACCACCTGAGGTGACAGAGGCGATGGGCCATTTCCTGGAGGAGGTGGGCGCCAATCCGGGGCGCGCTGCCCACCGGCGGGCGATTGAGTCCGGTCGCATCGTCTACGACGCTCGCGAGGTGGTGGCCGAGCTCTTCGGCGCTCCCGATCCGTTGCGCGTGGTATTCGGCGCGAACGTGACCGAGGCGCTCAACCTGGCGCTGCGCGGCATCCTCCGCCCGGGGAGTCACGTCATCACCACCAGCATGGAACACAACTCGGTGATGCGCCCGCTGCGAGAGCTGGAGCGCCGGGGGGTTGAACTGACCGTGGTGGGCTGCTCGGCGGACGGCGTTCTCGACCCCACCGACGTCGAGGCGGCCATTCAGGCCAATACGGCGATGATCGCATTAAACCACGCCTCCAACGTGGTCGGCACGCTGCTCCCGGTGGGGCAGGTGGGGCGGATCGCGCGGCGGCACGGCCTGCTGCTGCTGGCCGACGCGGCGCAGACCGGCGGGGCCTATCCTCTCGACGTAGCGGTCGACAAGGTGGATCTTCTGGGCTTCACTGGTCACAAGTCGCTCTATGGTCCGATGGGCACAGGCGGGCTGATTGTTGGCGAACGGGTGGACGTCCATAGGCTGCGACCCCTGACGCGAGGTGGCACAGGCAGCAACTCGGAATTGGAAGAGCAGCCGGATTTCTTGCCCGACATGTGCGAGAGCGGCACGCCCAACGTCGTCGGGCTGGCCGGGTTGGGCGCCGGCGTGCGCTGGGTGCTGAAGCACGGTGTGGAGGAGATCCGAGCCCACGAGGTGGTGATGACCGAGCGCCTGATCGGAGGGCTGGGAGCGATCGACGGTGTGACGGTCTACGGCGGGCTCGACGCCGAGCGTCAGACGGCGACGGTGTCGTTCAACATCGCCGGGATGGCCCCTTCGGAGGTCGGGCTACGTCTGGATGAGGAGCATGGTATCATGTGCCGGGTCGGTCTGCACTGCGCGCCAGCGGCCCACAGAACGATAGGGACCTTCCCGGACGGGACGGTTCGCTTCGGGCTGAGCGCGTTCAACACGTTGAGAGATGTCCAGGAGGCGGTGAAGGCGGTCCGCCAACTTGCCGAGGGGACGCAATGACGGGGGAGGAATATGCTGTCGTGCTAGTCTACTCGACGAGCTATGCCCTGCGGGCGGAGAAAGTGCTCGCCAACGCCAGGATCGACTGCGAGCTGATCCCTGTGCCGCGTCACCTCAGCTCCGACTGTGGCGTCTGTGTCCGGGTGGGGTATGCTGAACGAGAGGGAGCCCGGCAGGCGCTGGAGGAAGCCGGGGTGGAGATCGAGGGTGTGCATAATGTCTGATCCAGCTGCGGTCAGGGCAGGCCACGGGAAATGGATGTCGAGATACTGAACGCCGGCACGGCGCGAGGTCGGCAGGCACTGGCGAAGGTCATGAACAGGTCGTACGTGGCCGAGATCGAACGCGTGCCGCCCGACTGGGCACGCGTGTTGCTGGTCGATGGCGAGCCTGTCTCTTTTGTCGCCGTCGATCCCGATAGGAGGATGGAACAGCCCGGCGGTGACATGCGGTATGCCTTCCTATGTGACGTCGCCACGCGTGAGGATCGGCGTCGAGAGGGCCATTTCCGACAGATCATGGAACACGTCTTTCTCAGGCTGGCTGCCAGCGGCATACCGATGGTTGTCACCCACGGGCGCCATCAACTCTATCGTCGTTTCGGTTTCAACGTCTTCACATATCACAGTGGCGTATTTGTCACTCCGGACCAGGTTGAACGCGCTCTTGGTCTTGCCGACTGGCGGCTGGCCGACCAACTCCTGGAGGTCGCGGATCTCGCCTCTATCCACGAGGACCTACTCCTGGTTACGGATGTCAGAGCGACGACGCTCTTGGACAGCAAAGCTGCGCTTCAAGTAGCTGCTTCGTTGGCGCGCGAGCGTGGGAAGGGGCGAATTCTGTTCGAGCACCCCAGCGCGCCGAGCTACGGCTCTCGATATCCTATCTACCCTGCTCTCGAGACTCCGTTCACCACGCTGGCGCGAACCTGCGGTGCCGAAGTCCGCGTCCAGGGCGCCGATCCGGAGAGCGGCTCGATCCCGGATGCTGACTGGATCAAGGTGCTGGATCCAACAGTGCTGCTCACGGAGGCGCTGCAGGGAGTTGACAAACCTCCCTTCGCCATGACGATTTGCTTCGACACCGAGGCCGGCGCCGCGACCATCGAAGCGGCGAGCGGGGGACTGGCGGTGCACAGGGGAATTGGGAGCGATGGGTTGCGCTTAGGGTGGCCGTCATCCGCTCTTGCTCACCTCGTGACCGGGTATCGATCCGTAGAACTTCTCGAAGTTCTCCATGAGACCTCGCTGCCCGGCGCGGCGAGGGCATTCCTGACGGTTCTTTTCCCTGCCCGATGGCGTCTTTCGAGAAATGAGAGCTGGACATTCGCGTCTTGAAGGGCCTATCGATCAAAGGAGGTGAGTAGCGTGACGAGCGAGGAGATTCGCCTGACCGCGCTGACCAGCGCCGCAGGTTGAGCGGCGAAGATGGGCCCTGGGGCCCTGGCGCAGGTTCTGCGTCCGCTGCGAGATCTGTTCTCCGCTGAGAAGTACCCTGATCTGCTGGTCGGGCTTTCAATCAGCGATGACGCGGCCGTCTACAAGATCAGCGATGAGGTCGCGATCATTCAGACGCTCGACTTCTTCCCGCCAATCGTCGACGACCCGTACGACTACGGGGCCATCGCGGCTGCCAATGCGATGAGCGATGTGTACGCGATGGGCGGCGAGGTGGTGCTCGCGCTCAACATCTGCGGCTTCCCGCCGGATCTGCCGCCGGAGATCACGAAGGAGATCCTGCGCGGCGGGGCGGAGAAGGTGGCCGAGGCGGGCGGCGTGCTGGCCGGTGGCCACACAGTTGACGACGAGGAGCCGAAATACGGCCTGTCCGTGATGGGCGTGGTCCACCCCGAGCAGGTGTGGACGAAGGCGTGCGCGCGTCCCGGCGACGTGCTGGTATTGACCAAGCCGCTGGGTGTGGGTATCATCACCACGGTACTGAAGGCGGACATGGCCACCGCGGCGCACATTGCTGCAGCCGTCGAGAGCATGAAGAAGCTTAACCGCGAGGCCACTCAACTCATCCAGCAGATTGGCGTGCGCGCGGTGACCGACGTCACCGGGTTTGCTCTTCTGGGCCACGGTCACGAGATGGCGGAGAAGAGCGGTGTTCGGCTGCGCTTCCGCCTGGATCAGATCCCGTTCCTGGAGGGAGCCCGCGAGTACGCCGACATGTGGCTCTTCCCCGGTGGCACGTGCAATAACGAGCGCGCCTACGAGCACGCGGTGATGTTTGCACCGGAGATCGAAGAGGAAGTGCAGCAGCTTCTGTACACGCCGGAAACGTCGGGGGGATTGCTGGTCGCAGTGCCGCCGAAGAAGCTGGAGAGACTTACCGGGCTCTTCGACGAGGCAGGGCACCCCTGCTGGGTGGTCGGCGAGGTCGTCGAAGGAGAAGGGGTTGAGGTGATCAGCTAAGGGAGGTGAGCGGTGGAGGAGATCTTCGATCACATTGAGGCACATACGGACGACTACCTGAGCCGTTTGCGTCGAGCGTGCGCGCAGCCCAGTATCTCGGCTCAGGGTGAAAGGCTCGAGGATATGGCGGCGATGGTGCGGGAGATGCTGGAGGGGATTGGCTTCGACGTGACGCTGGTCTCCCTGGGCGCCGACGCCCCAAGCGGCGTCCCCCCGGTGGTCCTGGGGCGCATGGAGGGGGAGGGGGATCGCACGTTGTTGCTGTACAATCACTACGACGTGCAACCCGTCGATCCCCTGGATGAGTGGACCACCCCGCCCTTTGAGCCGGAGGTGTGCGACGGCAAGCTCTATGCGAGAGGTGCAGCCGATAACAAGGGCTCCATTGTCTCTCGAGTGTGTGCGCTGGAGGCGTACCTGGCGCACCGGGACAGGCTCCCGGTCAACGTCGTGTGGGTGATCGAGGGCGAGGAGGAGATCGGCAGTCCTCACCTGGATGGCTTCGTGGGGCAGTATGAGGATGTGCTCAGAGGGGCCTACGGATGCGTCTGGGAGGCCGGAGGGAAGAACGCCCGGGAGCAATACGAGATCGCTCTGGGCTGCAAGGGGCTGCTGTACGTCGAACTGCGGGCCCGTGAGGCGGCCCGAGACCTCCACTCCGCGCTGGCCGCGATAGTGGCCAACCCGGCCTGGCGGCTATTGTGGGCCCTGAACACGCTCAAGGGCCCCGACGGAGTGGTGCGCATTCCTGGATTCTACGACAACGTGCGCCCGATTTCTCCTGCGCAGCGGAGGGCTCTCGCCGACTGGGATTATCCTGAGGACGAGGTCCGTGACCTCTACGGCATTGACGCATTCCTGGATGGCCTGACCGGTGACCAGCTCAAGGAACGCCTCATCTTCGGCCCCACGTGCAACGTCGATGGGTTCCAGGCTGGCTATGGAGGCCCAGGGTCGAAGACGGTATTGCCCGCACGGGCATCGGCGAAGCTTGACTTTCGTCTGGTACCCGATCAGGATCCGGCGAGAATTCTGACGCTGCTACGGGAGTATCTTGAGAGGGAGGGCTTTGGCGATTTCGAGGTTCTGACCTTCAACGGCGGGGAGCGTCCCGCGGCTGGCGACCCGTCCCATCCTTTCGTGCAGGCGTGCGTCTCCACCGCCAAGCGGGTCTACGGGCACGCTCCTGCCGTCATCCCGATGATGTCGGGCACCGGTCCAGTGCACCAGCTCTGCGGCCGATTTGGCGTGCCGATTGCTACGGCTGCCGGAGTGGGTTACGCGGGATCGCGTGGTCATGCGCCGGACGAGCACATCCGGATCGAGGATTTCGTCGTGGTGACGAAGTATCTGGTGGGGTTGTTGGAGCAGTTGGCGTAATCCCCCTCACCCTGGCCCTCTCCCCGGAGGGGAGAGGGGACGCGCCGATGCTCACCACCTTGCGGCCGCCCATCGGCTTCTGCCCAGAGGGGGGAGAGGGGATGCGCTCTCACGCTAGCTCTCTTCCCAAGGGGGAGAGGGGATGCGCTAGCTGGTGGCGAAGCGGAACGTCGCTATGGGGATCGCCTTCTCGGGGAGGCTGCACGCCGCTGCGAGGGCGTCGTCCCTGAGCCGCAGCTGCCATTGGCCGTCGCGTCCCACCGCTCGGGCGGCGAGAGTGACGTGCGACATAACGATCCCGGCGTCGATCAACATGGGCTTCACGAGGGCGAGGGCGAGTCCCTCAGGCCGCATCACGAACCGCCAAGGCTGAGCGTTATGCGCTGAGGGCGCGAGCCGGGCGTGCTTAAGTATCGTCACAAGAGGGGGCTCCGCCGGCTGCGCTGACCATGCCTGGCCCCAGCGTTCCGAGAAGACGATCTCTGTGAGCGGTTTTCGCCTATGGCCTCCCGCCAGCCGGCGGATGATCTTGGTGTGGAGGCGACCGTATCCCTCCTCAGCTGGGTGGCCCAGGGCGCAGACTGCGGCCACGACCTCTTGCGGTTCCAGTTCGACGGCGTGGCCGGCCCGTTCGGCGTCGTAACTCCCCGTGATCCAGCACGTGCCCAGGTCCAGGTGTGTCGCCTCCAGGACGACCTGTTCCAGCACGAAGCCGAGGTCAAGTCGGGCTCTCTCACTCTCCTCCGGGAGGATGCCCACCAAGAGATGGGGTGCCTTCTGAACCAGGCCGTACGAGCCGACCATGAACGTGAGGACGCGGTTCACCCGTTCGACGCCACTGATCAGGGTCACGCGAGGCGCGCGATCGGTCAGACGATCGCACCTTCGTGCGAAGGCGAGCAGCCGCTCCAGCAGCTCTGGATCCAGGGAGCGGGTGGCGTAGCTGCGGACGCTCACGCGCCGACGGATGGCTGCCAGCGTATCCACGGCGCACCCTCAGGCCGGGGTCTGGGCGACACCCCTCTCGTCCGCCAGGACCGCCTTGAGGGCGGCGATAGCCACCTCAAGCATGCCATCGTCTGGCTCGCGGGTGGTCAGACGCTGGAGTGCCAGGTTGGGGCCGACCACGATGCGCATCCAGGGACGATCGGCGAAGCGCGCGGTCAGGCGGATGAACTCGTATGATATGCCCGCCAGGATCGGCAACAGCGCCAGGCGACTGGCGAGCCGCCACACCAACGACGGCGGGTTCAGCGGAGCGAAGAGCAAGACGGAGAGGAGGACGAGCGTCAACAGAAACGATGTGCCGCAGCGTGCATGTGCGGTGGGAAAAGGACGAACAGCCTCGACTGTGAGCTCCTTCCCCGCCTCATAGGCGTTAATCGTCTTGTGTTCCGCTCCGTGGTAGGCGAACACACGGTCAATGTCCGGCATAAAGCCGATGACCCACACGTAACCCAGTACGAGAGACAGCCTCATGATGCCCTCTACCAGGCTGACCAGCCACTCCGAAGACAGATACGGATTGAGCAGGCCGGCCAGAAACGAGGGCAAGAGCATAAATAGTCCTACGCCGAGGCCGATCCCGACGAGGGCTGTACCCCAACTGGCGGGGCCGGACAGCGAGGCTTCCTCGCCCACAGCCACCTCGGCCGAGGTCATCAGCGCTTTCATCCCTAGCCCGAGAGCGTCCCAGAGCATAACCAGGCCGCGCAGGAACGGGATGCGGCTGATTGGACCGCGATACAGCATCTCGTTCAGCGGTTCCTTCTCGACCACGACGTCGCCCTCAGGGCGGCGCAGGGCGACGGCCATAGTCCGCGACCCTCGCATCATGACGCCCTCGATGACGGCCTGGCCACCATAGCTAAATCGCTCTTCCATAGAATCCGTCCTGCTCAATCTTGCTGAAGCGAGCACGCTCGCCGAGATAGACCTTTCGCTCCATTCCTAAGCGCCGGTCTTGCTCCTGCTGAGAAGGGCGGCCCTCCTCTGGCAGAAGCAGGTCAGCAACTGCCAACAGAAAAGGCCAGGTGAAAACCCACCCGGCCCTGTGCTCGCTCAGTCGTTCTCTATTCTACCAACCGTCGAGATAGTCGGACCATTCGTCGACGTTGTCTGCGTATCGCGCGAAGACGTACTCGGGCGTAGGCTTGGGCTCGAAGGGCGGGCGCAGTAATTCCATATTAGTCTCTGCCGGGGTGCGGCCTCCCTTGCGCCGGTTGCACTCGGGACAGGCTGCCACCAGGTTCTCCCACTCATACTCGCCTCCCCGATGGCGGGGCACGACGTGGTCGAGGGTCAGGCGAGTGGTCTTCCGCCCACAGTACTGGCACCGGTAGTCATCGCGGCGCAGAATCTCGCGTTTGCAAAGGCGGACGCGGGGACGCGGACGGTGGACCATGTAGACAAGGCGAATGACAGAGGGACGCTCGTACGTGCGAGAGACGGTCCGGATCACGCCCCGGCCGTTCTCCAGCGCTGTGGCCTTACCGGTCAGGATCAGCCCCATCGCCCGCCTGGTGTTGCAGACGTTGAGGGGTTCGTAGTTCCCGTTGAGCACTAGAACGGGATCGTTCAGCTTCCTCCTGGTTCTGAACGCGCACCTCCTTGCGCCTCGCCAGCTTCACGTCCAACCCTGAGCTACGCTGTTCATAACTTCGCTCAAGATCGGATCTCGCCTTGCTTCCATCAATGAGTATAACATACTTGGCCCAAGGCGTCAACGATCTCACTGCGCCGCCAGCCACGAGCACTTCCGCGCGATAGCCGTTCGGGGGCCTGGGCGTTCTCACCGGCGGTGGATCCTGCGCCGACCGTCAGCGTTCCAGGGTCCTGGTCCCTCCACTGGAGACCCGAAACCTCGTCAGGTCGTTTCCTCACGGTTCTGGCACATACGGGCCAGATGACGGTATTTCTTGAGCTCGTAGTAGGCTGTGAGGAGGCTCAACCGAAGACCGTGAAGCCCCTCCTGGAAGCCACGCAGCGTGACGAATCGCCACCAGAGATGGCGTGCGAACTGCGTGTACGGGGTGTAGGGGCGCGGCCGAACGCCCTCTCGAAACAGAATCTCGGTGTCATACCGATTGTATCGCTCCTGTCGCGCTTTGAAGTCGGCCACATCCTCGTAGTTGTAGTGGATCAGAGGATTTTCCAGATAGCCCTCGGGGCCATCGGCTACGGCGACTTCGTGAACCGGTCGCTCCCAGCGGACGTGGCCCCGCCGAAGGAGCCGAGGTTGGTAGTCCGGGTACCACCCAGCCCCCTTGGTGAGACGTCCGAAGATGTAGTTAAGTCGGGGGATCCACCATAGAACCTCTTCTCGACCCTGTGCGACCACGGATTCGATCTCCGCCGCCAGCTCGGGTGTCACCCGCTCGTCCGCGTCCACGAACAGGATCCAGGCCGCGTCGACTCGCTCCATCGCCGCGTTGTGGAACTGCGCATAGTTCTCGAAGGGGTGTTGAAGGACGCGGGCGCCGGCGCGCTGGGCGAGTCTGACTGTTGCGTCGGTGCTGTAGCAGTCGAACACCACACGCCGATCCGCCCAGCCCAGGCTCTCCAGGCAGGGGAGGATATTGTCTTCCTCGTTCAGTGTGGGCACGACCGCGGTCACGCTCACCGGGCAGTCTCCCACGCCTGGATGACATCCTGACATGCACTGACCATCTCCGGACTGGTGTCTCTCATTTGGCGCCGCATGCCGAGACGGACCATTCCGCGCGCGAGGACCCACGTCAGTGGCCCGTGGTGCCGCGCGTAGAGTCGGGCACGGCTGGTCCATAGGTCGACGAAGGAGGGAACGGGCACCTGCGACGTGGACTGGCCCGCGTGGTGAATCACCTCGGCGGCGGGTGCGCAGAGAGCGTGCCAGCTGGCCTCCTTCATTCGCCAGCACCAGTCGATCTCTTCGCAGTACATGCGGTATCCCTCGTCCAGCAGTCCCACTTCATCGATTGTCTTCACCCGAACCATCATTGATGCTCCCAGCGGGTGATCGATGGGGAAAGGGTCTTTCCTCTGATAGATATGCCGTGGATAGCGTCCGTTGAGGGAGGTCTCGTAGAGCTGCCTGGGCATCGGGAACAGCTCGAAGGCCAACTGCACCAACCCCGGGAAGCGGAACGCTCCGTGCTGCAGGGAGCCGTCCGGGTAGAGGAGCTTCGCCCCCGCAACGCCAGCACGCGGCCGGGTATCGAACGCGTTCAGTAATGCCGTGGTCGCGCCCGGCTGTATCTCTGTGTCGGGGTTGAGCAGCCAGACGCGGGAATCATCACTCGCGAATTGGGGCTCGCGAAGCAGCTCACTCAGCACCAGGTTGTTGCCGGCGGCGAAGCCCAGATTCTCCCCGCTGACGATCAGACGCACACCGGGAAAGGCGTCCGCGACCATCTCCGGCGTGCCGTCCGTCGAGGCGTTGTCCACGACCCACACGGCCGCCTCTAGAGCGGAGCGTTCTAGGTCATCAAAGAGGGAGCGCAGGCATAGGGCCAGCAGTTCCCTGACGTTCCAACTGACGATGACGACCGCCAGATGCGGCATCCTCAAGCGACCCTCACCTACACAAAGCGCTCCCGAATCTCGGCGCTGACGTAGTCGAGGATCGCCACTGTGATGGCGATGAACCAGACGGCGATGCCCGCCGCGCGGAAGTTCAGCAGCCGGATGTACTGGATGAGGATGAAGCCGATCCCGCCGC
>CAYMHT010000083.1:0-11605 GCA_964390305.1 uncultured Anaerolineales bacterium
CGACGCCGGCCAATGCCGCCACGACGAGGCCGGCGGCCAACCAAAGAAACCCTCTTAGACGTCCCATAGATCTAACTCTCCTCGTTCAGCGAAACTGGTGCTTCTCTTGGCATTGAGACCTCTGGTCGACGTCGGATCCCCACGAGATCTCATCATCAACCCGAAGCTTACGGGGTCGGCGTCCTCAGCGGCGCCTCCCTGCGCATCGATGCTTGCGAGCTGAGGTGGAGCTCCGCATCCCCTCCGACCGCCTGCATGATCATCCCGGTGATCAAGGTGTGGGTATAGTGCACGGTAACCTGGACCGTGTCCGACGGTGCTTCCGTGTATGCGACGTCGACGTTGATGTTCTCCTCACCACTCAAGGCGAGGCCCCCCGTCCGGGCCACCACGGCCTCCTTGATGGGCTGTTTGATCTCCTCCAGAGTCCCATCCAGCACCGCACCCACCCGGGCCCCCTCGCGCGCGCCCTGGGCCATCGTGTTGTAGACGAAGATGGTCACGCCGAACTCCATAATGCCAAGGACAAGTAAGAGCAGGATGGGGAGCGTCAAGGCGTACTCCACCAGCTCCTGCCCTCTATTGTCGCGTGTTAGAAATCTTACCATCAGCGAGGCCTCCTTGCAATTGCCTACCCGCATCCGAGAGCGCTTACGGACGGCACCGAGTGCCATACTCAACGCGTGGATGCCATTGTAGCATGGAAAAGTAGGGTCCATGTAAGAGATTTCTTAGAAAACTATTAGACAATTAGGGCCACGTCCGACGTGACATGGAGGCCCGACCCAGGGCAGCGGCGCAGGCGAGTACGTCGATGGTGAGATGATACCCAATTGTGGCGTTTTCGTCAAGCTGTTTCACGTGAAACGTAAAACTAAAGCGTGAAACGTGAAGCGTGAGCTGTGAGGGGTCGAGGTGAGCAGCCGGGATTCAAGGTGTGCGTCGGGGATGTTTCACGTGAAACATCGGGGTTCGTCGCCTTGCTCCAGGCTGAGGTTGTCCGGTCGATTCAACGGTGCTAAGATAGGGGTCAAGGCAGCGAGTGAGACAGCGGCGAAGAGACAGCCTGGGGACGGGTTGCCGGCGCGGGCCGGTGACCGGGGGGATCGGATGGGGGACACTCGAAGGGAGCCTCTGTTCGCCGATCTGGTGTTCAACGAGGAGGGGGAGCGAGCGGAGGTGGTGAGCATCGGCGGGGAACCGTTCTACGCCGTGCCCGAGGACGACTTCCTGCGCCACGTGGAGGCGGAGCACGTCGACCGCCAGATCGTGGAGGCGCTTCAGGCGCGTCTGCGAGAGATGAAGGACGTGGTCACCGAAGGGGTGATCCAGATGCTGGGCGAGGAGACCCTGTTCACCCGGGCGTCGATCGAGCATGCCATAGAGAACATGGACCGCATGCTCGAACCGGGCGCCGTGGACGCTGACGAACTGCGCACGGCGCTGTGGATGGCCGGTTTTCGCGCCGTGGTCGACGTCCACGGCGACCTGGTGCGACTCGAGATGCCGGGCTGGGAGGCAGACGGCACACCGTAGACTTGTGTGGCTCCACCACCTGGTGTATACTCGTCTGCGTCCAACAGAGAGTCGGTAGATCCAGGGCTGGTTGGCCTGGATCTGCGGATCCAAGCCAAGAACGGGGATTTGGCAATCCCCTTGGAGCGATTTGCGGGGGCTGGCTATCCCCTTCGCCCGATTCACGCGGGGGCTGGCTGTCCCCTTCGAGCGATTTGCGGGGGACCCGGTAATCCCCTGAGAGCGATTCTGGATGCACTGAGACTGACAATCATCACTGAGGAGGGGCATACTGATGAAGGTCTCCTGCCTGCAAGAGAACCTGGCCGAAGGCCTGGGCATCGTCGGACGAGCGGTGTCGCCCCGCTCCACGCTCCCGGTATTGGGAAACGTCCTCCTGGCCACTGACGGAGGGAGACTCAAGCTTTCGGCCACCGACCTGGAGGTGGGGATCAACTGCTGGATCGGCGCGAAGGTGGAGGAGGAGGGCGCGACGACCGTCCCTGCCCGCACGTTCATCGACCTGGTCAACGCGCTGCCCCCGGGGCAGGTGGACATGGAGCTTATCGTGCGCACGCAGACGCTGAATCTTTGCGCCGCCCGGAGTGAGGCCAACATCAAGGGGATCGACGCCCAGGAATTCCCCATCGTGGCCGCACCCGATGAGGACGCCGAAGGGATCCCCATCGAGCCCGACGTGCTGCGGTCGGCGATTGAGCAGGTGGCCTTTGCCGCCGCCAGCGACGAGAGCCGCCCCATCCTCACCGGCGTCCTGGCTCAGTTTGAGAACCAGGAGCTGACGCTGGCCGCCGCCGACGGATTTCGCCTCTCGGTGAGGACCGTCTCCCTGCCCGACGCCGTCTCCGAGCCCTTCAGCATCATCATCCCTGCCCACGCGCTGACGGAGCTCCGCCGCGTGAGCGGGGAGCAGGAGGAGGCCGTGGCGATCCACGTCACCCCCGAGCGGAATCAGGTGATCTTCCAGCTGACCGACGTGGTGCTGGTCTCCCAGCTCATCGACGGCAACTTCCCCGACTACCGACAGATCATCCCCCGGGAGCGGACGACGCACACGGTTCTGGACACCGCCCCGTTCCTGAAGGCGTGCAAGATGGCACAGATCTTCGCTCGCGACGCGGCGAACATCAGTCGGGTCACGGTGGAACCCGGCTCGGAGCTGGAGCCGGGGCGGGTGCGGGTCTCCGCCACCTCCGCCGAGACAGGGGAGGACGTGAGCGAGATCGACGCCAGTGTGGAGGGGGAGGCAATTGAGATCGCCTTCAACGTCAACTACCTGATCGAGGTGCTTTCCGTGATGGACGCCGCGCAGGTGGCCCTGGATACGACCAGCTCCTCCAGTCCCGGCGTCATGCGGCCGGTGGGCGGGGAGGGTTTCACCCACGTGATTATGCCGATGCATCTGGGGCAGTGAGCCCCAGGGAGCGAGACCTCTGGCGCCCTCAAGCCACGGTGGCTTGAGGGCGCCTCTTTTTCTGCCTCCACGCGGCCAGAGTTGTCCCTCGTTCTCCCCCTGGTATAATGCCGGCTCTGTGAGGAGGCGTGGACGATGACAAAATGGGAGATCAACGTCGGACGGGGCTTTGGGGTCGGCATCGGGTCGATGACGCTCATCACCGTGGTCAACGCCGCGCTGATCGGGATCGCCGCGTCACAACCGATCACCTTCGGCACGTTCATCGTGGGCGTCTCGGTGCTGATCGGGCTCCTGCTGGTGGGACTGATCGCCTACTGGGTATACGGCCTGGCCGGGGGCAGCTATCTGCTCGATCGAAACGCGTTGATCATCCAGTGGGGGCCCTCGAAACAAGTGATCCCGACAAACGACATCGAGAGGGTATTCACTGGCGATGAGATCGAGGGCGACATCCGGTTCTACGGCGGCGGGTGGCCAGGCCACTGGGTCGGCTACGGCGAGATCGCAGACGTCGGAGAGACCCTGTTCTACGCCACAGAGCCCCCGCGCAAGCAGATCTTCGTCACCACGCCGGGCCTGGTGTACGGCATATCGCCAGCCGACCGCGAGGCATTCCTCGAGTCGCTCCAGACGCGCGTGCAGATGGGTCCCACGCAGGCGATGGAACAATCGTCCATACGCCCGCCGATTCTGGAGTGGCCTATCTGGCGCGATCCGTTGGGACTGGCCCTGCTGGGCGTTGGCGGGTTGGCATTCGCCGGGCTGGTGGGGTTCCTGTGCTTCCGCTTCCAGGGGTTGCCCTTCTTGATCCCCCTTCACTTCGGGGCCTCGGGATCTCCCGATCGACTGGGCCCCCGCGGTGAGATCTTCCTCGTCCCGCTGATCGGCCTACTGGCATGGCTGACGAACGGGGTCCTGGGCGGCCTCCTGTACGACCGCGAGCGAGTGGCAAGCTACCTGCTGTGGGGTGGCTCGATCCTGGTGCAGCTACTCGTGTGGACGGCGGCGCTGGGGCTGGTGGCCCGCGTGGCGTAGGCCGGGACCCCGGCACACGCTCCCGGACCCTCAGGGCGAAGCTCCATCGCCACCGCCGGACAGGCAGACGCTGTCCGCGCTATCCGTAGTCGGCCTCGGCGATCTGCTCGAAATCGAAGTCGACCTCCAGATCAAACTCCTCGTCGGCTAGCGCGTCCGACGTCGTCTCCTCGAGCCAGCCCGCCTCCACCCCGCGCCGACAGAAGGAGCGGTAGCGGCAGTAGCGGCAGCGGCGGGGATCGTAGGTGCGGGGAAGGAGGTCGTCAGCCCGCTCTGCCACCGTCTCCGCGATCTCCGCGACGAGCTCGGTCAAGAGATCGTGATCTGCCCGGACCTGGTTCTCGTCATAGCCAAACCGTTCAGGCGCGGCCGGGAAATTGGAGAACCAGTAGACGATGGAGACCTGCCGAGGTGGGATAGGCTCTCCCCCATTGAGCGCCGAACCCGCGCGGACCAGCAGATAGGGGTAGACGTGGGTCTGCAGCCGCTCAGCCAGATGATCTCTGCTCGGGCGCCTGCGATTCGTCTTCCAGTCGACGATGACAGCCCGCTGACCGGCTTCCACGGCAACGAGATCGACCTGCGCCACCAGGCGGAAGGACGCCAGCGGCGCGGAGAGCCTCACCTCCGGGTAGCGGCGAGGTGGCAGATCGGCCAGGCCGCTCTCCAGGTAGTTGCGCCACCAACGCCGAAGCTCGGGATCCGTCACGGTCTCTGACAACTGGCTCACGGGCATGCCAAGGAGATGCTGATGGACCAGGCGGTGAAACGCGGCGCCTTGTTGAAGGTGGCGCTCCGTCTCCAGCGGCGGAGCCACCTCGATCGCGGGCCAGCGGAGGCGACGCACGTAGCGCAGCTGGAAGCGCCGCGGACAGTCGACGTAGTCCTGCAGGCTTCCTTGACTGAACTGGAAATCGGTGGGCAGCATGATCTAGGGCAGGAACAACGTGTACAGACTCGCCAGACGAACCGCGGTTGGCGTCAGAAGCTGAGGGAACAGCCCAACGCCCACGGAGGCTGCGGCCGCTGATAGAACGAGGCCCGCCATCAACCCCTCGTGGACGACGTCGCGCTCGGTTTCGCCTCCCACGTCGTCAGACCGGTGGGCGCGTGTGAGAAGCGTAGAGAGCGCCCGCCATACGCCAATCATCAGCCCTCCTCCGGCGACCATCATCAAGGAGACGGAGACCAGGTCGGAGGACGCCAGCGTGCGATAAAGGGGCCACCGAGCAGCGAAGCCAGCGGTGACGGGCAGCCCCGCCGTGGAGAGTCCGCCCATGAGGAAAGCGACGGTGCTCCACGGGGCTTCGTCTGCGAGACCCCGCAGGCCTGCTGGCTGCCGGTCGCCGGTGCGCCGCGACCGCAGGCCCTTCAATCCGGCAGCCATCAGGACGATCCCGAAGGGACGGCTGAGCAACGCGAGTAGGGCCAGCGCGAGCCCTCGATCGGTGGCCATGCCAAGGGCAACGAGTGCCACGCCGGTATCGATCAGCGCGCCAAAGCCGACCAAGCGGCCGACGCGCCCCTGGGAGGCGGCCAGCAGTCCCCCGACGGCGACCATCGCCAGACCGGCACGCGAGAGGAGGCTGGTGAAGCCAGGGTAAGTGCTCAGATCGGGATAGGTCTCCAAGAAGGCAAGCAGGAGGAACCAAGTCGCTCCGTTGTTCACGGTGAGGACGAAGGCGCTGGCCAGCGGCTCGCCGTCGTCGGCGACGGATGGGATCCACGGGTGGAACGGCACGCTGCCGAGCAAGAGCGCGAACGAGAGGGCGAACAAGATGGTCGAGGCATCGAGTAAGGCCGTGTTGTCCGGGGTCAGCACATACCGCCCCATGAGCCAGTGAATGACCAACAGCCCAGGTAAGGCCAGCAGGGAGAACGACAAGTATTGAAGGCCTCCCTGGGTGGGGCCTCGATCCTCAGGCTGGAGCGCGAAGATGGAAAGCGCCACGGCGATCTCGAGGAGCAAGACGGCATAGATCAGGGGACGGATCAACAAGGATCCGCTCAACAGACTGAGCAAGCCAAATCCAACGGGGAAGAGCATCGCTCCGGGCGACACCCGCCAAGCCAGCGTGAAGATCCCGGCAGCCGTCAGATAGAGGAAGGCGATGGCTATCCGATCCACCTCCTCCAAGACCAGCTCACGGCCCAGAAGAGAGACCGTGCCTCCCATCACGATCTGGCGCCCCCAGAGCTCCACCGTCCGGCCAAGGGGCAGGACGACAATGGCAATTCCGAGGGCCAGCGCCGTGCTGACGGACAGGAGAGCCGTGAGCGTCGCCCAGCGGCGCAACGTGTAGACGACGCCGGCGAGGGCAAGGGGGAGCACCAAGAAGAGCAGAAGACCGGCGATCACCGGCTGCCCCCTTCGTCGATGGTTGCCGCCTGAATCGTCTTAAGGTAAGCCATCCCCAGGGCCGTCACGAAACTGAGGGAGCCGAGCAGTCCAGCCACGACCAGGCTGGGTTCCAAAGCGACGTAGAAGAGGTCGAAACCCGAGAGGAACATCAATATCCCGACCCCCACCCGGAGCGGATCCTGGCTCAGCCCAAGCAGCAGGATACCCAGTCCACTGAGCAGATAACAGGCCCGTGCGGACTCCTCTGGCACCTGCGGCAGGGGAATGGCGTACACGGCAGCGTAGGCCGTCACGGCGATCAACACCGTCGCCATGAAGCCAAACCCCGCTCGAGCCGATATCCCCTGTCGTCGCCATCCCTCCAACCGCGCTCCAAACCAATCCTGGAACGCTAAGTCCGCCGTCTCGCCGGACGCCCGCGTCAGCGACTGAGCCTGCTGCTCGGTCAAGTAGAAGACCAGGCATATCAACCAACCGATGAGCGCCTTCACCGCGGCCATCTCCAGGCGGATCACCTGGGTCATCAGCAGCGCAACGAAGAAGTACTGCACAGCCAGGGCAATCAGGTTCAACCGCCAATCTCGGCTGACAACCAGGAGGCCCGCTGTGATGAACACGCCTATCACGGCGGGCATCGCCGCGAGGGAGGTCAGCCGGGTGAGAAGCTCGCCTAGCAGCGGCACTAGCCAGCCCTCCAGGCCAAGACCCCGAGCAAGAGTATGACGAACGACCACAGCAAGGCGCCTCTTCCACCAACGATATCGTCCGCCGACCGAACGACGGCCAGCCCTTGCTCGAAGGCGCCTATCAGCAGATCATAGGCCCAGGTCAGCCGCACCACATCGTGGAGCGCATCGAGCCACAGGGCAATCCCAGGCCGAAGACGTACGCCCTGCCAAGCGATGGCGCCGCCAAGGAGCAGCGGCCCGGCCCAGAGCAACCAGCCTTCTCTCCCTGGCCCGGCCAAGAGACGGCCCAGCGAAGGGCCAGAGGAACCAGGCAGAAGCAGGCTCGGCACCAGCCCGGCCAGGACAAGCGACACGGCGGGCGCTATTATCCCGGCAGCGGACACCCTTTGCGCGAAAGGGCTGACGGGTCTCCCCCCTGGTTGGTTGAGCGGGAACAACCACCGCGCCACAGCGACGACCAGAAACGTCTGTCCGGCGAAGAACCCGACGATCCAGCTCCCTTGCGCCAGTCTGGGGAGCTCTGTCACGAGGTACGACTCAGCCACAAACCCCAGCGTAATCGGAGCGCCAATGAGCGAGAACGCTCCGACCAGAGAGGAGACGGTGCGAGGCAACGCCTGCCGCTCGAGCGCGTCTGGCAGAGCCAGGCGCCCGCCGAGGCAAAGGACGGTCACGGTCAGCATCCAACCGGTGACGCCCAGCGCCAGAATCCACAGCACAAGCCCTTCGGCCAACTCCTGGCTCCTGCCGAATAACGATGCCAGCACGACGGAGAGAAGCACGGCCCCGTTAGCACCCATCCCGATCCACGGACGCGCGCCGCGCGCCGACCTCGCCGTCCATCCCAGAAATCCTCCCGCCATCAGGGTCAGCAGCGCCGGGACCATGATCCAGGAGCTCACAGGAAGCACCCCGTCCTCCACCAGGGCGAGCTGAGCCCAAAGGCCCCACCCAATCACCGGGCTCAGGAAGAGCGCCGTGGCAGGAGGTGAAAAACGGCCGGCTCCGCCGGGGACCGCGAGGTGAAAGGGGTAGACGCCAAGGCGCAGCAGGCCCGCCACCATCCAGAAGGTCATCTTCGCGCCCCCCGCTGGCATCAGTGACCACTGCACGCTCCCAGCACCGTGGCCGGCCACCAGCACCCCTGCCCAGAGGAGCAAGACGGCCACGGTGCCGATCGACAGGCTTCGAATTGCATGATCCCTCCTGACCCCGGCGGTGATCCGCCCGAGGAAGAAGAAGAGATCGTACAAGGCCCAACTAACGATGGTGGTGAGGGGGTTGGCTGACCACAGAGCTGCAAGGCCAACTCCGAGCAACACGAGGGAGAGGGCAGCGAGGTAGGGCGAAGCGTCCGGTTGGGGGCCAAGCGCGGCCAGGAGAAAGAAACACGTGACCAGAGACAGACCGGCGGCGAGGGGCCACAGTGCGGGCTCCACACGAAACTCGACGACTGACTCAGTCAGCAGAGCAGATTCCGCTGACGAGATCAGGGCCGTACCAGCGCTCGCTCCCCTCAGCGCGACGACGGTGGCGGACGTGAGGACGGCCATGGCCAGGGCAGCCGTCGCGGTCCAGAGACGGCCTCTCTCGACATCCAGCCTTGTGAAGATGAGCGACGGTAGAGAGATGGCTCCTGCACCGAGCAAGGGCAGAATAACAGTGAGTGAGAGAAGGTCTAGCATATAACCCCGATGTGCCGGCCTGGGCACGTCGCGCTATTCTAACACACCCGAGGACGGGCGGCAACCAGTCCTTGAGAGAGGCAAGAACGAGGCCCCCGTGTACAGTGGGGCCTCGCTTCCAGATTCAGCGGCCGTGGCGCGGGGTGAGAGACAGCTAGGCGAGGAAATCGCGCAATTTGCGCGCGTGAGCCGGATGTCGCAACCGACTGAGGGCCTGTACCTCGATCTGTCGGATACGCTCCCGGGTCACGCCCAGCTTCCGACCGACCTCCTCAAGCGTATACGTCTGCCCGTCGATCAGGCCGTAGCGCATCTGCAGGATGCGCACTTCACGGGGTGGGAGGTCCTCGAGGACGTCCTGGAGCAGATCGCGGAGGATGGAGGAAGACACAACATCGGCAGGCGCTGCTGCCTCATCGTTCTCGATGAAGTCGCCGAGCTCGCTGTCCCCCTCCTCGTCGATGGGCAACTCCAAGGAGAGGGGGCGGCGCGCGACCTGGAGCATGTTCTCCACCTTCTCCGGGGCAAGATCGAGGGCATCTGCCATCTCCTCTGGGGAGGGCTCACGCCCCAACTCCTGCGTGAGGCGGTGCGTGGTGCGGAGCAACTTATTGATCTGGTCGCCCATGTGGACGGGGATGCGAATGGTGCGGCTCTGGTCCGCGATGGCTCGCGTGACCGCCTGGCGGATCCACCACGTCGCATACGTCGAGAACTTGTTGCCCATGGTGTAGTCGAACTTCTTGGCAGCGCGAATGAGCCCGATGTTGCCCTCCTGGATCAGATCGATGAAGGGCACGCCTCGGCCCATGTACTTCTTGGCCACGCTGACCACGAGACGAGAGTTGGCCTGCACGAGGTGCTCCCGGGCGGCCAACCCGTCTTCAGCAATAGCCTCCAACTCCGCCCGGGCCTGCGGGTCGAGGCCATTCCTCCTGAGCTTGGCGCGAGCCCGTTTGCCAGCCTCCATGCGCTTGGCCAGGGCGATCTCCTCCTCACGACTGAGAAGCGGCACCCTGCCGATCTCCTTCAGGTAGAGACCGATGGAGTCGTCCACCCTGATGGCGTCAAGCGGAGAGCCATTGTCGGCATCACTGCCATTCGATCCCCCGTCGGGCGACACATCGACGGACTGCACATCCTTCTCTTCCAGGCCGCCTATCTGGATGTCAGCCTCGATCAATTTGACCAGGATGTCCTCGATCTGGTCCAGGTTCTCCTCGGCCTCGGGAAAGGCGGTGAGGATGTCCTCATAGGTGATGAAATCCTGCTGATCCGCTTTGACCAGCAAGTATTCCTCACCGCTCAGACCTTCAAGCTCCGTCCGCTTGCCCTCTTGCTTCGACTCCATCTGTACTCGACGCACTCAGTGCCGGCACGCATCGGGACCGACACAATCTCTATTGTTTGCTACTATACCACATTGTCATGTCGCTTGTCAACCCCCTTTCAGGTCCGCAAATTGACAGCCCCCTGCTCCCATCCTATACTCTGAATCGATCCCATCTGAACATCTCAACGGTACTGGACGCAGCATCTTGACCCAGGGCAACGTCCGGCCACAGAATCACGCGGACCGCCCAGGAACCGTGAGAAAGCGGCCTGGAGGCGCTTCCTCGAATTCACAAAGGGGCCTGGCCCCAAGGAGGAACACGATGGACATGTCCCTGACGTACTACGGGCATTCGGCGTTTCGCCTCGACGTCGGCGACGGCGTCATCCTGATCGATCCGTTTCTCACCGACAATCCCTTTGCCCCCATCTCGGCGGAGGATGTGGATGCGGACTATATCCTCATCACCCACGGGCACGGCGACCACGTTGGGGATGCCGTCAGCATCGCCCGCCGTACGCGCGCACTGGTGATCTCCAATTTTGAGATATGCAACTGGCTACAGGGGCAGGGGGTGGATCGCACCCATGCTCAACATATCGGGGGTGGCTATTCCCATCCCTTTGGCACGCTCAAGCTGACCATCGCTCACCATGGATCGGGTCTGCCTGATGGCTCCTGTGGGGGGAATCCAGCGGGGTTGCTCCTGACGACTAGCAATCGGACGCTGTACTTCGCCGGCGACACGGGTCTTTTCTACAGCATGCGTCTCATCGGCGAAGAAGGGGTCGACCTGGCAGCCCTGCCCATTGGGGACAACTTCACCATGGGCCCTGACGACGCGCTGCGGGCCGTTCAGCTGATCGAACCAAAGACGGTGATACCCATCCACTACAACACCTTCGCGGTCATCCAGCAGGATCCCCATGCATGGGCTGAACGTGTGAACGGTGAGACGTCCACGGAAGCCATTGTGCTCGAATCTGGCGAAAGCTACGACGCATGACCTATCAGGGAATATAGGGAGCGTGACGAGCCAGGGTATGATAGGGAAATTTCCTCAAGTACGGGAGTTTTCAGTTATTTTTTCACCCATTCAAATTAATATTGTTCATGTTAGTCGTCGTAGTAGAGCATTGGAGACTGGGGATAGAATTCGGTTGAGCGCGTGCTGGGTGCATATGTGGGGGGCGCGGGAGGCCGGGCGCGAAGATGTATGCGGTCGGTGGCCTCGAGTCTTCCACAACGGGTTGTGGATTGCGTTGGAAAAGCAAGACCTGCGAGAACGCTCGAGGGGGATTGGGGTTGGAAAAGGGACCGGACGGGGGAGAGTTATCCACAGGAGGACCCGGTTATCCACAGAAAACCGCGAGTTATCCACAGGCACGGGAGGCGTGGAGCGGTTCCCTCTCCCCTGGGGGAGAGGGCCAGGGTAAGGGGGTGACCGCGACCGAGCAGACGGCAGGGGAGGTGTCGAGCGGTTCCCTCTCCCCCGGGGGGAGAGGGCTAGGGTGAGGGGGCTGGCGGCGAGACCGGCGAAGGACGGAGGTG
>CAYMHT010000084.1:0-11574 GCA_964390305.1 uncultured Anaerolineales bacterium
CCTGAACCTGGAGGGGCTTGCGGTCTCCTTCTTGACGCCAAGTGTGCGCGTGTTATACTTCCGCCCTGCGGTTAAGAGGCTTTACGAGTTACCTGCTGACGTAAGGGGAGAACATATGAAACGGAAGATCTGGCTGCCCCTGAGCCTTCTGGTCCTGAGTGCCCTCGCTTGCTCGTTCCTGGGATCCGCCGAGAAGGCGGTCGAGGTTGGCCAGGAGGCCGCCACCAGGGCCTCTCAGGCAGCGACGGCGGTTGGGGAGGAGGCCGGCCCGGAAGGCGGGACATCAGAGGAGACCGAGGCTGGCGACGGTGACGGGGAGGCGGGTGGTGCGGAGGTAGATCCCGATGCGTTGTCCGGGCTCGACAGTTATCGGGTGCGATTGCGCGCGGAGTGGGTGCCGAACGAGGGAGATGGTGATCGCACGGCGTTCGAGCAGGCGCATACGCGTGACCCGCGCGCGCGCCGGTTCGTGACGGGCGACGAGGAGGATGCGTTTGAGTTTGTTCAGGTGGAGGACCAGGCATGGTACTGCTCGGGAGGCTCGTGCGGTCAGGCGGAGGCCGATCCCGAGGAGTTGATCTCCGGCTTCGGCAGCGCCATGATGTTTGATCCGGCCGGCGTCACCGACCAGGCCAGAGCCAACTTCGTCGGGCGAGAGAGGGTCAACGGCGTTCAGTCGCGTCACTATACCCTCAACTTGACGGCGATGGAGGCGGCGGTCCTGTCTCAGGGTGACGTGTCGAACGTGCAGGGCGAGGTTTGGATCGCGGACGAGGACGATCTGCCTGCCTTCACCGTTCGCTTCCAGATGTCTTGGCTGGAGAAGCGGGGAGAGCGAGCGGGCAGAGGCGAGTTGTTCTACGAGGTGTATGACGTCAACGAGCCTTTCACCATCGAGCCGCCGGAAGGGGCCGAGAAGACGGGTCTCCCTGAGGACGTGCCCGCGTACCCGAACGCAGAAGGTGGCTTCAGCATGGAGGGGATGGTCACCTTCGCGTCCTCTGATGACGCCGCGACGGTCGCGGAGTTCTACCGGGATGGCCTGGCGGCCGAGGGCTGGACCAAGGAGAGCGATGACGAGCTCGAGAGCACCATCAGCCAGGTGTGGCACAAGGACGGGCGACAGCTGATGCTCATGATCTCGCCGGACGACGGAAAGACCGACGTCACCGTTATGATTGAGTAGGCTCAGCTGCCTGGGCCAAGACGCTGGAGCAACCAGGGACCGGAGTGATCGACACCACTCCGGTCCTCTTTTGCCTGGTGGGGTTGGTCCATCTACCTCATCGCGGGGTCAGGTCAACACCCGATGGAACCCCTTGCCAACCGGGAGGTGCGGAAGATCGGAAAGAGGACCGACGTCGCAGCCACGATCACCCTTGCGCTGCTCTTTAGCGCGAATTTCGTCAACTTCATGGACCGCCAGGTGGTTGCTGCCCTGGCCCCGTTCCTGAAGAGCCACTGGCACCTATCGGACACCCAGGTCGGTCTCCTGGGCAGTGCTTTCGAGGTGCTCTATGCCCTGGGACACGTCCCGCTGGCGATCCTGGCCGATCGTTGGCTGCGCCGGAAAGTGATTGCCCTGACGATGGCCTTGTGGAGTGGTGCGATGGCCCTGACCGGCGGAGCGCGCTCGTACGGCATGCTTCTGCTCGGGCGAGGGGCGCTGGGGTTGGGGGAGGCAGGATACGGCCCTTCGGCGCTGGCGTGGCTCAGCGACGTCTTTCCGCCTGAGCGCCGCTCGCGGGCCGTCGGCTTCCACGACCTGGGTGTCATGCTGGGATCTGCAGCGGGATACGCCTTGGGGGGAGTGATAGGCAGAGCCTGCGGTTGGCGTCCCGTCTTCATCATCGCCGCGCTGCCCGGGTTCGTCCTGGCCGTGATGATCTGGCTCGTCCCCGAGCCCTCGAAGGGGCAGAGCGACTACGATGCGCTGGGGATCGAGCCGCAGGGCGTGTCATCCTTGGAGATTCCTGCAGTTGAGTCGATCAGGAAGCTCTCTTCCGTTCGGACGTTGCGTGCCACTGTTGCGGCCGGAACGCTCAATACGTTCGCGGTGGCCGGGATGATACACTGGCTACCGAGCTTCGCCGTGCGGCTTCACGGCTTTCGTGAAGACACCTTTGGCCTTCTGATTGGTGCTCTGACGGTTGTTGCTGGCGGCGCCGGCGTGCTCTCGGGCGCTTTCCTCGCCGACCATCTCCTCCGCAGCACGCCCGCTGGCCGCCTCCTGACGGTCGGCGTGAGCAGTCTCATCGGAGGGCTTGCGGCTCTGGCCGCGGTTCTGGTATCGGGTCCGGCATTGTTCGTCATCCTCGGAGCTGTGGCCATGTATGCCTTCACGTTCTACATCCCCTGTATCGCCCCTCTGATTCACCAGGTCACCCGACCCAGGCTGCGAGCCACCGCCATGGCAGTCTATCTGCTCGTCGTTCACATCTTGGGAAACGCCACAGCTCCCGCCGTCATCGGCTGGCTCTCCGATTGGAGCGGGAACCTGCGGCCGGGCATCGTCGTGGCGCCACTGATGGCCCTGGCAGGCGGTGTCGTGGCCCTGTGGGGCGCCCGCTTCGTCGGGCGGGATGCCGAGGAGATGAAGACTCTCCTTCAAGCAGACAGGATCGGCTAGCGGGGCCGGGCGAAGCCGTTCCGCCTGGAAGAGCAACGACCTATTCGAAGAGTCGCGTGATCTCGTCCTGATCGAAGCGGGGGAGCGGCCGGGCGCCGTGTGGACCGTGCAGCGTAACGCCTTTCTCGCGCTCGACGACCTGGCCGATCCGCGCTGCAGCGATGTCTTCTCGCTCGAGAGCGGCCTCTATGGCGTCGGCGTGGTCAGGCGGAACGGCGAGCAGGAGTGCCCCGGATGCGATCAGGCCCAGGGGATTCAACCCCAGAGCTTCGCAGAAAGCCGCTGTCTCCGGCAAGACAGGGATGGCGTCCTCCTCCACGGTTAGACCGACCTGCGCTGCATCGGCCAGTTCCCAGCATCCGGTCGCCAGACCGCCCTCGGTCGGGTCGTGCATCGCGTGCACGTGCCCAGCCGCGGTTGCGACGGCGGCATCCTGCAAGACGCTGATTCCCGGATCGTAGAGGAATTGGCGGCTCCGCTCCACCAGGGACGGATCTACTCCCTGGAGCTGTTCCCCTTTCTCCCGGGCAATGATGGCTGTTCCCTCTACGGCGATTCCTTTCGTGAGCAGAAGGGCGTCCCCGGGTTGAGCGCCGTCCGGCCGGACGAGTGCATCGGGTGCGACTTCCCCGAGCATGAAGCCAACGACGACGGGCCGGTCGAACCCGTGGGTGATCTCGGTGTGACCTCCTACCAGGGCGATCTCCAACTGCTCACAGGTATGGCCGATCTGCTCGAAGATCTCGTCGACCAGAGCTTCGTCGGTGCTCGATTGGGGCAGGAGGAGGGTGACGAGGAACCAGCGCGGTGTCGCGCCAGTGCACGCGACGTCGTTTGCGTTGACGTGGACGGCGTACCAGCCAATCTCACGGCTGGCGAACGTGATGGGGTCCGTCTTCGCGACCAGATAGCGGTCTCCGAAGGAGACCACCGCCGCGTCGTGGCCGATTCCCGGGCCCACGACGACGCGTTCGCCGGAAGGAGCGTATCGGTCGAACAACCGAGCCAGATGCTCGGCGGGAAGCTTGCCCAGTGGATACGATGATCGCATAGACGGTGTCCTGTGAGTACGTGGGACTTGTCCCCCATTCTAGTCTAGTTAGCGCAAATCACAAGTCTGCCGATTTGTGCTTCCCTGCTGCCTCACTATAATGGCGCGCGGGATCGAATGGGCGACGGTGAGTGCAGTTCGTTCTGACGAAGCCGTCATCTACCCGCTCTCGTTGCCTGAGGGTTCTCGCCATGGAGGGAAGCGGAACGAGCTCAGTCGGGCAGGTGGGGGGAAGTGAGGTTCGTCTGGCTTCCTGTCTCGAAGGAAGATCGCAGTGAGTGAGAGAGTGGATGGCGTCGGCAGTGGTTGCCGTCACCGGCTGGTCCTTATTGCGCTCCTGTTCTGGTTTGGCCTGGTCCCCATCGGGTCGACGTTCCTGGCGAATCGGCTGTTCGCGACCCTGCTGGGATCGACAGCGACCGATGGGGTCGCCATCTTCTTCGCCAGCCTGGCGATCGCTTTCCCTTTCACCCTGCTGACGCTGCTTCTCCGAGACCGTCCCGCGTGGCGGGGTGTCGGCACCACAGCTGCGAGTCTGCTGATCGCCGGCGGCTACGTCGTACTCGATGCGCTGGTGCGCGTCCTCCTTCCGCAGCGCAGCGCGTTGATTCCGCTGCGCATCCGCTACGCGGCCGCTGGAATACGTCTGTTCGCTCTCGTCCCCTATGCGATGTTCGCCGCCTGGCTCGCTCCCCGGCTCTTCGGTGCTGGGTCCGGGACGTCGATGCGCCGCCGGCTCGGGCTGGGCCGCTTCCGTTCGTCACCTTTCTTACTCGCGCTTGCTGCCGGGGCTCTGCTCACGGTGCCATGGCCCGTGACGGGCGCCCTGGGCGATAGTCTCGCCAGCCTGGCGCACGGCGTGCAGGTGCTGGCGTGCATTATCCCTCAGGTCCTCATCTTCTGGGGGATCATCCTTTGGCTGTTGAGCCGTTCACTTGGTCGGATGGGAGGGGCGGCGGTCACGATCCTGATCTACACTCTGACTGCCTTTGGTGGCTTCCTCCCGAATGGTGATCTGGACGCGCCGATGCGTGCTCTATTCCTGCTGCCCCTCGGCCTCCTTCTCGCGGAGATGCGTGTCCGCGGAAAGAGCGTCCTTCCTCTGTTTCCGCTGGCCTTCTGCTATCTGGTCGCGCCAGCGCTCTTCGTCGATCCTCGGGACCGTGTCGCCCAAGGCATCCCGGAGCTTCAGCACGTGGCGAGTTACGTGGCAGTTGCTCTGGCGGCGGCTCTTCTGGGCGTTCTGCTCTGGTTGGGACGGCGCATCTCGAAGAGGCGCCACGGGGAAGCCGAAGGCGGAGGAGTGGGGGGGACGACCGCCGCGCTGCTGGCCGGTCTGGCGTGGGCGGTGTGGGTTACGATCTATTTTGTCGCCGGCGAGCCCGGGTTCTTCAATCACGGCTTCCTCATCGTCCTTGAGCCCCAGGCTGATCTGGGGTCTGCCTATACTATGTCTGACCACGAGGCTCGGCGGGGCTACGTCTACGAGGCGCTCGTCGGGACTGCCGAGAGCACGCAGTCTCCGATTTGCGACGACCTGGATGACCTCGATGTGAGCTACCGGAGGTACTACGTCATCAATATGGTGCGGGTCGATGGTCATCGCTGGCTGATGGGGCGCTTCGAAGGCAGACCGGGGGTTGCCAGGGTTATTCTCAACCCGAATGTGCGCAGGTATCCCCGTCGAATTCCGCTCCCCTACGAGGATGCCGCTGAGCGATCCGTGGGTGTGCAGGAGAACCTCGCCGCCATTGGCGCTGACTCGGCCTGGGCGCTAGGGGTCGAGGGCGCCGGGATCATCGTCGGTGGCCAAGACACGGGCTACGACTGGGATCACCCGGCCCTGAAGGAACGGTATCGCGGCTGGGACGGGGAGAAGGTCGCTCACGAATACAGCTGGCACGACGCGTGGGATGGTACCCGAGTGCCCTTCGACGACGGGTCGCACGGGACGCACACGATGGGCATCGTTCTGGGCGACGACGGTGGTGCGAACCGCATCGGCGTTGCACCTCGAGCTCAGTGGATCGGATGCCGCAACATGCGGCGGGGGTTCGGAAATCCTGGCTCCTACGCCGAGTGTATGGAGTTCCTTCTCGCTCCCTTTCCCTTCGGCGGCGACCCATTTGCAGACGGCGATGTGCGTCTGGCTCCCGACGTCGTGAACAACTCCTGGGGATGCCCACGCATGGAGGGCTGTTTCCCGGACACGCTGAAGGCAGGGGTGGAGGCACTCCGAGCGGCAGGCGTCGTGATGGTGGTGAGCGTGGGGAACGATGGACCGGCTTGCGGAACAGCCGCGACGCCCCCTGCCAACTATGATGCATCGTTCTCCGTGGGGGCGACAACGGTGGAGGGCGAGGTCGTGGGCTTCAGCAGCCGGGGCCCTGTGGACGCGCTGACGAAGCCCGACATCGCCGCACCGGGGGAGCGCGTGCGGTCGAGCGTCCCGGGCGGCGGCTACGCCTACGCCAGCGGGACCTCCATGGCGGCCCCTCACGTGGCCGGGACTGTTGCCCTCGTCTGGTCGGTGGACTCAGGCCTCGTTGGGGACGTCGACGGAACGGAGCGGCTCCTGTGCAGGACGGCCACACCGAGGGAAGTGAATCGATCCTGTGCCATCGTCTCCGTGCCAGAGGGGCCGCTCGCTGCGGTGACGTCGCCTCCCCCGTGTGCGTGCGGGGACGTCACCGGCGTGCCGAACAACGTATACGGGTGTGGTGTCGTGGACGCAGAGGCGGCGGTCAGGAGTGCTGTGGAGGACTAGGGACCTCTCGGGCCCCCATCGGCCCAGCCGTTCTGCGACCCGCAAGGGCCGTCAACACTCCCGCAAAAACCGCTTCAACGTCTGGAGGGCAGCCGCGAGCAGCTCCTCTCCCAGCGCCACCATGTGGATATCGATGAAAACTTCCTCTTCTGGCAGCCGATCGTCAAGGCTTTGAAGCTCCTCCCGGAAGATGGCGTACAGGTCTTCCTCGTGATCCTCGACGAACTTGAGTATGTCGGCCCGGGCCAGGCGAAACGCCGCTTCACGCACCATCCTTCTCATTGAAGACCTCCTCGGCTCGTGCAATGGGAGCGACTGCCATTATAGGTGATCCCGGGTAGTTTGAGAATTCCCTCGCGGCACTTCCCGGTCAGTCGTCCGCGGACCCTCGACGTGCTCAGGCGTGCCAAAGCATGGTGGGGATGGCCTATCTCAGTGGCTTGAGGAACCGCCGCTGTGAAGGGATTTGAGCCGTTCCGATGTTGTGGCTTGATCCTGCCTCTGCACGTGTGGCAAAAAACATCGACCTGATGTAAGATTGGGTTTGCAACTCGATCGCGCGCACCGAAGGAGGAAGTCCATGCCAATGCGAGATGTCGTGGCGCTCATCTTGGGCGGCGGGCAGGGTAGGCGCCTCTATCCCCTCACGAAGCTGCGGGCCAAGCCCGCCGTGCCCCTGGGCGGCAAGTATCGCCTGATCGACATTCCCATCAGTCTGTGTATCAACGCCGATATTCCGAAAATCTACGTCCTGACGCAGTTCCTCTCCGAGTCTCTCCATCGCCACATCTATCAGACCTACAAGTTCGACGTCTTCACCGACGGCTTTGTCCAGATTCTGGCTGCTGAGGAGACGCGGACCGGCATGGACTGGTATCAGGGCACCGCCGATGCCGTGCGCAAGCAGCTCTGGCGACTCGAGCACGCGCGGGCTGAGGACGTGCTCATCCTCTCCGGAGACCATCTCTACCGTATGGATTACACCAACTTCGTCGAACGACATCGCGAGAGGCGGGCCGACGTGACCATTGCCGTCCAGCCCGTCGGGCCGGAGGCCGCCACACGTTTCGGCATCCTCAAGAGCGATGCTGAGGGACGCATCACGTCTTTCCACGAGAAGCCTGCGCCTGAGGAACTGGATGGTTTGGAGAGCGCAGCGGGGACGGAGAAGCCCTACATGGCCTCAATGGGTATCTACATCTTCCGAGCCGACGTGCTTCGGCAGGTGCTGACGAGCTCGGAGGCGGAGGACTTCGGCAGGGAGGTCATCCCTGACGCCATTGAGGGCCAACGGGTGTACGCGTTCCAGTTCGATGGGTATTGGGAGGACATTGGAACTGTTCGAGCCTTCTACGAGGCGAATCTTGCCCTCGGTCGGCCTGACCCTCCCTTTGACTTCTTCAATATGGAACAGCCCATCTTTACGCACCCTCGCTTCCTCCCTTCCTCAATTACCGATGGATGTGATCTGGAGAAGGCGGTCGTGGCCGATGGCTGCCTGATTCACGGGTCCGATATACGGGAGTCGGTCGTCGGGCTGCGTAGCGTGATCGGACCTGAGGTGCGCATCATTCGATCGGTGATTATGGGGGCCGACTTCTATGAGACGCCGGAGCGGAAGGCGGAGAATCGTGCGCTCGGACGCCCCGATGTAGGCATCGGGCGGGGCAGCAGTATCGAGGGGGCCATCGTTGACAAGAACGCGCGCATTGGAGAGGGTGTCACGATTCGGGCACACGAACCAGAAGGTGAGATGGTCGACACCGAAAACTACGTCATCCGAGACGGCATCGTGGTCATCCCCAAGAACGCGGTCATTCCCGATGGCACGGTGATCTGACTGAAGACGGTGGATGTATGGAGGCGATAGACATCTAAAGACGGCGTCAACGTAATCCTCGAGTCTGCCTTCTGGGCTCCCAACTTGCTGTTGGCAACCCCCGTTGCAGCGCCCCAGCGTCTCTCCTACGCGACCAGAAAACAAGGACCTCCGGCTCAACTCGACAAATTGCCCCTTGACAAGAATTAAGCCCTATATTATAATTGTTGAAGTAGCGCTTAAATTCTATGAACAGGAGGTCCCATGCATACCGCTCCAAGTGAGTGTCCCGTCTGTCACAGTGATCTGCTGGTCACGCGGATGGTGTGCCGCAATTGCGGCACGGCGTTGGAAGGCCGCTTCAGTCTCGGGCGGCTCTTTCAGCTGACGCCCGACCAACGCCATTTTGTGGAGATCTTCATCCGCTGCGAGGGTAAGCTCAATCGCGTGCAGGACGAATTGGACCTCTCGTATCCTACCGTCAGAAACCGTCTCGAGGATGTCATCCGCGCCATGGGCTATGATGTGGGGAGGCGGGAGGAGAGTGTGGATCAGCGCCGACAGGAGATCCTGGAGCAGTTGTCTCGAAAGGAGATCTCTGCCGAGGAAGCGCTTCAGCTGATGCAGGAAGGTTAAGCGATCGTGTCCGTCGGGGGTAGGTGTTCGAGTTGGAAACCGAAGGAGGAAGTCGTGTTCAAGCGAACGATCGAGGTGTCCGAGTCGCCTCACATCACTGTCTCCGAGTGCCGAGGCAGCCTGACTGTGAGAGGGGGCAGCGAAGGACAGATCACAGTCGTGGTGAAAGACGGAGACGATGAGGTGGAGCTCGAGCAAGAGGACGGGGCCGTATCTTTGTCGGCGGCCGGTGACTGCACGGTGCTCTGCCCGTCAGCGACAACGCTCACAGCGGAGCGTGTGCTCGGAAACTTGCGTGTCGATGGCGTTAGGGGCGGGATTCACGCTGGCGTGATCCATGGTAACGCGACCTTGCGGGCCGTCGGTCCGGTCTCCCTGGACGAGGGGCTCGGCAATCTCAGCGCCCACGAGGTGCACGGACACCTTGAGGCGGGCGAGGTGAAGGGGAACGTCCGCGTGCGTGCCCTGGATGAGCAGCTCACGCTGGCTGAGGTCGCGGGCAACCTGAGCACGGAAGGCCTGAAGGGCGGACTGCAGGCCGAAACCGTGCGGGGGAACGCCCAGTTGGGGCCTCCTTTCTCCCCTGGGATGGTCTATCGTGTGAGGGCGAGTGGCAACCTGACCGTGTGGGTACCGGAGGAGGCAAGCCTGCGCCTCGCGGTGCGCGCCGATGGGCATGTCCACTCCGACGTCTTCGGCCTGGACGTGGAGAGGGAGGAGGGCGAGGTCAGGGGAAGCCTGGGCGACGGGCAGGCGGTGTTGGAGGGCGACGTCAAGGGGAACCTGTCGCTCCGGCCGGCTGGGGCAGGTGAGGCCTTCGAGGCGACGGCTGGCCTCGATGATCTTGGCGCGCAGATCGAGTTGCAGGTGAATCAGGCGATGGCGGAGATGGCGACTCGCCTTGAGACGAGCCTTGGCTACGTAGACGCAGAGGCAATCAAGCGACGCGTGGAGCGGGCGACTGAGCAAGCGCGCCGAAAGGCGGAGCGCGCAGCCGAGCGGGCTCGTATGCGGGCCGAGCGGGCCGAGCGACGCTGGCAGCGTGCCAGTGGGCAGAGGCCGCGCTCCGAGGAAGGCGCCAGCGACGAGGAAGTGCTTCGGGTGCTACGCATGGTCGAGGAGGGCAAGATCACGCCCGAGCAGGCTTCCGAGCTTCTGGCCGCTCTCGAGTGAGAGGGACTGAGACAACCGTATGAGGGCCCTTAGACGGCATCTGCGCCGCCTGGCCGGGCTCAGCCGTAACGCCAAGCTGTTCCTGGTGATGACGGCTGTGAGCGGCCTGGGAAGCGGTGTCTTCCACCTATTCCTGAACCTATTCATCTTGGCTCGCGGGAACGATCAGGCTTTCCTGGGGGCGTTCATGTCCCTGGTGAGCCTGGCTGCCCTCGGACTCGGTCTCCCGATGGGTGTCGTCGCGGACCGCTTGGGCCGGAAGCGGTCGCTCCTCCTGGGCTCGCTGCTTTCCACCCTGGGCGTGCTGACAGTAGTGCTGTCCCCGCTGGATTGGCCTCTGATGGTGGCCGCGGTGGCCTGGGGGGGCGGAAACGCGGTCTACATGGCGACCGGCCCGGCGTTCATGACCGAGAACGCGGCGGCGCACGAGCGCCCTACGCTTTTCAGCACGCGGATGGGTGTGATGATGCTCGTGGCCTTCGCAGGCAGCGTCGCTGGCGGTCCTCTGCCAGGCTGGTTTGGCTCTCTTCTAGGTCAGCCGTCGGAGAGCGCTGCCGCTTACCGAGCCACGCTCTTGCTGTCTGCCGGTGTCATGACCCTCTCCTTGATCCCGTTGTCGATGCTTCAAGAGCGACGGGAGATCGAGAGGGCCAGCGATGGGCTGGCACTCTCTCTCCGCTCTCTGCTAGGGCGAAGGGATGTCTGGAGGCTCGTGGTGCCTCAGCTGGTCATCAGCCTGGGGGCCGGGCTGCTGATACCCTACCTCAACGTCTTTTTCAAGCAGCGTTTTGGGATAAGCGACAGCCTTTTGGGTCTCGCCTTCGGGGTCTCGCAGCTGGGAATGGGGCTCGCGACGATGGTGGCGCCGATAGTCGCCGAGCGCTGGGGGAACGTGCGAACCATCGTCGCCAGCGAGCTGGCCTCACTGCCGTTCCTGCTGATCCTGGGCTTCGTGCCCGTTCTGCCCGTGGCCATCGGTGCCTTTTGGGTTCGGGCTACCCTGATGAATATGGGTGGCCCGCTCTACACCGCCTTTGCGATGGAGCAGGCAAAGGAAGACGAGCGCGGCAAGCTAGGGGCCATCATCGGGCTCTCCTGGTCAGTTGGGCGGGGCATTGGGCCAGGCATCAGTGGTGTGGTGCAGCAGACATACGGCTTCCCGCCCCTTTTCGCGGCCACGGGCGCGACCTACCTGGTAGCAGCCTTGCTGCTGCAGGTCTTCTTCGGCCAGAGTGAGCAGGTGGTGGAGCCCGGCTCTCTGTCCAGCGCGTCAGAGACTGGCCCGAGGTGCTGCCGTGGGTGAGGACCGGCGTGGCGTCTCGCCGCCGGAAGTAAGCGACGTCGCGTCGGGGTCCGCTGGGTATGCCCGTGCCCGACGGACAGCTGAGTGAAGTATAGGAATCTGAAGGATGAGCTAGGCCCATCTAGAACACCGAGGGAATCAGTGATGAACAATGAACGTCTACGAATCTTGGACCTGATCGAGTCCGGTCAGATCA
>CAYMHT010000085.1:0-11560 GCA_964390305.1 uncultured Anaerolineales bacterium
AGAGGCGACTCAGACCATCCGTCAGCAGGATCCCGAAAGCCGGCAAGGCGGGAAACAAGAATCGTCCCATGGCTCCGGCCGGCTGGATCAGCATGTAGTACATGACGATGGCGACGAAAACGACGATGGTGGTCGCCAGCGGCAGCAGGCTGGCAGGAAACGCGGATCGCCGTCCCGCAGAAAGCGGATAACCTGCCAGAGCGAGGAGGCAGAAGACCAGGGACCCTCGGTAAATGGTCTTGGGAAGCGGTACCTGCCCGTAGCCGAAGCGGCCCCATACGGTGCTCCACAGGTAGGGCAACTTCTGGCCGATGACCCACCAGTGCCCCCACGGACGGCGTCCGGCCCAGAGCTGATTGAACCGGTTCAGGCCTGTCGGCTCTCCATAAAGCTGCCAGTTCCGGAGGAACCACCAGCTGGACAGCATCCCTGCCAGGCCTAAGATGATCAGACTGGCCCGGACAACGACGCGCCAGTCGCGCCTGGGCCAAGCGGTCAGCAAGTACGCCAAAGCTATCGGAGCGAGAAGAGCCAGCAGGTGAAACTTAGTGAGAAGGGACAGCCCGAGCAGGACACCGAGAGTGGCGTCGGTACGTACCTTGGGGGCTTCCTTCATCAGGCGGATACACGCGAGAAGCACAGCCGCACCGCACAACGCTGCCGGAACGTCGTTGCCGACCGCTCCGCTCAGGTGCAGGAACTGTGGGTTGAATGCCACAATGGCGGTGCTCGCTAAGGCCAGTCCAGGCTGCGCAGGGAAGATCTCCTGGGCGATTCGATAGGTCAGCCACACGGTTCCGGCGCCGATAAGCACAGTCATCCAGCGCACGATGTAGACCACCAAGGTGACTCCTGTGAAAGGGAACTCCTCGTCAGGCCGGTGAACGTATTGGCACTTGTTGTCGCTGCCGACCTCCCAGTACCGGTAGGCCCAGAAAGGGTTCTGTTGGGGTTGATAGTAAACGTCCGGTTCGACATCCACCCAGCAGGACGCCAACGCCCCCAGGACGTAGTAGAGGGGCGGATGATGGCTTTGAGCGCGTGGTGTGTCCGCATGCTGGATCGGCAGGCTGCGGTAGGTGACGATGTGCCGTACATAGCGGACGTGGCGCAGCTCATCAGTCGGCTCGTAAATGGGACAAGCCAGACTGTAGGCCACGGATAATGCCGCATAGATGACGATCAATGCTGCAACTGCGAGCCGTGCGCGCGCGCTCAAAGACACCTCTTGCTCTCAGTCATCATTCTACGTCGTCCCTGGTGAACTGGTGCGTCGAAGCCGTCTCTATCATCTCTACGGCTCAACTCAGACCCGATCTTGGTGCTTCCTCTGTCGTGCTTGGAAGCAGAATGCGGTCGGTGTATGGTCCTTCTCCACCACGCAGGATCTTCCACCGTTCGCCCGTTCTTGGGTCGTATAATCCGAGCTCAACCGTGTAAGGACCGTCCGGTGCATCGGCGGGGAGTAGGAGTCGATGCAGCTGAATAAACCGATCGCCAGGCTGCAGGGTCAACGGGTCTACCCAGAGACCGTCGTCGCTGGCAATAAGTGCCCCGTGCTCGTCCAAGAGGTGGGCGAAGACGGCCAGTCTGGGGCCACTGTAGACCCCTGGAGGTGGTGGGTTCGCGACGACGGGAAGGGGGGGCAGGTCAAGGGGCGCAACGACGTGCCAGACGGTGAGAACTGTTCCCTCCTCTCCCGGGCGGAGGTGATCCGCGTTATTCCAGCAAGCGCTCGTCAGGGCCAGGCCGTTGTCGAATTCCGGGCCGTCGACGGTCGCCTGGGGGTCGCATGTCAGAGATTGCCAATTGTGGACCCCGGATGACGGGTAGAGCGTCAAGTGCTCGGATAGGGCTTCTGGGGGACGTTCCGATTCAAGCATCTGCCGGATCAGCGGCGCAGGGTCTGGCCAAGACGTCAGAATGACGGGTGAGGACGGCTCCCCGGTAGCAGAGATCAGCGCGCGCTCTGGGTCAAATAGGCGAACGGCAATATCTTCACGCTGGACGTCGACCCCAAGCGCGAGCCGATCCCACGGCCCGAACAGACCACTGCTGATCGCGACATCCTTCAGCCCGGAATGGGCGTTCAGGCGCTGAGCGGCCTGGCGGTAGTCGGCGCGATAGAGGAGGCGTACCATGCCGCGCTGGGGCCAGACGACGAAGTAGTCACGGAGGTCCCGGGCTGCATTTGTCGTCAAAAACAGGGTAGCCAACAGGTAGCCGACGAGGGGTGCCAAGTCAGCAACCCGGGAGAGCCGCCGTCTCGGGAAGTAACGCGCGGTTGGTTTGGCGATTCTCCGACGAACTCGTTGAAGCGGTTGTGTTGCGGCGCACCAGTCGACAAGTCTGCCTACCTGTCCATGGATCCAGATGACGGATACGGCTGGCAGGATATAGGCGGTGGGCTGTGCCAAGATCGTATGGCTCAGGCTTGCCGCAGGGACGCTGACAAAGGCAGGAACCAATCCCAGTCCCAACCAGAGGATGAGGAAGAAACAGCGTGGTCGACGCCAGCGGGAGAGACAGAGGCCGACCCCTGCCCAGAGAAGGGCCCCGCCTAGAAGGTTGAAGACCGGGCGCCCAGGGATATTGTACAGCCACTCTGGGTCCCCGGTCACGTGGAACATTCCCAGTGTCCGCCAGGTCCCCTGCAACAGGGGTTCTGGGTTGCCTTTGTACAACGCACGCAGCGGCCCTGCCAACTCGGTCACGCGGGCGTCGGCACCGACTCCTTCAAGTGCGCGCGCGCTTCGGCCTTGGGCGATCGCCAGGCCGAGCGGTGCAGCCAGTGCAGCCGTCACGAGCAGGGCCAGCACCATCCCGCGCCAGCACCTATGGAACCAGTCACGGTGAACCAGCGCCAGGTAGCAGCCGAACGCCACCACAACAACGGGCAGGAGACGCGACGCCGTGTAGGTGTAGAGGGCTCCTGCTGACAGCAGGCCCACCCCCCACCAGCTCCAGAAGGGGGAATCCTGCCCATCAATCCGGCGCCAGATGGCGTACACCGTGGCCAGGACCAGGGGGGGCAGACTCATGTGACGGATTGCGGTGCGGCTGTACATCAGGGACCAGAAGGAGGTCGCCAGTGAGAGAGAAGCGATGAGCGCGGTCGGGCGCTCCTCGGGAAAGAGCCTGCGGACGACGCTGTACGTGAGGGCGATCGAAAGGGTCCCGAACATCACGGAAAGAATGTGCCCACTGAGTACGTTGAAACCCAGGAGGGCGTGCACCACAGCGTGCAGGTGGTGATAAAGGGGCTCGTGGCCGGACGCCCCGAGGTAGTAGATGGGTACATGTCCTTCCAGCACCTGTCCGGAGAGCGCGTGAATGTTGATTAGTTCGTCGTCACGCCACCCGGGAGGCACCTCCTCCAGATAGCAGAGGCGCAAGGCCCAGGCTAGCAGGAGGATGACCACCACGGATGCCCAGCGGGCGGGAGTCGGGCCAGATGTGGATCCTTGACGCTGTGTCATTCTGCCGTCACCTGTACCGGCGCCAGGAGAACGCGGTCGCCCCTCTCGATGCCCTCATCGTTGACGGGCAGGCGCGCCAGGTCGTGCTGCGTGTAGAGACCCACTTCCAGGTGATAGAGATCGGCTGGGGCCTCCTCCTTGATCTGCAAACGATGCCGCTGCACGAAGACATCTCCCGGTTGCCAGTGCCACGCAGGCACGTCCAGTCGGTCCACTTGACTGACAATCTCACCCTGGTGGTCGAGTAGATGGGTGAAAAGCGTCACTTCCGTCTCCAGGGGGGTCCTTACACGCCACGCCGTCAGCACTTCGAAGGTCCCGTCCGGTCTGACGGTCGGTGGACGTACGTCGTAGCCGAGCAGTTCGATGACGTCGTCGAAGGCGACCGGCAGCGGGAGCGAATCGTAGGGTCCCCGGGGTGCCTCGACCGGGAACGCATTGCTCGCGCTCCAGTAGACGGGTTTATCTCCCATTTCTGAGAGGAGTGTCCGTAGCGCGCCCTCGACATCGAGGCCATAGACGTCGAAGGAAGGGATGAGATCATCATGGCGAAGATACTCGCTGTGAATGAGGGAGGTATGCTCGTCGAGGGTCTGAGACAGGAAGCGAGGCTCCAGGGTCTCATCGGATGAGGCGATGGAAGGGATGATCATCCGCACCTTGTCTCCAGGAGGGAAGACGATGGCCGACTCGCCGTGAAACCAGCGCAGGGCGAGATCTTCACGGCGCAGGGCAATCTCCATAACATAGGGATCGTGGAATCGACCCGGGTACTTTGTCGAGAGCGCGACGGTCCCAGCATCAGGCTGGGCATCGAGATAGCGCGCCTGTTCGACGAGGGCGTGGTAATAGGTCACACGTACCTCTCGATGTCTTCCCCAGACGGTGAAATAGTCGTGCGCCGTATGCAGACCGATCCCGGTGACAAGGAGAATCACACAGGCGATCCTGACTGCCGGTCTCGTGCATGCGATCTGGTCTGGTACGACGCGAATCAGCGACCGGATGACAAAGGATAGCCCCAGCCCAATCGTCACAGCGACCGCCGGTTGGGCGGCGATTGCGTGCAGCGTGATGCCCTCAGGGCCGACGACGAGCGCCGGGACGAGGCCGACGATGAGCCAAAGCAGCAGGAAGGTGTAGCGGGAATCCCACCAATGCCAGATGGAGATGACGATCCCGACGAGGAGCAGTACCCCGCTGACGGGGTCGATCAAAGCGCGGCCTGGAATGTTGTAGCGCCACATTGGATCCCCTCGGCTCAGGAGTGCCAGAAGACCCTGCGATATGTTGTGGGCCAGGGGGCCGAGGTCTCCCTGCGCAGCACGCTGCAGCGCCCAGGCGAGTTGGGCGACTCGCTGCTCCGCATCCGGATGGGTCACCAAGAAGTGGGCCAACGGGGCGACAACAATGCCTGCCGTGATCAGGATAATCGCGATTGCGAGGCTGCCGTGATGGATAGATCGACTCGGTTTGCCGAGCCAGGTAAGCGCGAGTAGATAGACCAGGAAGAAAACGTACACTGCCGGCATCGCCCGACTCGCCATGTACGTATAGAGCGACACACCGAGGAAGAGACCAGCGAGTGTCCAGGCAATCCAAGGCCGAAGTCGTGGTTCTGTATGCTCTGTGGCTCCAGGTTTCCGCGCAACGGAGGTCGGGAGTCCCAGCCAGAAGCAGAACGCCGACGCGGTGAAGGTGGCCGCCAAAGTCACTGCCCGGAGTCCCACCCGGCTCGTCATAACAGGCCAGAAGGAGACAGCAAGCCAGCCTGCCGTGAGGACTGCGGGTAGAGGGCCGAAGAGGTGTCGGGCGAGGTTGTAGCTCAGGAGAGCCACGAGTATTCCCCAACCCACGGTCGTCAGGCGCAGTGCCAGCTCTGTCGGGCCCAGGAACGCCATGACCACAGCGACCGAGTAGGAATAGAGCGGCTCGTGCCCGTAGGCCCCAGTGAAATAGATGGGACGGATGCCGCGCAGCACAGCCACGGCGTCGTGGGCATTGCCGGCCTCATCGTGGGTCAACCCGGGAGGGACGGCCTGCAGACGGTAGACGCGGAGCACCACGGCAAGGATCAGGATCAGAAGGAGCAGGCCCCATTCCCACGCCCGCCGTTTCTGAGAGGGCTCGTTCACTTGACCTCCAGGGTCACCAGCGTGATGGCGTCGTCCGACGGGGGCTGTTCTTCGTGGACGGGCAACCGAGGCATGCTGGGATCGGGCTCCCGCCCAGCCAGCACGGCGTCTACTCGATCTGGCGTGGTGTACACACCCGCGATCAGGCTGTAGGGCCCTGGCGGCGCGTCGGTCGGCAGCGAGAGGTCATGAAGCTGGACGAAGGCGTCACCCCGATACCAGTTCCAGGAGGGTGCTCCGAGGTGATCTCGCTGGGCGATCACGTGACCCTGGCTGTTCAGAAGCTGGGCGAAGACCACGGCGTCCCGGTCGTCGGGGAGGGAGGCATCGATATGCCAGAGGGTCAGCAAAGTGAACTCGCCGCCTGCTTTACCGCTCCATCCCTGAAGCTGATAACCCTGGAACTTGAGTATCCCACCCACGTTCACCGGCAGCGTATTGGGCTGAGAAGGGGAGCTGAGGGTCCGCTCCAGAGTATCTCGTGCGCGGTTCGGAGCCCAGCGGTAGACGGCAAAGGAGGGATTGAAGTCGTCAGGTCTCAACGTTACACGCTCAAGAAGATTGGCCTCGGGTTGGACGATGGCCCACAGGACGTCATTGAGGGGGATGGCTTCGGGCAAGATGAGCCTGGCTGTTGAAGATGAGGGGAGGACCAATGCTTGCCGACCATCGAACCAGCGGAGTGAGGGATCGCTCTGCGCCATCAGGGCTTCCACGACGCGCGGGTCATGGTACTCACCGGGATAGAAGGCTGAGACACCGACGGGTTCTTCCGTCTCCCATTCTTGTACCGTGTTTGCGATCGCGTGAAGGTCGGTGTGATAGTGCACCCGCACATCCCGGCGGTCAGGCCAGCGCACAAAATAGTCTCGTATGGTCAAGAAAGCTACCGGGGCGAAGACGACGCTGGCAAGGATGCCGAGCAAGACCAGGCGGCGGTTCTTCGGGTGCGACGAAGAAATGTCCCAAAGCGCCTTCAGAGCAAGCGCGGGGAAGACATATGCGACAGGCTGTGCGGCCACAGCCCGAACGTTGGCTGCGTCCAGGCCTGTCACCAGGGCAGGCAGAAATCCCACGAGGAGCCAGAGCAGCGCGAACACGCAGGCTGGATCTCGCGGACACCAGAGGGCAACGATGAGACCTCCGTAGAAGAGCACACTCAGGAGCGGGTTGAAGAGCGGGCGGCCTGGCACGTTGTAGGGTACGAATCCATCTCCTCGAACGCTGAAGATCTGAAGAGATGTGACCACTCTGTCCAACAGCGGACTCGGGTCACCGCTCAGGAGCGCACGAAGAGGCCGATCAAGCTGGCCTATGCGGATCGAGGCCGACGGATGTGCCCGCAGGTAAAGAAACAGAGGAGCAGCAACCGCGGCTGTGACAAACAGCACGACGCACCAATGCGGCCACTGCCTCTTCCAACGCTTCGGGTGGATCAGAAAGAGATAGACGCCGAAAAGGAGAAACAGCCCCGGCATCACCCTGGCGGCCAGGTAGGTGTAGAACGTCAGGCCGAGGCATAGACCCCCGGCCGCTGAACGGATGACGCCAGGTCGGTGCGATTCCGAGATTGGGAAAGCAAGCACGGCGCCGGTGAGCAGGACCGGCAGCGTTATCGCCCGCAGCCCCAAACGACTCGTGCTGATGGGCCAGAACGAAACAGCGAGGCCGACCACGGTGCACAGCGCGACGAAAGGACCGAAGTCCCGCCGGGTCCAGACAAACGTCAATGGGATCAGCAAGATCCCCCAGAAGACCGACGTGAGCCGCATGGCCAGCGGAGTTGGTCCTACGATGGCCATGATCAGGGCCACGCTATAGGGGTAGAGAGGCTCCTTCCCTTGGGCTACGGGGAAGTAAAAAGGACGCTCTCCCTCCAGGATAGAGGCAGCGTCATGGACGTTGTTGGCTTCGTCGTGGGTCAATCCGGGGGGTACACGATCGAGTCGCCATAGTCGCAGTGCAGTTGCCGCGATGAGGACGGCGATCAGAGCGATCAGCTCCCATCGTCGAATCGGATCCCGAAATCCAACCATCAGCCCTGGTCCGTAGAAAAATCGAGGAGGCTGGCTTCTGTGCGGGGCCGAGCCTCCTGAAGGTGATTCTATGATACCGTGACACCCTGGGGTTGACAAGTGGGAGTCAAGGCGGAGTTGTGTTATAATCTCTGCATTATGAATGTGCTTGTGAAGGCTCTGCGAACCCAATGGGCTGGACGGTTCATCGTGTCGCTGGCGATACTGGCCCTGATCGGCTGTGGGCGCGCGACCCCGGTGCCGACGGTCGCTCCGGGTACGACTGCGCCGGATCAGCCCACGCCTACGCCAATCCCGACGCCAACCCCGGAACCGACGCCGTTGATCACGGTCATCGAACTATGGCTTCCGGAGGAACTGGATCCGTACGGGGAACAGCCTGGCTCTGACGTTCTTGGGAGTCAGCTGGATGAATTCCGTGACGCCTATCCCGACCTACAGATCGACGTGGTCGTGAAGAAGGCCCAAGGACGCGGAGGCCTGATCGATTTCATGCGCACGGCGAAGGATGCGGTCCCTTCGGTACTTCCAGACCTGGTGGTCCTGGATGCGTCTGATCTCGACTCGATGGCTGATTCGGGTCTCGTGCAGCCGCTTGATGACCTCCTTGCATCGACTGCCGGCGAAGACGGGTTTCCGATTGCCTCAGCCATGGGGACGGTGGACAACCACACTGTGGGAGCCGCGTTGGGTGTCGACTTGCAGCATCTGGCCTACCGACGGACCCTGTTTGATTCTCCTCCCGTCACCTGGACGCAGGTCATTTCCGCTCCCACCTCGTTCTTGTTCCCCGCGGGTGGGATTGATGGTGGCGTGAACGATGCGACATTGATTCAGTATCTGGGGGCCGGGGGCAGCCTGACCGACGAGGAGGGCAATCCATCGCTGGACGAAGAGGTGATGGGCGACGTCTTCAATTTCTACAGGCGGTGCATTACCAACACGGTGATCGCCCCGACGCAGGTACTGACTGCCACGCACGTGGATCAGGCCTGGGAGCAGTTCAGGGCTGGAGAAGCGGGTATGACGGCGGCGAGAGCCAGCCGCTATTGGCTGGAGGCCGACGACGCGATGGCCGCGGCGCCCATCCCAACCAGGGAGGGCCGGGCGGTCAGCATCGCTCGTGGCTGGGTGTTGGCTATGGTGACCGACGTCCCGGCGCGTCAGGATGTGGCCATGCTCCTTATGGAGTGGCTGACAGCGCCAGACCACAACGCAGCGTGGACCCAGGCGGCCGGTTACCTGCCGACCACGCCCGGCGCGCTTCTACTATGGGACGTGTCCGCAGAGGAGCGGGCTGTGCTCGAAGACCTGCTCGAGGGCGCCGTGCCCGCGCCACGCCCGGCGATCATGGAGGCCGTGGGGCCCCCAATGCAGCAAGCACTGGAGTCTGTGTTGCGGGGAGGCGCCACGCCGGAGGAGGCCGCTGCTGAGGCCGTGGAGAGGCTTCAGAGATAGATACCAGGCAGCGCTTGGCGGTCAGTGCTGGACGAGCGGTCCCCGCTGCGACGGGCCTTCTTGTCAAACGCGGACGGCGAGGGCACGGACAGCGGGGCCCTTTTCTTTCTTGACACGCCACCGGGAGCCCTTTGTCTGAGCCCAGACTGTACAGCGTGGCTGCGGAACTGCAGCGGGCTGCGCTGGATGCTGTCGATCCGGTGACCGCAATACACCGGCACGTCTCTCGTGACGGTGGCGGCCTCATCGTCGCTGGTCGACGGTATGAGCTGGATGAGTATGAGCGCGTCCTCCTCGTTGGCGGCGGGAAGGCCGCGGTGCCGATGACAGCCGGCATCGCGGAGAGTCTCGGTGAGCGGCTGACTCAGGGCGTCTTGGTAACCAAGTACGGCCACGCGGTGGGTGTTGGCTCTCCCGCTTCCGGCTTCGATTCCTCTGCCTGGCCCGTTGAGATCATCGAGGCCGGGCACCCGGTGCCTGACGAGAACTCCGTGCGTGGGGCGCGGGCTGTCGTCGACCTGGTGAGCCAGGCAACGGAGGAGGATTTGGTCATCTGTCTGATCTCCGGTGGGGGCTCAGCGCTCTTGAGTCTGCCCGTGCCGGCCCTAACCCTGAGTGATCTCCAGGGACTGACGGATGCCTTGCTTCGCTCCGGTGCAACGATCGATGAGCTCAACGCCGTACGCAAGCACTGCTCGCGGATCAAAGGGGGCAACCTGGCGCGGCTGGCGGCACCCGCGGCCGTTATCACCCTGATCCTGTCGGACGTGGTCGGGGATCCCCTTGACGTCATTGCCTCCGGTCCCACTGTGCCGGACAGGACGACGGTGACCGACGCTCGCGAGGTATTGGAGCGCTACGGCGTCCGCAGAGACGGGGAGGACTACTCTTTTGTCCGGGAGACACCGAAGCCGGGCGACAGCGTCTTTGAGCACGTACAACAGGTCATCGTCGGCTCCAATCGACAGGGGGCGATGGCAGCGGTGGAGAAGGCACGCCAGTTGGGCTTTGAGGCACTCCTCTTGAGCACCTACATCGAGGGGGAGGCTCGAGAGGTGGCGAAGGTGGCGGCCGGGTTGGCGAAAGGGATCCATGCCCACGGCGACCCGCTCTGTCCGCCGGGTTGCCTGGTCTGGGGGGGAGAGACGACGGTCACCGTCCGCGGCGAAGGAAAGGGTGGTCGCAACCAGGAGCTTGCTCTCGCCGCAGCGCTGGCCCTCGAAGGCTGGTCGCGGGTGCTGGTTATGGCCCTGGCCACTGATGGGACGGATGGTCCCACCGACGCCGCCGGCGCCGTGGTCACGGGCGCTACCGTTGGACGCGCCCGTGAGCTAGGGCTCGACCCACGGACGGCCCTGGAGGCGAACGATAGCTATCACTTCTTCGAAGCGCTGGGCGACCTGATCCTCACCGGCCCGACTGGGACGAACGTGAATGACCTGCTGTTCGTGCTTGTGGATACCCCCTGAGATCAGCGTCCTGTGCTCTGCTGCTCGTAGGTTATCTCCTTCTGTTCCTCGCCTTTGATCTCGACCAGCTTCCCCGTCACCGTGAAGATGACTCGCTCACAGATATTGACGACGCGATCGGCAGCGCGCTCCAGGTTGTGGCTTACCCAGAGGAGGTAAGTTGCCTGGTCGATGGTGCGTGGATCAGAGATGATGTAGGTGAGCAGCTCTCGATAGACCTGGTTGTAGAGCCCATCCACCTCGTCGTCCTCGGGGGCGATCGAGCGAGCGAGCTCCACATCTCGGTCGGCGAAGGCCTTCAGTGCCCCGTTGAGCATGTCACGGGTCTTCCGGGCCATGCGAGGCACGTCGATCAAGGGCTTCAGCAGAGGCTCATCGCCCATCATCAAGTTGATCTTGGCGATGCCCTTGGCGTAATCGCCGATCCGCTCCAGCTCGGAGGCGAGGCTGAGGACAGCAGCGATGGTGCGGAGATCTCCAGCCATCGGCTGTTGCGTCGCAATTAGCCTCAGGGCCTTTGCCTCCAGAGCGTATCGCTTCTCGTTCATCTCGCGATCCTGCTGGATCAGCCGCCGTGCCTCATCCCGGTCTCGCTCCTTGAGGCTTGCTACCGAGTCCATGATCGCCTGTCCGACCATGCTGCCCAGGGTCAGCAACTCGTCCTCCAGTTCCTGCAAGTCTCGCTCAAAGGTCTCGCGTGGCATATGTCTCCTCCCCTCTCCGTGTCTGTTCTCGCCCCGGCTCGACTGGGCGACAGATTGCGCACGGCACCTGCTCCGCACGCCCTCTGAGTCTGTTTCCCTCTCCCGTCGAGCAACGTGCCAGTGGCCGTTGCCGACAGTAGGTGAGATCAAACAGGACGTATTGCACCTGACATTCTACCACAGCATGGTCTCTACAGAAAACGCCGCCCCTTTTCGGGGCGCCTCGGGAGGGTCGCTTGACAGGCCCCCCTGGAGGAGTAACATGCCTTGCGGCATCAC
>CAYMHT010000086.1:0-11432 GCA_964390305.1 uncultured Anaerolineales bacterium
GCTGCCTTTCTTCAAGCAGCTGATGTCCGAAGGGACGTACGGCAGACTCAAGTGCATCCCGCCGGTGTTCAGCCCTGTCGAGTGGACGTCCATATTGACGGGGACAAATCCAGGTAAGCACGGCATCTTCGGTTTCGAGATGGTGCTCGATGGCACGAGACAGATCAAGGTGCTGAATCGCGAGGACAGAAAGGGAAGCGCCTTCTACGAGATCCTCGCCGAGGCTGGCCAGCGCGTTGGCGTGATCAACATGGTGATGATCTATCCGGCGACCGAGATCAACGGCTTCGTCATCGCCGGCATGGAGACGCCCGATCTCGACTCGCCCGGGATCTCCTACCCGCCGGGCCTGATAGAGGAGTTGCGATCGATCGGCTGCGACTATCAGATCAGCCCTGGAGTCGCCGGTCTCATGATGGACGGGAAGGTGAAACAAGCGATTGCCGCGCTCGATCAGGCGGCCGACGCAAGGTACAGGGCGACGGAGTACCTGACAGAGAAGTACGACTGTGACCTGATGGTGGTGCTGTTCTCGGAGATCGATAATTGCGCGCATTATTTCTGGAACTTGCATGACAAGCTCCATCCGGCGTATGACGCGGAGGAGGCAGAGCGGTTTGGCGACGTCCTGCTGAGCATGTACCAGAAACACGAGGCGATCGTGCGGGATCTGATGGGCACGTACCCCGATGCGACGTTCGTCATCTGTTCGGACCACGGCACAGGTTTCAACTACGAAGCTCGCTATTATCTCAAAGAGCTGTTCACGAGACTCGGTTGGTATTCCGCCGCCGACGCCGCCCCAGGGTACGCCCACCCGAGAAGCCTGCTCGTCCACGCTGTGAGCAAGGCGTACTGGTTCATCTTCAGGAAATTCCCGAAGCGGTACAAGCAGAAGCTAGCCAGGTTGGTCCCGGGGCTGAGGAGCCGGGTGGAGTCGGTGGTATCGAACGTGGACTGGGACCGGACCAGGCTGTGGTCGAACGACTGCTTCTTCTCCATCGTGATCAACAGAGCGAACCGGGCAGGGGAACCCCTCTTCTCCTCAGAGGAGGCATATAGCAGCTTCCGAGACACGATCATCGAGAAGCTACAGGCGCTCGAGGAGGTGGGAACGGGCAGGCGCCTGGTGAAGGCGGTTCACACCAGGGAGGATCTCTACGTCGGGGATTACGTCGACGATGCGCCCGACCTGTTGATCGAGTGGGAGGACGTGAGGGTCAGGAACGGGATACGGTGCGGTGAGATCGTCATCCGCCCGGACGAGGTCGAGAAGAATCAGATCCAGGAGATACTCAGCGGGGAGCACCGACCCTACGGGATCCTGCTGATGAAGGGAGACATGATCCGCAGAGACCACGGAATCCCCGACGCCAGCATCCTGGATATCGCCCCGACCGTTCTCTATCTCACCGGACAGCCGATCCCGCGGACGATGGACGGAAGGGTGCTTTCGGAGGCGTTTTGCGAATCCTTCAGAGCCGAGAACCCCGTATCGTATACGGGTGAACCCTTACAGACGGAGCTCGTGGAAGGCGAGGAGAGATCCTCCTATTCGATCGACGACGCGATGGAGGTCAGGGAGAGGCTGAGAAGCCTCGGGTATATCGAGTAGAGACCCTGTGGGCGGTCGGCTCTCTGGCGGGTCAGGGGCGAGAGTCTCAGACGAGAAGGAGTGAGCGGTGATTGTCACCATCCATCAGCCGGAGCACCTGCCGTGGCTGGGTTTCATCGACAAGATGAGACAGGCCGACGTGTTTGTGCTGCTGGACACCACCCAGTTCGCGAAGGACGACTTCCAGAACCGCAACCGGATAAAGACGCGAAACGGTCCGACCTGGCTCACGGTTCCGGTCTTCAAGAAGGGGCGGTCTGAGCAGTTGATTGCGGACGCCGAGATATGCAATGGCCGGAACTGGCGAAACCGTTGCTGGAGCCTGATCGTCCAGAGCTACAGCGACGCTCCCTACTTCGAAGCGTACGCGCCGTTCTTCGAGGATCTATACGCACAGGAGTGGACTGAGCTGGCCAGGCTGAACGAAGTCATCATTCGATACTTGAAGGATCAGTTTGAGCTGGGGACAGAACTGGTCAAGGCGTCGGACCTTGGGGTCTACGAGAAGGGGCCCACGGCGGTCAACCTGACCATCGCAGAGATGGTGGGGGCGAACATCTACCTATCGGGGAAGTACGGCACGGACTATCTGGATGAAGGTCAGTTCGCGGAGCGGGGGATTGAGGTGCGCTATCAGAACTTCCACCACCCCGTATATCCGCAGTTGTGGGGCGACTTCGTGCCCCGGATGTCCTCCATCGATCTGCTTTTCAACTGCGGGAAGCAGAGTGTGGAGGCGATCGAGCGGGACAACCCGTGAGGTGGCGGTAACGCATGGGCACAGCTAGAGCTGGAGAGGGACTCGCCTTGAACTGTCCGTACGCGATCGAGCCCCTGTCACTGGAGACTCCCGGGAGGCCGGTCGTGAACGCGCTGACGGTCGACGTGGAGGACTGGTATCAGTCCACCTACGACCTGGAGGCGCCGATCTCCGGTCGCGTGGTGGGCAACACACGGGCGCTGCTGCGACTCTTGGACGAAAGCAACGTGCGGGCGACGTTCTTCGTGCTGGGGCTGGTATGCGAGAAGTACCCACACCTGATCGCGGAGATCCAGTCGACAGGGCACGAGCTGGCGACGCACGGGTACTCGCACCGACCTCTGACCGGTATGTCGCGAGCGGATTTCACGGAGGACCTCCAGCGGTCTCTCGATCTGATCCAGGATGTGACGGGAGAGCCCGTATACGGGTACCGGGCGCCAGACTTCTCGATCGATGCGCATACCCTGTGGGCGCTGGAGGTGCTGGTGCAGCAGGGGATGCGGTACGATTCGAGCATCTTCCCGGTCCGAAACTCGCGGTACGGCATACAGGGTTGGTACCGGTTTCCCCATCGGATCGAGATCGACGAGCAGAGCGCCATTATCGAGTTCCCTCTGTCGACGTTGAGCCCCAACGGGCACGCGGTTCCCTTCGTCGGCGGCGGCTACTCACGCCTGCTGCCCGGGTGGCTGATCGAACTGGGCATTCGCAGACTGAACCAGGCCGGTCACTCCGCCATCGTATACCTCCACCCTTATGAGATGGACACGCAGGAGATGACGGAGTTGAGAGGTGAAATCCCACTGAGGACGCGGCTGTCCCAGGGGTTCAACCGCAGAGCTATCCCGTCCCGTATGCGACGGCTGTTCCGCACGCTGGAGTTCTCAACCGTTCGAGAGGTACTCGGATTGGAGCGGTGGAGCCTGCGATGGGGCGGAATGGGGAGGCACCATGAACGTGGAGAACTACCGGAGATTCCTGGAGTCCATCGGTCACCGGGTCATCACCAGCTCCAGCGGCCATTGGTTTGAAATCAGCCGATGGTTCTACGAGCGCATCCCCCCTGTGGAGCTCACCACCCACGAAAGGGAGGAGCTCAACCCGCTCTTTCGGCAGCGCCTGGTCATCGGCTTGAAGTACTGTGCGCCGCCCAGCTCCGTGGGCAAACGGAGCTGGATCTACGTCTGTCGGGACAACGCGTATGATATGAAGAGCGTACACCCCAAGATGCGGAACAAAGTCCGACAGGGACTGGAAAACTGCACCGTGCGACCCGTCACGTTCGAGTACCTCCACCGCCACGGCATGGAGCTGAACCGAGATACACTGGGGCGACAGAATCGCCGAGACCCGACGTTCACCGAGCCCGCCCGTTGGGCGCGCCTATGCCAGGCCGGCCAGGAGATCGAAGGCGCCATCGCCTGGGGGGCCCTGGTCGACGGCCAACTCGCGGCCTATCTGATCGCCTTCGTCATCGACAGCTGGAGCAACATCCTCTATCAGATGTCCCGCACCGATCTGCTCGACTCCAAGGCGAATAACGCGCTGGCCTTCGTCGCCACCAGGGAGATGATGCGATCGGCGGAGATTCAGGCGGTCTCCTACGGACATGCCTCCATCCGTGGGCTGCCGGGCTTGGAGGAATACAAAGTGAGACTCGGGTACGAGAGATCGCCGATGCGGTACGTGGTGTTGTTGCACCCGCTGATCCGGTTTCTCCTGCTCAATCGCGCCGGCGACGCGCTACTCAGTCGTCTCGAGCAACGGGTTCCTGAACACGACGTTATGAGACGGGTTGCGGGCATCGTGGATATCGCCCAGGAGTCGGCGGACGGAGAATTTAAGGGTCGGAGAATGACCGAAGGGAGAGTCGGCGATGCTTAAGAGAGCGCTGGATGTAACGATCGCCGTACTCGGTCTGATCCTTCTGAGCCCTCTACTGGTGGTGATGGCGATCCTCGTCCGACTCGACTCGCGCGGCCCGATCTTCTACCGCGCCCCGCGGGTCGGCAAGGATGGGATGCCGTTCCGCATGTTCAAGTTCCGAACGATGGTGACCGATGCGGAGAGCATCGGGCCGGCCATCACCCTTGGCCAGGACCCGCGGATCACCCGACTCGGCGGTCACCTGCGCAAGAGCCGTCTGGACGAGATTCCCCAGTTGCTCAACGTCCTTCAGGGTCAGATGAGCATGGTGGGTCCCAGGCCCGAGGCGCCCTACTACGTGGAGATGTATTCGCCCGAGCAACGAAAGGTGCTGGCCGCGAAACCGGGCATGACCGGTCCCGCTCAGATCGCCTTCCGGCACGAGGAGGAGGATCTTGCGGATCCAGAGACGTTGGACGAGCAGTACATGACCGTCATCCTGCCGCCAAAACTGGCCATGGATCTGGCCTACATAGAGCACCCTTCCGTCGTCATGGACTTGAAGCTGCTGTTCCACACCGCGTGGGTGCTGCTGGCAGACCGCCTGGGTCCCCTGTCCCGGGATGTCGTCACCCGCGTATCGGCGGCGGCATCGCGCGCACGCAGGGCGTGGAAACGCGTGATGGCGGAGCGAGTGCGAGCGCTACCTAAAGCGGTGGCGTCCCGCGTGTCGAACGGTGCATCGTGGGCACGGTCGACCTGGAGACGTAAGATCGCGGACCCGGTGCGAGCGCTACCTGAAGCCGTGGCGTCCCGCGTGTCGAATGGTGCCTCGCGGGCACGGTCGACCTGGAGACGTAAGATCGCGGACCCGGTGCGAGCGCTACCTAGAGCCGTGGCGTCCCGCGTGTCGAATGGTGCGTCGCGCGCAGGCCTAGCCTGGAGAGGTACGACCATGGAGCTACATGAGATCATAGCCGTCCTGAGGCGGCGTTTCTGGCTGTTGATCGCGGGGGCCGGCCTCGCCGTATTGGGCAGCTACCTGGCATTTCGTCTGCTCACCCCCTGGCCCCGGTACGAGGCCTCGGTGACCGCGATCCTGGGGAACGCCAGCCTGAACGCAGACTGGGCTTCCCTCCAGGCGAACAGGGAATTGGCGACCACGTACGTCGACTGGGCCACGCGAAGGCCTGTCCTCCAGGGCGTCATCGAGGCCTTGAGCCTGCCTATGTCGGCTGAGGAGCTGCGAGGGCGGATCAACGCCCGCGTGGTGGGCAACACGCAGATGATCGAGATCTCCGCCACGTCCCCCGGACGGTATCAGGCAGCAGCGATCGCCAATGAGGTCGTGCGGCAGCTCGAGAGGGAGATCAGGGGCACAGTGGCGGATGAGAACGATCTATCCTCTCCCTCCGGGGAGGACGTCACACAGCTGGAGGAACGCATTGCCAGCACCGAAGCCGAGTTGATCAGCCTGACCGATCTGTTGATGGAGACCGACTCCCTGGAGGAGGCCGACCTGTTGACCAGACGGATCACTGTGCTGCAATCGAACCTGGCCATGTGGCAGGAACAGCATACGGAGATCATGGCTCAGCTGGCCAACCGTCCGACAATCCGGCTCATCGTGGTGGAGGAGGCCCAGGCGCCCCTTCAGGCGGCGAACCCTCTCCTGAACATCCTGGTCGCCGGGGTGGCCGGGCTGGCGGCCGCGATGGGTGCGATATTGCTCCACGAAACCCGACACCGTTCCGACAGTCTACCTGCCTCCGACGACGTGCAGGCGTCCTATGCGTGGTTCAGCAATGCACTGGAAGGTATTGAGGATAGACCTGTCCCAGCTGGAGTGGAGGGAGATCGCAGTGAGACTTGAAGAGAGATAGGAAGAGGTGAAGGACGGTGATCTGTTCTTATCCCGATGGCTGCTCGGCATGCATGTAGAACAAGGGAGGACAATCATGGCCAGGCGTTCGGTTCGGATTCTGTTGACCGCTCTCATCGTCGTGAATGCGTTGTTCGTCGGTCCGCTTCAGCCTCGCCGCGTCCATGCCACGCCGGCCGAGCAAGGTTGCTGGACGATCAAGGCCGATATGCCGACGTCCAGAAGGAACCCCGCTGCCGTCGCCCTGGACGGTACGGTCTACGTGATGGGGGGGCGGAACGGCGATCGATACGACGTGGTGGAGAGGTACGACTCGGTGGAGGATGCCTGGGAAACCATGGCGCCAATGCCGTCGGCGCAGGCATTCATCGTCGCCGCGGCCGTTGACGGCAGGATCTACGTCATTGGAGGATCCGACGCAGGCGGTAAACTGGGGACGGTGCAGGAGTATAACCCTGTCAGCGATACCTGGCGGATCAGGAACCCCATGCCAACGCCTAGAGGCGACGCCGTGGCCGGCGTGGTGGACAACAAGATCTACGTCATCGGCGGGTGGGACAATGGCGCGCTGGATGCCGTCGAGGAGTACGACCCGGCCACGAATACCTGGAACACCAACAAGGCCAGCATCCCCCATCCCGTCGCCCTGGGCAGCGCCGCGGTGGTGTCAGACACGATCTACGTCATCGGCGGGCTGAACGGAACGGGTCCCCTGACGCAGACCTATGCGTACGATCCGGTGGAAGACGAATGGACCGAGAAAGCGAGCATGCCCGTGGCGAGGAGTCGCCTGACCGCTGCCGCAGTGGGCGACGCGATCTATGTCATCGGAGGGTACAACTACATCGACGGGTGGCAGGACAGGGTCGAGGTCTACGACCCGGCATCAGACACATGGTCGACGATGAACTGGATGCCCACGCGCAGAGGGGATCTGTCCTCGGCGGCGGTGGGGGATACGATCTACGTCTTTGGCGGACGGCGAAGCTGGAACAGCGAGGTGGTGAACTGCGCGCAGGCCCTGGACGTCGACTGCGACAACAACCCCCCGGAGGAACCGCTATATCCCAGTCCGGGAGCCGGGTATGACGAGCAGCCGCTCAACGTCAACCTGAGCTGGTGGTGCAGTGATTTGGATGGGGACGACCTGACGTACGACGTCTATTTCAGCGAAGAGGTATCCCCGACGGTATCCACGACACCGGCCCTGGTGTCCAGCGCTCAGATCTCGACCACGTACGATCCACCGGAGACGCTCAAGCCGCTGACGAGATACTACTGGCAGATCATCGCCAGGGATAGCCGGGGCGCCGTGACGTCGGGGGTGCGGTGGGTGTTCAGGACGGGGGCGGGGCCGAGCATCGAGGTGGAGAAGACGGCGAGCCCGGTCGCGGTCCTCGAGACGGGAGGCTGGGTCGAGTTCACGGTGCTCGTTTCGAACACGGGTGAGGATCCCGTCACGCTCACGGGATTGGAGGACGACATCTACGGCGACCTGGACGGCCAGGGCACCTGCACGGTCGATCAGTCGATCGACGCCGATGCATGGTACGAGTGCGCGTTCGAGGCCTACGTGTCTGGCGAAGCGAACACGGAGCACGAGAACACGGTGACGGCAACGGCTGAGGACGGTGCCGGTGTTCTCGCGGAGGCTCAAGGCAGTGCCTCCGTGGAGATCATGGACGTGTTACCCAGCGTGGTGGTGAGGAAGTCGGCCGACCCAGAGACCATCTCCGAGCCGGGTGGGACGGTCGAGTTCACCGTGCGGGTGAACAACACCAGCCTCGAGACGCTCACCCTCACCGATCTGGTGGACGACATCTACGGCAACCTGCACGACCAGGGCGACTGCAGCGTGCCGCAGTCGATCGACGCGGGCGAGCAGTACAAGTGCTCGTTCAGCGCCTACGTCTCTGGCAACCCAGGTATAGACCACCAGGACACAGTCACAGCCACTGTGCAGGACGACGAGAACAACGAAAGCGACGGCGCCGACGAGGCCACGGTGACCATCACCGACGTCGAGCCGGCCATCGAGGTGAGCAAGACCGCCGACCCCACCAGCGTACCTGAGCCCGGCGGGGACGTGGAGTTCACGGTGGTGGTGACCAACACCGGCGTGGAGCCGCTCACCCTGGCGACGCTGGTGGACAGTGTCTACGGAGATCTAGACGGTCAGGGCGACTGCACCCTGCCGCAGCTAGACCTGGCTCCCGACGAGGCCTATGGGTGCTCGTTCAGCGCGCCTGTAGCGGGCGACGCGGGCGATGAGCAGTCGAACACAGTGACGGCACTGGTCTACGACGACGAGGATAACTTCGTCTACGGAGACGACGACGCCACGGTGACCATCACGGATGTGGAGCCGAGCATCGAGGTGAGCAAGACCGCCGAACCCACCAGCATACCTGAGCCCGGCGGCAGCGTCACCTTCACCCTGGAGGTCGCCAACACCGGCGTCGAGACGGTCACCCTCACCTCGCTGGTGGACGACGTCTGCGGCAACGTCGCCAACTCGAGCAACCCCGACCTAATGAGCACCACCTGCGCCATAGGAGGCGCCGTCCCCGTCGACGGCACGTATCGCTGCACTTTCCAGGCCGCGGTCTCCGGCGAGCCCGGCCTCTACCCCAACACGGTGACCGCGACGGCCGAGGACAACGAGGGGAACACCGCCGACGATGACGACGACGCCACGGTGACCATCACCGACGTCGAGCCGGCCATCGAGGTGAGCAAGACCGCCGACCCCACCAGCGTACCTGAGCCCGGCGGGGACGTGGAGTTCACGGTGGTGGTGACCAACACCGGCGTGGAGCCGCTCACCCTGGCGACGCTGGTGGACAGTGTCTACGGAGATCTAGACGGTCAGGGCGACTGCACCCTGCCGCAGCTAGACCTGGCTCCCGACGAGGCCTATGGGTGCTCGTTCAGCGCGCCTGTAGCGGGCGACGCGGGCGATGAGCAGTCGAACACAGTGACGGCACTGGTCTACGACGACGAGGATAACTTCGTCTACGGAGACGACAAAGCCACGGTGACCATCACCGACGTGCTCCCGACCATCGCCGTGAGCAAGGCGGCCAGCCCCTCCAGCCTGCCCGAGCCCGGCGGCAGCGTCACCTTCACCCTTGAGGTCGCCAATACCGGCGTCGAGACGGTCACCCTCACCTCGCTGGTCGACGACGTCTACGGCGACGTCACCGACCTGGGCAACCTGCACCTGGTGAGCACCACCTGCGCCATAGGAGGTGCCATCCCCGCCCTGGGCACGTACCGCTGCGCCTTCCAGGCCTTGGTCTCCGGCGAGCCCGGCCTCTACGCCAACACGGTGACCGCGACGGTTGAGGACAACGAGGGGAACACCGCCGACGATGACGACGACGCCACGGTGACCATCACCGACGTCGAGCCGGCCATCGAGGTGAGCAAGACCGCCGACCCCACCAGCGTACCTGAGCCCGGCGGGGACGTGGAGTTCACGGTGGTGGTGACCAACACCGGCGTGGAGCCGCTCACCCTGGCGACGCTGGTGGACAGTGTCTACGGAGATCTAGACGGTCAGGGCGACTGCACCCTGCCGCAGCTAGACCTGGCTCCCGACGAGGCCTATGGGTGCTCGTTCAGCGCGCCTGTGGCGGGCGACGCCGGAGACGAACACACGAACACGGTGACCGCAGCGGTCCGCGACGATGAGGAGAACGTTCAGTATGGCTCGGACGAAGCCATCGTGACCATCACGGACGTGCTCCCGACCATTGCCGTGAGCAAGATGGCCACCCCGACCAGCCTGCCCGAGCCCGGCGGCAGCGTCACGTTCACCCTCGAGGTCGCCAATACCGGCATGGAGACGGTCGCCCTCACCTCGCTGGTGGACGATGTCTACGGCGACGTCACCAGCGGAGCCAACCCGAGCCTCCTGAGCACCACCTGCGCCACAGGGGGCGCCATCCCCGCCCTGGGCACGTACCGCTGCGCCTTCCAGGCCTCGGTCTCCGGCGAGCCCGGCTTCTACCCCAACACGGTGACCGCGACAGCCGAGGACAATGAGGGGAACCCCGCCGACGATGACGACGACGCCACGGTGATCATCACGGACGTGGAGCCGGTCATCGAGGTGAGCAAGATCGCCAAACCGACGACGGTTCGCGCGGGTGACACGGTGGACTTCAAGATCGAGGTGGTCAACCGGGGCGTCGGTTCACTCACCCTGGTCGGGCTGGACGACACCGTCTTTGGCGACCTAACGGAAGAGTGTGGCCTGCGGGCGGAGATGGTGGTCGGTCAGTCGTTCCAGTGCATCATCAGCCGCACCATCAGCGCCGACCACACCAACACGGTGGCGGCCATCGCTGAGGACCGCCAGGGGAATCAGACCATAGAGTCCGCGGAGGCGACCGTTGACGTCATCGAGCCGGCCATTCAAGTCGTCATCGCGGCCAGTACCGATACGGCCAGGGTCGGTGACACGATCACGTACACCTACAGCGTGGATAACATCGGCGACACGCCGCTCATTGACGTCGTCGCCACCGACCATCGGCTGGGGAACGTCAGCCTCTCCAGCACGACGCTGGCTGTAGGGGAGATCGCCGTGGGCAACGCCCTGTACTGCGTCGACGAGGGGGATCTGCCCGGTCCGCTCACCCACACCGTGACGGTCACCGGCACACCGCCGCTCGGCGCTGACGTGAGCGCCATCCACACGGTGACCGTCGACCTCCTTCCGGCATCCTCTCCGATGAGCCGCACGGTCTACCTGCCGCTCATCAGCAGCAACGACGTGGGCAGCGCGCCAGACGGAGCGGCCGCAGCCGTCAGGGCCAGCAGGCTGCGGATGGTGCTTCAGAGCCGGAGCTACGTGCCGGCGGCGGACTCCCGCACCGGGCAGACCGACGAACCCGGGGCACCGCCGAGAGTGCCGCCCTATCTGCCCGTCGTATGGAGGGATGCGGACGTCGCGACCCCTCCAGTGGGCGCGACGAGAAACCGTCAGGCTCATAAGCGCTCCTGACGTCGTCGCGGCTTCGTCTCAGCCGCCGACGCCCAGCGCTGCGCGGGTTGTGGTGCCGATCCCGGTCATGCTAGATTCGCGGGGACCGACTTTCTATGCCGTGCCATCCGTCGGCACGAGTGGACAAGGCCCTGCAGATGACCGGGATCGGCACCCGCCTGGACGCGGACCGTCTCGCGGCATGCCCTCAGCGGATCCAGCTGCTCCGAGGGAAGGCCAACCGGTCCTGCAGCCTACCGATTCTCCAACCGAAACCCGTGCCCCCGCACCGTGACGATGTACTCGTGATCCG
>CAYMHT010000087.1:0-11194 GCA_964390305.1 uncultured Anaerolineales bacterium
CTGGGAGCGATTCTGGATCTACTGAGACTAGATCAGCTACACGGACCCTGGTTTCACCGGACGTACGGGAATGAAGCCAGGGGTTCTCGTTATCGGCAGGTTGAAGGGCGGGAGCTGGGTCACGCGGCCAGACTGGGCCGTCCCACTGCCGTAAAGGTCATCTCCGATCCGAGGTAGATACGATCGCCTCGAACGGGAGCGACTTTGTCCTCCCGCTCAACCCGCACTTCGACATGATGCGCGCCGGCCTGTCGGGCCATCGCCTCGGCTTTGGCCGACATCGTCTCCTCGGCGTAGCGTACACATTCTGTCAGCGTGGAGAAATCGTGAGCGCCATCGGGCAGGTGGAGGCGGAACGCGTCATCATCCAAAGGTTGTATCGTCACGCGGATCTGCTGCACTACGCTCCCCATGACGGCACCAACGGCGTTCGCCACCTCCGCATGGGATGGAATGACCAGCTCGGTGTTCAACTGCCGGGCGACGCGAGGCATGTAGGCCTCCACGGGGGCGCCGATCGCCACCAGGGAGCGACGCAGGCTCATCTGACATCCCAGGTCGGAGTCCGGCCTGCAGCCGAGGGCGCGACGGAGCATTTCTTCCGCCGCTGGTTCCTGTTCCCAGTTGGGCATGTTCCCCTCATCGCTGAGTGTCTTGGTGACCAAGGCCTTCGAGATGCGATCTGAGACACCCTCGATCACCCACTCACAGAGCCCCTCTGGGCTCAGCTCAGCCCGCCTGGCCAGCAGGCGGGCGCCGATGCGAGACGCCTCGGCATCCCACAGATCGAGGCGTCCCAGGACGTGCAAGGCATCGGTCGGCGTGAAGGCAGACCGCAGCACGAGCTGCCGAGCCTCCAGACTCCTGACCCACTGAGCATAAAGGGGTCCCTCCTCCGCCAGCTCGGTCATCAGGCGAGGGCCACTTTTCAAGCTGCGCAACAGAGACCTCTTCTCGGTCGAGAGACCCAGGGCATCCCGCCCCTGAGCCAGGACGAACTGGCCGTCCCACCCTCCGCCCCGGTCCTGTTCCTGAACGGAGAGCTTATCCACGACCTCCGGATACTGAGCGGCCAGGAGACACAGGGGCACAACCCGCTGCGGGCCAATGACCAGGCTGGTGCCGTCGAGGCGCACGTGGCTATCGCCGCCCAGTCCTACAGTGTGGGCATCGGCTGCCTCCACCATTGTCCGCCACTCTCCAACGCGGGCACCCTCCGGGTTCAGTCGAGGGCGTCCGTCCTGCAAGACCGCAATATCGGTCGTCGTGCCACCTACGTCCACGGTCCACACGTCCCGACGGCCCGCCAGGTGCCAGGCGCCGACCACGCTGGCGGCGGGCCCTGACAGAATCGTCTGGATGGGGCGCTCCATCGCCCAGTCCGCCCGCACCAGGGATCCATCGCCCTTGACCACCATCAAGGGGGCCGCAATCCCCAGCTGGTTCAGAGTCTGGCGAAGCGTGGTGATCAACTCCCGAAGCAGCGGAATCAACTGCGCATTCAAGGCCGCCGTCGTCGCCCGCCGCACCGAATCCAGGCGGCTAGTCAGCTCGTGACCACAGGTCACGGGTAGATCGGTCAGCTCCTCGATGAGGGCTCTTGCTCGCAGCTCGTGGCTCGGATTGTAGACACCAAAGAACCCCGACACCGCAAATCCCTCTACGTCGTCCTTCCAGGCCAGGACGATCTGGCGAGCAGCCTCCTCGTCCAGCGGCTCACCTTCCTCCCCCACGACGTCGTGTCCTCCATCGATGTACGCCACACGCTCCGTCGCCAACTCGCGCTCAAGCTCGTACTGGCGAATCAGGTCCTGGTCGTAGCCGATGAGCAACAATCCGACCGGTCGTCCCTGCCCCTCGACGATGGCGTTTGTAGCCAGAGTGGTCGAGAAGGCGACGAGGTGTATGGCGTCTGGCGATACCACCTCTCGATCCAGCACCGCCTCGACAGCACGCCGGATGCCGATCGACAGGTCGTGGCGAGTGGTCAGCGCCTTCGCCCCGGCGAGCACGCTCCCCGTCTCGTGATCGACCAACGCCGCGTCGGTGTATGTCCCGCCGGTATCAACTCCGAGGACAGCTTTCATAACCCATCCTCTCCTGAATAGACGAACAGGGCCCGCGTCGCGAGCGTCCACGGGTCGGAGCGGCCCGGACATCCAATATGCGAAGCGAGGCTCGACAGGTGGATCCCTTCGTGCGCGGCCACACCGTCACGTGATGAAGCGATCCCATCGCAAGGGTGGAATGGGCGCACTACGAGGAGAAGACGGCTATTCGCAGAAATCTCCGACCTGAGCGCCCTCAAGGGCCGCCATCATGTCGTCGGGGGAGAGCGCCAGACCGGCATCCGGGCGCCCCGAGCTGATGATCACGTGCTCCAAGTCCAACACATCACGGTCCACAAACGTCAGCACGCCGCCCTGCCGGAGACCGATCACGGAAACCGCGCCCATCGTGTAGCCCGTGATACGCTCCACCTCCTGCTTCGAGGCCAGGTCGACTTTGCCCGCCCCCACGGTCCCCCGCACCTTGTCCAGGCTGAGCCTCTCGTCCCCCGGAATCACGATCAGCACGTACCAGCTGCCATCGCAGCGCAGGAGCATGGCCTTGACCACCTGAGCTACGGGCACACCCAGATCCTCCGCCACACCCTCTGCCGTGTACTGAACGTCCTTATGCTGGTGGACTTGAAAGGGAATGCCCTTCTGCTCCAGCAGCTCCATTGGCAGGGTTCTGATGACCATCACCTTCTCCTCCCAACCTCTACGCAATCGTCAAGACAGGGGCTCGCGCCGCCTCTTACCGGGCCACGAGAGCATGACGACCCCGGCGACGACGAGCGCAGCGCCGATAACCTGATCGAGCGACAGGCGCTCCTGCAGCAGGAAGTAGGCATAGACGGCGACAATAGGGATCTCGGTCATCGCCAGAATACTGGCCACGCTGGCCTGGAGCCGGCCCAGGGCAAAGGTATACAGAGAAAAGCCAAGAAGCGTGGCGATGCTGATGAGACCTGCAAACGACAGAAGGGCCTCGGTCGAGACAGGCCAGGGCTGCGGAGTGAAAAACTGGAAGGGGAACAGCACCAGAGCCCCGAAGCCAAAGCCGTAGGTCAACGTCGTCGCAGGATTGTAGTCTCCTCTGACGCGCTTGCCGAAGACGTTCCAACCAGCGTACGTGAACGGGATTCCCAGGCCCACGAGAAACCCGCCGAGGCCGATGTCCGCCCGGCCCAGAACGTCTACGCCGGCCACCAGCACGGTGCCGATGAAGGTGAGGACGATGGCCAGACCCTTTCGCCCGGTGAGCGGCTCGCTCCAGACCAGCCAGGCAATGATGGCGACAATGGCGGGCATCGCCGCCTGCTGTACGGTCGCCACCGCAGCCCCGTTTAGAAAGACCCCCAGGTTCCAGAAAACGTGAAAGATTCCCAGGCTGCCGCCCAGAGCCACCAACCACTTGAGATCTCTTCTCCTCACCCTGAGCCAAGCTGGACGCAGCACGCGCAGCCCCACGAAGAGGATGAGAAACGTCGCCACGTCACGCCAGAAGGCCAGGGCCAACGCCGAGATTCCGCTGGCATCGACGATAAACTTGACCCAAACGCCCGAGGTCCCCCAACAGGCGGTGGCGAGCAAGACCGCCAGATACCCCAGCCCATCAGATTCCCGCAGTTGCTCCTCAAACGTCCCTGCCGACTCCGTCAACCTCGTCCTTCCTGCTGGGCCACCAGGATCTCGCGAACTTCATCGTAGAACCCCTTCACGTGTTCACGCATGATCGCCTCGGCGCGGTCGGCCTCGCCACTCTCGATGGCCTCCACCAGATCCACGTGCTTCTCGACGCTGGAGGGGAGGAACTCGAGGTGTGGCAATGCGAGATACCACAGTCGACGGGAGAGTCCGAAGAGGCGTTCAAGCGTCTGTGCGAGGTATCGGTTGTGCGCCGCCGCCGCGACCGCCTGGTGGAATCTGTGGTCCAGATCGAACAACTCACGGGCCTCCTCTGGCGTCACGGCTGCTTGCTGCTTGCGCAGCGCATGAAGCACGACCAGATCATCAGCCTCGACCCGCTGAGCAGCAAGTCGCGCACTGAGGGACTCCAGCGACAGACGCATCTCGCTGAGCTGCTGCAGATCCTCCACGTTGACGTCGGCGACGTAGATGCCGTGGCGTTCCGTGACCTCGACCAGGTTCTCGTGAGCCAGCCATTTGAGCGCCTCCCGCACCGGCGCCACGCCCATCGCAAACTCGTCTGCCAGCCTCTGTTCGTTGATTGGCGCGCCAGGGGGCAACTCCAGGGTCGTGATCTTCTCCCAGATCAGATCGTAGGCGCGCTGCGCATCGATTCGCACCAGTTTCATAGATCACCTCCGCAATGCGTAACCCGCAGGACGAAGAAGCTACGAGTGCACTCCCCCTAGTCCACCCTTCAGGTTTTCGCGCCCCGGCTACCTGGTCAGGCGGGGGTTGCCCATCGCCCTGGCCCGGACGCGGTACGTATCCAGCCCCTGGGTCTCGGTCTCGACGATGACCTCGGGGCTGTCAGCGCCAGAACGAATCGCCGCACCTAAGGCCCGTTCGCGAGCCAGATCCTGGGCGTAGGCCAGAGACTGCTGCAGCTCCTCCTCGTCGAAGTCCTTCCGATCCTCGCTGGTCTGCACGTAGTAGCCCAGGACCTCCAAGCCCGAGCTGTCCAGCCTGGGATAGACAAGGACCTCCTCGACGACCATCACGCTGCCGGCGACAGCACCGAGCGCGTTTGCGACCTCGTGGTGCTCTGGGAGGACCAACTCTGTGTGGAGCGCCTCGGCCACCTCCTCCAGGAAGAAACTCGCCGGCGCACCGATGCCGACGATTGGCTCGCGCAGGCGGAAGAGCGTCTGCAAATGAGGATGGGTGTTGTAGATGCTGTTGAAGAAGAACCAACACCCCATGTCGTCCTCCTCCCGCCTCGCCTCGGTGGGAGCCATCAGCGGGTGCTTGCTCAAGAAGGTCACCGCGGCGTGGACAATCATCTCCACCGCCAGACGCCAGGCCTTCTCCCTGATTTCGTCAGGCTCCTTGAACAGGCATTGAGAGAAGACCTGGAGAGCCAACTTCGACGCCTCAGCGTCCCATGGAGCATAGCGCCCCTCGATGTGGAGCAGATCCGTGGGCGTGAGGCCTGCCTTGCCAATGATCTCCTGGCGCCACAGCTCATCCACTCCGATCTGTGCCACATGGAGTACGTCAAGGTGATCGAGAATATCCGGCACCGGCTTCGGGCCACTGTCCAGGAACTCGACCAACTTCCTGGCCTGCGCCGAATCGAATAGACGCTGATCCTCGGGGTCGCGGAGCAGGAACCAGTACTCCAGCCACTCGGGACTGGCTTCCGACCAGGATCGGCGCGACAGGGCCTGGAGGCGGCTCTTGACGTTGGGGTAGTCAACTGCCAGGTGAGCGAGAGGGACAACACGCTCGGGCCCCAGCCGGATGCGCTTCTCACGGTCAAGGGTGATGTGACTGTCCCCGCCCAGCGCGACAGAGAACAGGTCTGCGGCACTCACAGCCGTCTCATACTCGCCGACGGTCGCACCCTCTTCGGTGACGGTCACCTCTCCGCCCTCGATGAGCGCGACATCGGTGGTCGTGCCGCCGACATCGAGCACCAGGGCATCATCGATCCTGGACAGAAAGCGCCCGCCGATGGCGCTGGCAGCGGGCCCGGAGTGGATCGTCTCCACCGGCGTCTGAGAGGCAAACTCATCGCTCATCAGCGTCCCATCACCGCGGACCATCATCAGTGGCGCGTCAATTTGCCGATTCTCCATGGCCCGCCGCACGGCGATGACGAAGTCCTGCAAGACGGCCAGCAGAGAGGCGTTCAGCGCTGCAGTGGTGGCACGCTCCACGGAGCCCAGCCGGGTCGAGAGCTGATGCCCAAGGACGATCGGCAGATCGCATACCCGGGATACGGCCTCGTAGACGCGATTCTCGTGCTCCGGGTTGAGCGGGCTGAAGTAGCTGGAGACGGCAATGGCATCGACGTCACGCACGGTCTCGTTGACCTTTTCCAGGATGCCGGGTAGGTCCAGCTCCTCCTTCTCTCGTCCGTACAGATCGTGGCCGCCATCGAAGTAATGGTAGTTGGGCGTGGCAAATCGGGCTCCCATGTTGAAGGACGAGATCAGCTCCGGGTCATACCCGACCAAGAGCAGGGCGACGCGCTTCCCTTTTCCCTCAGCGATGGCATTGGTCGCCAGTGTGGTCGACACAGAAACCATGCGGATCTGCGAGGGGTCCTCGATCTCAATACCCTCGATCACCCGCTCGATGCCGATAGCGAAGTCACGCTTGGTCGTGAGACTCTTGTGTGTGGCGAGCACCTCGCGTGAATCGTAGTCGAGCAACACACCGTCTGTATACGTGCCACCGGTGTCTATGCCCAGAACCAGCTTCCGTGGGTCCCTGTCCTCGTCCAACATCACTCTCGCCAAATCCGCATTAGCCCCTCTTCTCCGCGGGAGAAGAGGGGCCAGTCAGCAAAGTCCGAACCTGGGCCCTTGCGCAGGCTCACACGAACATATCGTAGTCCAACTCCTCATCCTTGTGCCGCTCATCAGCCAAGTCGCAGATATGCCGAAGCTCTTCAACCACCTCCTCGTCCATGAGCGGTTCGGTGTCCTCCTCGAGGATCTCGAGCACCTTGGCGTGGACACGATCACGGAAGGTCTGGCGTCCACCCAGGTCCCAGTTCTCCCAGTTCTGGCGGTCTGTCAGCTCACCCATCCAGATCAGGTCCTTGAACCGGTTGTAGGTGTGATCGTGCTCGAGATAGTGACCGCCGGGGCCAACGTCTTCGATCACATCGAGTGCCTTGGTGTCGTCGTCGACCGGGACGCCGCGGAGGATGCGTTTGACGCGATCGACGATCTCGTCTGTGGCGACCATCATCTCCATCGAGCTGGTCAGCCCCTGCTCGAGGTAGCCGACATCGTGAATCATGTTCCCACCCACGAGTGCAGCGGTGGCGACGTTGATGGTGGCCTCCATCGCCGACTGCTCATCGAACATCTTGGCATCGGAGCAGCCTGCCGTCTCGTACATCGGAACGCCCAGCCACTTGGTGATCTGGGTGTAGGCCGCGCTGAGCAACGCCATCTCCGGCGAACCGTAGCAGTAGACCGTGGTCCGCATGTCCATGTTGGACATCAGGCCCCCGATAATCATAGGGGCGCCCGGCTTGCGCAGCTGGCTGACGACGATGCCGAACAAGCTCTCCGTGAGCGCCTGGACGGCCGTGCCGGCAAGGGTACATGGAGCCGTCGCCCCGGCGAGAGGGCACGGTGTGTAGACGAAGGGAATGCCGTGATCGGTGGCGAACAGGAGCTTCTGTACCACCTCTTTGGAGTGGCTCAGCGGCGACACAGGCTCGATGTAGAGGGAGAAAATGGGTCCCTTCTCGAACTCCTCCTGGCCGCCCACCCGGACGTAAGCCATCTCCAGTTGATCTCGGAGACCATCCAGGTCCACGGCGGTGATGTTGATGGGCTTGTTCGTACCCTCAAGCATGGCCAGATACTGCCAGCGGTCGTAGGTGCCGACGTTGACGTCCTGAACAATGCCAAGCGACATGTGGAAATCCATGTTAGGCAAGGCTTCCGCAATCTTGGCGAAGTTCTTGACGTCCTCGTAGGTGGCACGGCGCCGTTCGCCGGTGTAGGGGTCCCAGGTGAAGGGCGTGTCGGACCCGCCACCGAAGTATATCTGGTCCTTGTAGAGCTCCATACGGTGCTGGCGATCAGGCCCAACCAGGACGACCTTCCTTGGCAAAGTAGAGAGCGCCTTGTCAACCATCCACGGTGGAATCTTGACCAGGCTGCTGTCCTCGGTCGTATCCTCCACGATGGCCCCACCGGAATGGGCAACCTCAACCCCCTCCTCCTCGTAGACCCGGACGCCAGTCTCGTACAGAACCCGCAGCGCCGAGTAATAGATGGCCTCGATCTCGTCCTGCGTGAGCACCTCAAATGTGGGGGTGGCATTGACTGTGTAGTTCGTCTTCTTAACTTGCATGGACAAATCTCCTATATTGAAACCTAGCCTTGGTCGACGGGGCAGCGTGCCCCAGGCAGTCTGCCCTAGGCAGCGCCGACGAGTTTCTTCGCCAGATCAGAGGCAGCGGGGGCGTTAGAGCCGTAGCCATCAGCCCCGATGCGATCCGCGAACTCCCGGTCGACAGGCGCGCCACCGACCATGATCTTGACCTGATCGCGCAGCCCAGCCTCCTCGATGGCCCTGATGGTGTGGCCCATGGCACGCATCGTCGTCGTCAGCAGGGCCGACATGCCGACGATATCGGGCTGGTGCTCCTTGATGGCGCTAATGAACGCCTCAGGCGGCTGGTCGAAGCCGAGGTTCACCACCTCGAAGCCGGCGCCCTCGCACATCATGCCGACCAGGTTCTTGCCGATGTCGTGAAGGTCGCCCTCGACGGTGCCCAGCACGATGGTGCCAACCATCTCCTCCTCAGCCTCCGCGAGGAGGGGGCGTAGAATATGCATCCCGGCCTTCATGGCCTCGGCGGACATCAACACCTCGGGGACGAACATGTCGCCGCGCTTGAAGCGCACGCCTACCTCATCCATCCCAACAACCAGGCCATTGTCCAGGAGCTCTTTAGCGGACCTGCCCTCATCCAGGCCCTTATGCACCAGGTCAGGTACAGCGTCGCTGTTGCCCTCAAGAACGGTAGTGGCGAGTTTCTCGTACACTGTAGTCATTGTTTACTCCTCTGAATCTCACTGTCCTCAGGCAAGTCGGACAGCAAATCCGGCCTGCCTGTCTTGTCCTCAGCAAAGGGGAGTAGGAAATCGATCTCCCAGTGATCAGTCCGCTATCTCTCGATCCTGCCACCAGTCCTGCTGGACGCGGTCTTCAGCCTCCTCCAAGACCTCCTGGATCACCTCTTCGGTCCCCTCCTCTAGCGGGGCCGGCTCGTGGCTGGCCAGAATATCGCGCACGCGGGCGATGGTGCGATCTTTCATGGTCTTGCGGCCCATCATATCCCACTCCTCGAAGTTGCGTCGGTCACACAGGTTGGGATACCAGAACTCGCTCTTGTAGTAGCGGCGCGTGTGGGGTTCGCGGAGATAGTGGCCGTTCGGGCCGACGTCGTGGATCACCTCGGCAGCCAAGGTATCCTCGTTGACCTCGATGCCGCGGGTGATGCGGCGTGTGTAACCGATGGCCTCGTCCATCGCGGCGAGCTGGAAGACAGAGCCTGTCATGGCGCTCTCCGTGTAGCCGACGTCGTGACAGAGGTCGCCCCCGGTCAGGGCGGAGAAGTAGACGGACATAGAGCCCTCAATCAGAGCCTGCTCGTCAAACGTCTTGGAGTCGGTGCAGCCGCCCGTCTGCCAGAGCGGCAAACCCGCGTAGTGGGCAAGCTCGGTCACTCCGGCCATCATCAGCGGTAGCTCCGGCGCGCCATAGGCCAGGATCATGGCGTTCATGTCCATGACGGAGAAGACGCCGCCCATGATGAAGGGCAGGCCGGGCTGAATCTGCTGCGCGATGGTCAACCCCATCCACGACTCGGCCACGCCTTGGGTGATGATACCCGCGGCCGTGACCGGCGCGGTACCCCCGGCGATGGGACACGGCGTGAAGACCAGGGGAATCCGCTTCCTGGCCGCGAAGACGAGCTTGTCAAGCGCCTCAAAGGTGCTCACCAGCGGCGAAAGCGGCTCGCAGTAGTGCACGTAGTTGGGACGCTGCTCGAAGGCCTCCTGACCACCGGCTTCCGCGATGGCGATCTGGTGAATGCCCTCGGAATCGTACTTGTCGAACGACCAGGCCACAATGGGCTTGCTGGTGTTCGGAAACATGTAGGCGAACTCATAGAGCGCGCTCAAGTCCGCGTGGACGTCGTCGACGGAGCCGAGCGACTCACAGAAGTCGATATTGGGAAGCGCATCCACGACCTTTGCCACGACGGAGACGTCGTCCTTGACATAGGGTCGACGCTCGAATGTCTCCACGTCGATGAAATTAGGGCACGTCGGACCAGGCCCGAAGTGCGCCCGACCAGGGCCGACGTGGATATGGTGCTCGGGGTTGCCGTCGCGTGCATAGAGGGTGAAGCTGCGCGGAGCTTTTCTCAGCGACTCCTTCACCAGCCAGGAGGGCAGCCGGACTCGTTCCCCGTCCACCCATGCCCCAGCCTCCTTGAGGATCTGGCGTGATTCCTCGTGATGGACCTCGAGGCCGGTGTTCTCCAGAACGTGCAACACGCCTTCGAACAGCTCCTGGAGTTGATCGTCCGTGAGCATGCGAAAGCGCACACCTGAGTTAACTTGGTAGTTTGTCCTCATCTACAAGGTCTCCTTATGTCTCACAGGATGCCTGTCGGGTAGCAAACCCGACCTACAAGGCTATACAAGGCCCGCCGGGTAGCAAGCCCGACTACAAACGGCCTGCTAGCCCGCGCCGACGAACTCCTTCGCCAGGTCAGACGCAGAGGCAGCATTGGACGCGTAGCCGTCGGCGCCGATGTCATCGGCGAAGCGCTGCGTGACAGGCGCGCCACCGACCATGATCTTGACCTGATCGCGCAGTCCGGCTTCCTCAATCGCCTTGACGGTGTCGCCCATCGCACGCATCGTGGTGGTCAGCAGCGCCGACATACCCACGATGTGAGGCTCGAAGTCCTTGATCGCCTCAAGGAATTGATCGGGCTCCACATCGGTGCCCAGGTCCATCACCTCGAAGCCAGCACCCTCGCACATCATGCCGACGAGGTTCTTGCCGATGTCGTGCAGGTCGCCCTTGACCGTGCCCAGTAACACCCTGCCGACGGCTTCGGATTCGGCCTTGGTCAGCAGCGGGTTAAGAATCACCATGGCTGTCTTCATCGCTTTGGCCGAGCGCAGAACCTCGGGCACGAACATATTGCCGGCCTTGAACTCAACGCCTACGTGATCCATGCCGACCATCAGGCCATCATCGATAATCTTCTTGGCCTCCAAGCCCTCGTCCAGGGCATCCTCGGTCAAGCCTTCCATAGCGTCGACATCGCCTGCGATGACAGATGCAGCAAGCTGCTCTAGAATTTCAGTCATCTCATGTACCTCCTACGTTGTTGACTTGGACTAAGCCAGTATACACCTCTGTCGGACAGCAAGCCCGACCTAGATCTCTGTCGG
>CAYMHT010000088.1:0-11157 GCA_964390305.1 uncultured Anaerolineales bacterium
ACCTGCCGAGCTTCTACGCCGCCTCCAGCTTGAGCCTCGTCCGCCCGACGCCGATCACGTCGCCGGCGCTCACCAGCGTCGGTTCTTCCACCCGTCTCCCGTTTAGCCTGGTCCCGTTGCGGCTGTTCCGGTCCTCCAGCCACCATTGTCCTTCTCGCCACGTGAGCAGGGCGTGTTGGGAGGACGCGTACGTATCGGGGATGACGACAGTGTTCGTCGGGGAGCGCCCAATTGACGTCACGGGCTGCAGGGAGAAGGCCGTGCCATCGACCAGCCCCCCATCCGCTTCTCCGCTTCCGTCCAGGACGACGAGACGACCGCCGGGACGGGCTACCTGACGCTCAACGGCCGCCTGTCGCAGATCCCGCCAGAGCATCAGCAAGACCGCGCCTAGGAAGGTGTAGAGCAGGGCAGCCAGCAGCAGACGGAGGACCAGGAGCAGGATGTCCATGGCGCGTCAGGCCCGTTATTCCCCCCGTTCGGTCTTCACCAGCGCCGGGGTATCCTCGTCAGTGGGGAGGGGGATTGGAGTCGGGGGGTCCTCGCCGTACACGACCTCGACGCCCGCGAGGGAGATCACGTCTCCCGAGTGGAGCACGCACTCCTCTACCGGATAGTCATTGATGCGAGTTCCCCCGGAGCTGTCGAGGTCGTACAGCACATAATGGCCGTACCGGTGACGCAGTTGAGCGTGGTGCCGGGAGACCCGGGGGTCGTCGATGATCACCTCGTTATCCAGGGCGCGGCCAATGGAGACCACGGGTTGGGTGAGATTGACGTGACGCCGGCCTTCCACGATGAGAAAGGGACGCCCCTTCGGGCCCTCAGCCTCCGGCTGCTTCTCCTTCAGCCCTTCGGCCGCCTCCATCTCGCGCGTCGGCTCGACGCCCTCCGTCTCGCCCGGAGCCCAGCGTGCGTCGACGCGCACCTCTCGCGGCGGTATCTCCCCGTTTGGGCGGATGTGCACGATGGGGGGCACTTCGAGCGCAAGATCTGCATCGGAGACCAGCTCCGAAATCTGACGCGCCAACGCCTCTTCTGCGTCCGCCTGCCGCTCGTCCTCGAGATCGGGCTTCAGCGCCTCGTAGTCGTCCGGATTCACGTAGATCCAGTAGTGGGTTGGGGCCTCAGGCGTCGACCCACTCGCGCACATGCGATGCTCCTCTATCGCATGCTCCAGATGCGCGGCCACCTTCGCCGCCGACAGACGATCGGCGAACAGACGGGCGAACGATCCTTCGACGAGCCGCTCGGCCAGGCTCTCAAACTGATCGATCTTGTTCATAGCGCGCATTATAATGTGGCTCGGCGAAATGGCAAATAGAGGGTTCAGGCTACCAGCGGTCGTCGACCAGGCGGACGTGCCCGGCGTGGTTGAGGAGGCAGAGCACGGGCCGAGGGCGGTGGCCCAGGAGACGCTCGGCCGCCTGGAGGTATCCGTCGACCTGGTCGACGTAGCCCCTCTTCTCCAGCGTGGCCTCCAACGCGGCACGGTCCTCGACGCGGTCGGTCTTGAACTCAACCAGCGTCCAGCCCTGACCCGAGAGAAAGAGGGCGTCGATCGCGCCGCTCTCCGGCCGCCCCTCGCGGTTCAGCACGCTGTAGGGCACCTCGTGGAGCCGTCGCTCCGCCCTCGCCATCTCTGCATACAGGGGACAGGCTCGGAAGCGTCTGAGCATACGGGCGGTGCGTCGGACCGCGTCGCTGATGACGTCCTCGTCGGTGAGACCGGCGCTCCGGGCCTGCGATCCAGCCCAGCGGTGGAAGTCGCGCTGCTCGTCCTCCGGGAACATCCACTGCTCCAGAGCCAGGTGAACCAGCTTTCCCACCACCCACGAGGGGGCCCACGGCCGTTCCGTCTGCGAAACCACCTGCCACACTCGCCGGGGCGGGTCCCGGTCCGCCTCGCGCACCGCCTCGTCGACGGCGAGGCGTCCACCAGCGGCGGGCTCGAGCAGTGGTTCGTTCGGAAGAGCGGGCGAGGGCGGCTCGATTTGTTCGGCCACCGAGACGGGCGTGAGCTCGGCCTCCGGCTCATAGATCACGCAGCCTACCGGCTGGTCGCCGACGTCGAGGGAAAAGGCGTGGACCGTGTCTCCTTCCCCGTCGCAGGGCGGAGCGTGCTCGCTCAGGCCCAGGGACGCATCCAGCCGATCCAACCACCCGTACGTGCCGATGCCGCCGCTCTTGTACGCACTGACCGTGCCGCTGATCAGCAGCATCTCCCGCGCCCGCGTCGCAGCCACGTAGAGCAGGCGGTCTGACTCCGCCGCCTCCTGATCCCGATCCGCCTCCTGGGCCAGCCCGTAGGCCGCACACGTCACTTTCTGAACCTCGCGCGCACCGTCCGCGGTGGTGACGAGACGCTCCTCGCTGAGTGGCGGCACGACGCCCATCCGCCGGTTGACCAGCACGCCACGACCGGAGGGCGTGCCGTGCGCCGCGTCTCCGATGACCACCACCGGGAATTCCAGCCCCTTCGCCTGGTGAACGGACATGATCTGTACGGCGCCGGCGGCGATGGCGCGTGCCTCCCCCTCGCGAGGTGCCACGTCCCGCAACTCGGCCACCGTGGCCAGGAAAGCGCCCACGCCGACGACCTCGCTCGCGTGAGCGTCGGCCAGCAGTTTGGTGACGTTGTTGGCCGCCTGGGACTGATCGGCCCGTAGGAGCGCGGCGCGGGTGCCGGTGGCGTCGAGAAAGGCCTTGAGCACGTCCGCCACTGGCGCCCGGCCGACCATCCGGTGAAGCCGCTGGATGAGGGCCCTCGCGGCCGCGGCGCGAGGAGCCTCCTCGTTCAGGAACGCGAGGTCTGCGTCACAGAGAAGGGCCCACAGGGACGGAAGGTCTCGGGCCCACTGGGCCTGGCGCAATCGGTAGAGGGCCATGTCGGAGAGCCCGACGCCCGCGGAGCGTAGGAGGCCCGCCAGGGCGAGGTCGTCCGTCGGGTGGGCCAGAGCCTGAAGGGCGTTGAGCACGTCGCGCACCTCGGGACGCTCGTAGAAACCTCTCCCGGCGATGGTGAGAAAGGGAACCCCGGCCTCCTCGAGGGCGTCCTCATACGCGGCAAAGGCCGTCGAGGCACGGCAGAGGATGGCGACGTCCCCGAAGTCGAGCGGGCGCTCCGTCGTGCGGCCCTCCTCCGGATCCGGTCTCTCCAGGAGGATGGTCTCGTCCTCCACCAGGGCCACCAGGCGGGCGACCAGGGCCTGGGCGGCTCGTTCGAGGGCCCCCTCGGACTTGCTCCCGGCGGCCAGATGGAGCTCGACGTAGGGCGGCGTCACCCCCTGGGCAGGTGCCTCGCGGTGGTGCTCCAGCGGGGCGAATGGCTCCACGTAAGGACGTTCCGGATCTTCCTCGCTTCCCAGCACCGGCCGCAGCAGGGCGTTGAGGGCCTCGATCAGACCCCGGTGGGCCCGGTAGGAGGTCGCCAGCTGGAAGCCCGCGCCCCGCCTGTCTACGGCCTTGTGTTCCTCTCGGAAGACGGTCACGTCGGCGCCACGGAAACGGTAGATCGATTGCTTCGCGTCGCCGACGAAGAAGAGCCTGCCCTGATCCCCATTCAGGAGGTCCACGATGTCGCGCTGCCGCGCGTTGGTGTCCTGGAACTCATCGACGAGGAGGGCCTGGATCTCCTCCTGCCAGTATGCGCGTACCGACGGGTGCTCCCTGAGCAGCTCCAGGGCCCGGCCCTCCAGGTCGTCGAAGTCGAGCGCCCGACTCCGCTCCTTGGCGCGCGCGTAGTGGGCCACCGCGCGGTCGTACAGCCGGAGCAGGGCAGGCACGATTTCCTCTGCCGCACGGCGGTCCAGGGCGAGGTCGATATCTCTCTTCGCCAGGGGACGCAGGTGCTCGTCGTAGCGGTCCTGGAGCTCGGCGATGACTGCCTTCGGCGCGGCGGGGGCCCAGTTTGCCTTGCGGCCCTTCTGCTTGAGGTTGTCCCGGAGCGGCGCCAGCTGACGCGAGATGGCAACCCAGTCGCCGCTCTCGTGGGCGGTCGCAATCGCATCCCACCGGCGGAGTGCCTCTCGGAGGGCTGGGGCCAGGGCGTCGCCAGCGGCCGCGGCCCGTTCGAGCGTCCCGTCGGCGCGCAGCGCTGCAAGCCGCGCGAAACCGGACTGGACGGCGGGATCGTCCACGAAGGCGTGGATCGGCGCCACGAGGGAGGGACGCCAGGCGTCCCAGAGATCGGTGGGCAGCCCAGTCCGAGCCTCGCCGACCTCCAGCCGTTGCCTCAGCAGGTGGCCCAGTGCCTGACGTAGCTCGCGCTCACCAAAATCGGCGAAGAGGCCGACGAGGTCGGGTTCGTCGACCGCTTGAGCCAAAGCCGCATCGACCGCCCGGGCCTGGAGGAGAGCCATCTGCCCCTCGTCCAGCATCTCGAAGCGCGGGTCGACGCCGATCTCGGCCGGGTGATGACGGAGGATCTCCGCACACAGGCTGTGGATGGTGCCGATCCGGGCGGCGTCGAGCCCCTCGTAGATGGTGCGCCAGCGCGCACGCTCCTTTTCGGATAGTGGGCGGGTCTCCAGGTGGCGCCGCACCTCCTGGCGCACCCGATTTCGCATCTCGCGGGCGGCCTTCCTGGTGAACGTGATCGCGACCACGGCGCGCAGCGGAAGGCCGTCGACGAGAAGAGATAGATAACGTGCCACCAGCGTCCGCGTCTTTCCGGTGCCGGCGCCGGCGGTGACGGCCACGTCGCACCCTCGGGCCACGACGGCGGGGAGCTGCTCCTCGCTGGGGCAGATCTGCTCGACGATCGGGTGGAGTTCGTTCACGCGGGACCCCCCGAAAAGCCCCGCTGTCTGTAGAGATGCCAACGCACGATTCTACCCCCAGCCTCGACTGTCATATCGCCAGCAGAAGCCCGCCGCCGGGCAGTACCTGGGGCAGCCCCCCTCTGGCGCTCGCGGGACGAAGTGGCCGCGCCGGGTGCCCCGCACAGCCGCCCACGCGTGCGTCACGGCTGTGGCCATCGCTGCCTGGGGCCCCGACCGGGCGAGGCTGAAGCTGCTGGGCTGAGCGTGCTGTACGTGCCAGTAGAAGCCCTCCACCACGTCTCCCAGCCCAAGCGCGCGTTCTGCCGCCAGAGCGTAGAGCGGGAGCTGGAGCTTCTTCCCCTCCTCCAGGGCTCTCTTCGTGTAGGCGTACGGCCCCGCGGTCTTGTAGTCGATCACGCGGACCCCACGGCGGGCCCCGCTGGCAGCGCGGTCGATTCGGTCGATGTAGCCGTGGAGCCGAAGCCTGTCTCCACTCGTCGGGTCTCTGATGACGAGGGGCGGTCCGGGCTTCCCCGCGATCCCGAACGTCTGCTCCGCCCGGTAGAAGCTGAAGCCGTCGTCCACGCTCTCCAGGGCTTCGATGGAACGGGCCACGTTCTCCTCGATCTCCCGGCGCGTCTCCTTCCACCACGCTGTGACCCGAAATCCTTCCTCGCGCGGCGCTTCGTCCAGGATCGTTTCTGCCACCGCTGGCAGAGCCTCCCGGAGTGCAGCCAGATCAGCCCCGACCCCCACGCATTGGTAGAGCTCCTCGAGGATGCGGTGGTAGATGTTGCCAAGCTGCCGTGCGTCCAGTCCCTCAGTCGGCGGCTCGCGGGGCTCCAGATCGAGCACGCGTCCGATGAAGAAGAAGAACGGGCACGTGCGGTAGGTCTCCAGGCGGCTCGCGCTCCACACGTGATCGGGTCCGAAAGAGCCGGAGAAGACCTCTTGCCAGCGGCGGAGGTCCCCGTCGTGGGGGCCAGCCTCGTCCGAATCGTCCTGGATCCGCTGCGCGATGATGCCCTGGGCGTGCTCGATGGCGGCGTAGTGCGCGGGGCGTCGCGCCGAAGCCCACGCCCACGCATCAGTCTCCCGCGGGCTGGCGGCGAGAGTCTCCATCAGCTCCGGCCAGGAGGCGGCCTCGCCGGGCGCGGGCCGGCTGCGGCTGGTGAGGCGGCGGGGCGTCGCGTCTACAAGGCGACGGACCTCCTCCCAGTAGGGGGACGGCTGCCAGGGAGCGCCGTTGTCGGCGATGCGTGGGCGGGTGAATAGGAGCCGCTCTCGCGACCGCGTGACGGCTTCGTAGAAGTACTCCGTCTCCGCGGTGTCGGTCGACGGGTCGATGGCCAGACCAAATTCATCCCGAAGTCGGGCTCTATCGCCGTCCCGGAGCAAGGGGTCCTCGGTCAGCGCCCGGGGGAACTCCCCCTCCGCCAGGCCCAGGAGCGCCACCGCCCGGAAAGCGAGGCCCCGGGCCCGCGTAGCGTCGGCCACCAGCACGGCCTCCTTGTCTGCCGGCAGCGGAGGCCGGTAGGACGCCGCGTCGACGGCTCCCAGCAGGTCGTCTAGGAAAACCTCGAACGTGACCGGCTGGCCCCCGACCGCCTCCTCCGCCCAGACCAGTCCCCGCAGGATGTCCTTGAAGGTGTTGAGGGCAGCCAGATCGCGCTCCGCCAGATGCGCCGGGCCGTCGGCCGCCCGGCGTGCGACGCCGAGATCGGCGACTGGCGGCGCATCCGCCTCCAGTGGCTCCGCGTCCCCGATCAGCCGCTCGAGCCAGCCCACGAAGTCCCGGCAGGAGTGTCTCCCCTCCGGTGGCTCGATCCGGCCCACGAAGCGGCTGAATTTCTCCCGGAGTGCCTCCGCCTGCGCGCCGGTGGGCAGCGCGTCCGGTGCCTCTGGAGCTTCCTCGTCGAGGGCCTCCTGCGGGATGCGGATCTCGTTGAGGAGGTCGAAGGTCTCCTCCCACTGGCCGACTCCGCCGATGACGCTGCCCCAGCGGGCCACCCAGTCCAGGGCCTCCGCGTCCTGCGGCGTGATGCCGATGGGGGTTTGCTCGCCGGGTGCCGCCAGCGCCCGCTCCCAGTCGAAGTACGGAGAGCGCCAGGCAGCAACAGTCTCCCGCCACGCCACGTGGTTGTCCCCGGGTTGGGAGATGCGGAGGAGATCGAGCAGCGCGGCGATGGCCGGATTGCCGCGCAGCGGCAGGCCGTGAACCTGGCGAACGGGCAGGCCGAACTCTGCGGCAGTCTGGTCGATGAAAGCGCGGTATGGCTCCACGTCGCGTGTCAGCAGGGCGACCTCGTGGAGCTCCATCCCACCCTGCACGATCTGGGTCTTGATCCACCGGAGCGCGGTGCGTACCTCGCTCTCACGATCCGGCGCGGCGACCATGGAGACGACGCCGTCGGCCGGCCGCTGGGGTGCATCAGCGTCGAAGAGCGCCCGCTCGAGGTGGACCAGGGACGGGGCCGCGGGTATGCCCGCCTGAGCGCTGGGGAGCAGTTCCGCCTCCACGCCCAGGGCGGCCTCCAGGGCTCGACGGGTGCGGTTGAAGCGCTTATGGACCAGCGGACGTGTCGACGGGTCGGGTGTGCCCGTGAGAGTGATGATCAGATCGTCCACGCGCTCTGCCAGGTGGGTGATGACTTGGAGCTGAACCGTGGTCAGATCATCGAAGCCATCGATCATCACCCACGGCCAGCGGAGGCCAGGGTCCCGCCCGCGCGCCAGGCTCTCGGCCGCCAGCCAGCCCAGACCGGCGTAGTCGGCCCATCCCTCCTGCTGCAGGCGCTCCTGGTAGGCGGCGTAGAGCCGCGCCAGCTCGACCAGCCGGGGCTCGCCCCCGAGGCCCTCCACGGCGCGGGCCAAATCCTCGGGGAAGACGCCGCCCGCCTTCAGCTCCGCGATCAGATCCCGCACGACCTGCGCGAAACCGGGGGTCGCGCGAATTGCGGCATAGTGGGTCAGGGGCGTCTCGTCCAGGAGCGCGCGGACGAGGCGGAACTGAACGGGGTCGCTCAGCCGCGTGACGACCACGCCCGCTCGATCGAGGATCTCGTGGTACAGCGCGTCGAATGTGGACACGCGCACGCCCAGGGCGCCCCCGGCCTCCGCCAGGCGGCGACGCCAGGCCTGCACCTGGAGCCGCGAGGCGACGACCACCCGCGGTGCCGCTCCTGGATCCCGGGCCAAATCCCGCGCCCGCCTCACCAGATGCGCGGTCTTACCCGAAGCGGCGGGCGCGATGTATAGGGATACGGACATACTGGCTGGACCTTCGCTTCGTGCGGCTGCTCGCGCGATCCGTGTCTTCCCTCCGAAGAGGAACGCCGCGTCGCAGAATGGCCGGGGGTGGAATGACGACCGGCGGACCGGTTACGTCCTCAGTATACGTGGGCGAAGCGGCCATGGCAAGCGTCCCAACGCGCCTACTGTTGGGATGGATCAGATCAGGCGCTGTCCCGGGGGCCGTGTTCCGCCAGGAGTTCTTCGTACAGGCACTCGATCTCGTCGACCATCTTCCGGGCACCGAACCTGTCCACGGCTTCGAGGCCGGCCTGGCCCATCTCTCGGGCCAGGGTCGGGTTCTCGATCAGCCTGAGGAGCGCCTCGGCGAAGGGCTCGGGTTGGCCCGGGGGGGTCAGGAAGCCGCTGACCCCATCGGTGACGGCCTCCGCGTTGCCGTCGACGGCCGTGGCCACGATGGGCAGTGACGCGGCCATCGCCTGAGGCAGGACTCGTGGCAGCCCCTCCCACAGGGAGCTGAGGGCGAAGATGTCGAAGCTGTGCATCAGGTCGGGTACGTCGCGGCGCAGCCCGGTGAGGTGCACGTGCTCGGTCAGATGCCGAGCGGCGAGCTCTGCCTCCACCTCGTCGCGCAGCGGGCCGTCGCCCACCACGACGAAGTGAACGTCGGGACGCTGCTCGATCACCGCGTCCGCTGCGGCCACGAAGTCGAGCGGGGCCTTCTGCGCCGAGAGCCGCGTCACGGTGCCGACGACGGGCGCCTGTGGCGGAATACCCAGCTCGCGGCGCACCTCCTCGCGCGGTCGGGCGGGGCGGCGAAAGCGGTCTAGGTCGATCCCGCTGCGGATGGTGACGTACTTGTCGGGGTGACCGATGCCGTCGGCAAGGCCCTTCTCCGTGTTAAGCGGCGAGACGACGATGAGCCTGTCGGTGATGCGGGCGGTAACTTGTTCGAGCAGGATGAAGACGCGGCGCACGAGGGGGTGCTGGCGCTCGTGGTGCCCCCAGCCGTGCACGGTGTGGATGACAATGGGTCGGGGCCCAGCCAGGCCCGCCAGCCAGGCGGCCCAGCGGCCCAGGATGCCGGCTTTGCTCGAATGCGTGTGGACGATGGCGTAACCGCCGCGGCGGATGTGGCCGTACAGGGCGACCAGGGCCCCCAGGTCCTTGATGGGGTTGACCTCGCGCACGAGCATCGGCTCGATCGTGAGGGGGATGCCGCGGCCACGCACCTCCTCGATGAGACTACCCTCGGGACCCGTCTGCGGACCGCTGACCACGTCGACCGCGTAGCGGTCAGGGTCGAGGAGGTCGGCGGTGAGCATCGTGTTCTCCTGCGCGCCGCCGACGATGAGGCGGGTGATGATGTGAAGAACAGGAATTTGTTTCATCCGCATGCTTTCACCGGGGAGAACGGGGCGGAGCCTCCCACACCTCGCTTGCAGAACTCGTTGAGCCTCTGGCACACTGAACTGAGTGATGGCCCTGAGGGTCGAGTCCGTTCGGTGACCTCACCGTCACACCCATTGGTGCCGCTCGAACCACCGCACTGTCCGCCGCAGGCCCTCGCGGAAGTCGACCTTTGGCTCGTAACCGAGGATCTCTTGCGCGGCACCGACGTCAGCCAGTGAGTGGCGCACGTCGCCGGGACGAGGGGCGGCGTGGATAGGTTCAATGTCGGTATCTAGGATTTCTTTGAGGACGGCGATCAGATCCAGGAGCGTGTAGCGCTCGCCGCAGGCTACGTTGAACACTCGGCCGACCGCCTCGCCAGGCGCCGTGAGAGCCAGCAGGTTCGCCTCCACGACGTTGGCGACGTAGGTGAAATCGCGGGACTGTTCACCATCGCCGTAGATGGTGGGAGCTTCGCCACGCAGCATGGCGGTGATGAAAAGCGGGATCACTGCTGAGTACTGAGAGGCGGGATCCTGCCGGGGACCGAAGACATTGAAGTAACGGAGGCAGACCGTCTCTAATCTGAAAACCTCGGCGAAGGCCCGGCAATACTGCTCTCCCGCCAGCTTGGAGACGGCGTACGGGGACTTGGGAGCCGGGACCATGTCCTCTCGCTTCGGGAGGGTAGGGCTATCGCCGTAGATTGAAGACGACGAGGCATAGACGACCCGCCTGACCCCTTTGTCTCGCGCAGCGATAAGCAGGTTCAATGTCCCGGTGGCGTTGGCAGCGTGGGTCGCCAGGGGAGCATCAATCGAGCGCTGCACCGACGGGAGCGCCCCCTGGTGCAGGACGTAGTCGACGTCTTCGACGGCTTCACTCACAGTCGACAGATCCCGCAGGTCACCTTCGATCACTTCTATCTGCTCACGGAGTGGAGCGATGTTCTTGCGCCGGCCGGTGCTGAAGTTGTCCAGCACCCGCACCCGTTCGCCGCGCTTGGCCAACTCTGCGACGATGTTGGAGCCGATGAAGCCGGCTCCCCCGGTGACCAGATGAAGAGCCATTCAGTACCCTTTCTCCTTCAGCAGCGCTGCATACAGTTCTTCGGTGCGCCGAACGGTCTCTTCGATGCTGAAGTGGTGCTCCACGCGCGCCCGTCCGGCCTGTCCCATGCTGCGCCGCAAGTCCGGTTCGCGGAGCAGACGGAGGATAGCCTCCGCAAGCGCGTCGCGATCGCGTGGTGGGACGAGTATCCCCGTGACGCCATCCACCACCACCTCCGGTGTGCCACCGACGGCGGTGGCGACGACGGGCAGCCCGGCCGCCATCGCCTCCAACAACGCATTCGACATCCCCTCCCAGTCGGAAGAGAGCACGAACACGTCAAGTGCCGCCAGCCAGGGCCGCACGTCTAGCTGCTGCCCGACGAAGTGGACGCGCGCTGCGAGGCCAATCCGATGAGCCATCGCTTCCTGTCCCCTGCGTTCAGGCCCGTCGCCGACGATGACGGTGTGAGTCCTCTCCAGGCGTGCAGATGCCTCGAGCAACACGTCCACCCGCTTCACCTCGTTCAGGCGCGTGACTGTTCCCACAAGTGCCTTGTCCGGGGGCAAATTGAGGGCCGACCGTGCCTCCTCGGACGTTGGCAAGTCATCGAATTCCTCCGACTCGACCCCGTTGGGAATCACGACTGTCTTCTCGCGCGGGACCCCTATGCGCTGCACCACGAAATCGGCGACTTGTT
>CAYMHT010000089.1:0-3230 GCA_964390305.1 uncultured Anaerolineales bacterium
CCCATCATCAGCATAGAGAACGTCTACAAGAGCTTCGGTCACGTCAAAGCCGTCGTCGACGTCAGCATGAACGTCTACCCTGGTGAGGTCGTGGTCATCATCGGTCCCTCCGGTGGCGGCAAGTCCACCCTGTTGCGCTGCATCAACAAACTGGAGACCATCGACCGCGGACGGATTGTCGTCGATGGTCATTCCATTACCGAGACGAAGAACATCAACAAGGTGCGGGCCGAGATTGGCATGGTCTTCCAGCTTTTCAACCTCTTCCCCCACCTCACAGCTCTGGAGAACATCGTCCTGGCTCAGCGTGTGGTGCGCAAGCGGAAGCAGAAGAGGGCCGAGGAGGTCGCGCACGCGCAGCTGACCAAGGTCGGCATCGGCGAGAAATGGGATGTTTACCCCTCGCAGCTCTCCGGCGGGCAGCAGCAGCGCGTGGCCATCGCCCGCGCCCTGGCGATGGATCCCAAGATCATGCTTTTCGACGAGCCGACGTCGGCGCTCGACCCGGAGATGATCAAGGGGGTGTTGGACGTGATGCTCGACCTGGCTCAGGAGGGCATGACCATGGTCGTCGTCTCTCACGAGATGGGGTTCGTGCGCGCGGCCGCGGACCGGGTCGCTCTTCTCGACCACGGGTCGATCGTCGAGGTTACCACCCCGGAGAGGTTGTTCAACGCGCCTGAAGAGGACCGCACCCGGGAGTTCTTGAGCCAGATTCTCCACTAGATGCACGGAGGTGGCACGCTGCGATGGATCCTGGTTCCAGGGGGAGCCGGGATCTTTCTCCGTCTGAGAGTCGTCGAGATCAGTAGGCGTTGTCGGACTCGAAGATGTTGAACACCGTTCGGAGCAGGATCTTCAGGTCCAGAAGAAGTGACCAGTTCTCGATGTACCACAGGTCGTATTTCGTTCTCTCGGCGATCGACGTGTCCCCGCGCAGCCCATTGATCTGCGCCCATCCCGTAAGCCCCGCCTTCTCCCAGTGCCGGTCCATGTAGCGCGGGATCGAGCGGCGGAACTGGTTGACGTAGATGGGCCGCTCCGGCCGCGGGCCCACCAGGCTCATCTGCCCCAGCAAAACGTTGATCAGCTGCGGAAGCTCATCCGCATTGATGCGGCGGATGATTCCCCCGAAACGGGTGACCCGCGGATCGTCCTCCACCGTCCAGCCAGGGCCGCTCTTCTCAGCGTTTTTCTCCATGGAACGGAACTTCAGCATTTTGAACGGCTCGGCGTCCAACCCCATGCGCTCCTGGACGTAGAAGACCGGCCCAGGAGAGTCCAGCTTGATCAGCACTGCCACGAACACCATCACGGGAGACAGGAACACCAGGCCGACGGCTGCGCCGACGACGTCCATCACCCGCTTGGCCAACCGCCGCCAACCGCGTAGCGCGATGTCGCGCACCGTCACCAGGGGCAGCCCCCCCAGATCGCCGATACCCACGGGACTGGCCATGATCTGGAACACGTCGGGGAAGACCTTGATCGTCACCTGTCCGCGCTCGCATTCGGACAGCAGCATCAGAATATCCTGGTGTGTGGCGTCCGGCAGCGCGATGATCACCTCGTCGACGTCGTGCTCATCGATCAGGGGCGCCAGCTCGCTGGCGTGACCGAGGATCTCTGCACCCAGGGGTGCCTCGCCATCTGAGCCGTCCGTGGTCACGAAGCCGGCCACCGTGTATCCCAGTCCCGGGTTCGACTGGACCTTCTGGTAGACCATTCGGCCCACGTCGCCCGTGCCAACGATGAGCAGTCGGTCACTTCCCCAACCTCGGCGTCGCAGACGGGACCGGATGTTCGTGTGCAACAGCCTGCCCACCGTGATCAGGACGATCGACAGCAGCCAGCCGTACAGCACCATGCCCCGTGAGTAGTCCATCTCCAACCCGCTGTTCTTGAAGAGCAGCGACGACAGCGCCACCCCCATGAGGGTAGCGACCGTCGTGGCCCGGATGACGGAGCCGAACTCGTCGACGCGCGATGTCGTGCGTGCCACGCGATACAGTCCCGCGAAGGCATATACCACGACGATCGCCACGACGTGCGTCAGCACCAGCACGCCGTAGTCGGCGAACCGTCCCATATTCTGCGCTTGCTCGGGCCAGGGAATCCAGCGACGCAGCCAGTACCCGGCGTGGAAGGCCAGGCCCGCCATGACCGTATCGGTGAGAGCCAGCGTGACAGCGAAGACCGTGCGAACCCTCGACTTCGATCTCATGATACGCTTTCCTATCGCCCCCCTGCAGCGCCAAGAGCGACCCGCAGTTGCTCGAGCTTCAGCCGCATGGAAATCGCGCCAATGATCAGCCCGTGGGTCCACCAGCTCGTGTGAGCGGCGAAGTGCTTCCGGTAGAATATCTCCATCGCCCGGTAGAATTCAACCTGTGCCCGGGCGCTCTGTCGCGTGGAGGCTTTCTTGACGTGGAGCACCGTGACGGCTGGATTGTAGTAGATCTTCCACCCGGCCTGCTTGATCCGATACGCCCAGTCCAAATCCTCCCCGTACATAAAGAAGCTCTCGTCCATCAAGCCCGCTTGCTCGATCGCCTCCCTCCGCACCAGCATGAACGCGCCAACGACGGAATCTACCTCGGTCACTCGATCGGGATCGAGATACGTGAGATTGTACTGGCCCAAGCGAGGACTGCGGGGAAAGAGCTTCGATAGACCCGTCATCCGGTAGAACGAGACCCCCGGCGTGGGGAACGAGCGCCGGCATGCCAGGTCGAGCGATCCATCAGGTCGCACCAGCTTCGGTCCCGCCGCGCCGGCGCGGGGATGCTCCGCCATGAACGCCAGCATCGTCCGCAGAGCGTCCGGCGGCACCTCTGTGTCGGGGTTCAGGAGCAGGGCGAAGCGGGGCCTCTTGATTCCAGCCGCCGTTCGTCCTGATTCGCGGAAGCCGAATGCCTCCAGTCCCTGATTGTTCGCGGCGGGATAGCCGCGATTCTTCTCATTGGCGATCAGTTCCGCCTCTGGGAACTCGGTGGCCACCATCTCGGGGCTGCCGTCGGAGGATCCGTTGTCCACCACACAGACCCGCAGGGTGAAATCCCCTTCACTCGCATACACGGACTCCAGGCACGCGCGAAGCAGGTCGCAGGTATTATAGCTGACGATCACGATTCCCAGGTCGAGCATACCCTCTGGCCACACGTTAGCTTCGCAGTAGGTGGTTCGTACCAGGTGGTTCGTACCAGGCGCTTCCGCCCAGGCGCTTCAGC
>CAYMHT010000089.1:3330-5997 GCA_964390305.1 uncultured Anaerolineales bacterium
AGGCGCTTCAGCGCCGTGCCGCCGTCCCCACACCATGTTAGCACGCTGCGCCTCGGCGGTCAACCACCGATCGACCCCCTACCGCGTCGCCATACATATCCAACAACCGGTGAGCAATCTCATCCCACGTGTACCCCTCCAGAATCGTCTCCCGCGCCTCTCGACCCATCCTCTCGCGAGCGTCCTCCCCCATCGTCACCATCTGGAGCGTCGCGTCCGCCAGCTCACCCACGTCGTTGTGATCTACCACGAAACCATTCACCCCATCCTCAATCACGTCCCGCGAGCCACCGTGGACGCTCGCGATCAGCGGCCGCTCCAGCAGCATCGCCTCCAACATCACGATGGAGAAATACTCCTGGGAGGGAAGGACCACCCCGTCGGCGGCCGCGAAGAAATCCGGCATCTCCTCGTGAGACACCGGAGGATGCATGATCACGCGATCATCCAGCTCGTGCTCGGCCACGAGCCCCTCCAGTCGCCTCGCGTAGTCGCTCGGCGGGGAGGGCCACGCCAGGAGCAGCAGGCGGTAGGCGTATTTCTCCAGGGCCGGACCGGCTTCGATCAGCGCCCGCACCATCGTCTCCTGCCCCTTGCGCGGGTCGACGCGCGAGGGGATCAGCAATAGGAACTCGTCGTCGCCCACGCCCAGCTCCCGTCGCAGCCGCTCCCTCGTACCCGGCGGTGCTGGCGGAAACTCGGCCGGGTCGATCCCGTTGGGGACCACCGTCACCCGTGGATCCCCGTCCGGCACCGCTTCGTAGTGATCGAGGAGATACTCGGCCTCGGGTGTGGAGAGGGGCAGGATGCGGTCGGCCATCGCCAGCGAGCGTTCCTCCGATGCGATCCGCACCGGAAAGTTGTACCGCTCATCGAGCTCATCCGGCGTGCCCTCCCCCCTGTTCAGGCCATCCTCCCGCTTCCGTCTCCCCAATGAGTGAGTGGTAAGCAGAGCTGGCGGGTGATGGGGCCAGCGGCCTTTCAGCGTGGTGACGACCTCCCAGCCATCCGCGTAATGGCCGTGTAGCAAGTCATACTGGTGGCCCTGTTCCTCGGAGAAGGCCAGGATCTCCCCGACGAACTCGGCAATCGGCTCTCCATAGAGCACCTCCTTGGGAACATACCGGTCGGTCGGACCGCAGGGAAGGCGGATGAGCCGGACACGCGGGTCGTGATCGAGTTGCTTGACCCGACTACCCGCATAGGGATCGCCCTCCTGGAGGCGCGTGAAGATATCGATATGGATGTCTGGCGCGATGCGGCTCAGGGCGTGCGGCAGCTTGTTCATCACCACCGTCTGTCCGCCCTGCGATTCCTCTCCCAGGCGCTCCAGCCAGTCCGGTCGGCAGTGAGGGCTCGTCCAGAGAATGCGCATCGTTAACTCCTCTGAGGCTACCGTTCCCAGCTCACAAGTCTCGGCAGACCCAACCTCGCTCTACCCACGGAGCATGCTCGGCCCATGAACATGCTCGGCCCAGGAACTCAACCTCATCATCCCCGTCTCTCCCGCTCCGCCCACTCCTCCAGAACCTCGCGCGCGTGCTCGAAGGCGATCGCCTCAGGCAGCTCGTCAGGCGCAAACCATGCCAGGTCGGCCGCGTCGTCGCCCGCTTCCTCAGTCCCGCCGGCCACCCAGGCCGAGTAGTATACGTTCAGGCAGGTCTTTCCCACCCCATCGTAAACGTACCGTCCTGTATACATCCCGAACAGGTCAATGATCTCTACGGACAGCCCGGTCTCCTCCCGCACCTCGCGCACGGCGCCCGCTTCTGGATGCTCCTCCAGCTCCAGAAAGCCGCCGGGGATGTCCCAGCAGCCCAGGTATGGTTCGATCGCCCGCTTCACCAGCAGCAGACGCCCGTCCTGCTGAACCAGGGCGCCCGCGCAGGGGATGGCGTTGCGATAGTGGGTCCGTCCGCAGGCAGTGCAGACATGTTGCGCGTGCTCCTCCCCGGGTCGTCGGGTCAGCGCCAGCAGCCCGCCGCACCGATGGCAGAAGCGGATCGGATCCAGATGCTCGGACACGGCGCCGTCTCGGCAGAACGGGGACCCCGCCACCGGCAGCCCCTGTGCCACGTGGCGCAGCTTCTCCCTCCGCGGCAGCCGTCGAAAGGCAGCCTCGGCCCGCTGGGCCGCACTCTGGTCGCCGAACCGCCATGCGCCGACCAGCCTCACGGGCCGGCGCCCCGACGTGTAGCGCGCTCCCTGCCCGCTGTTGTGCTCCCTCAACCGGCGGGGGACGTCCGTCGTCACGCCGGTGTAGAGCGTGTCGTCGCCGCACCGCAGGGCGTAGAGAAACCAACTGGTATCGTTCATAGGGTCCCCACCCGGGCATCAGCGTCCCTCAAATCGCCCCCTCCCATTTCCTACCGCCCTGTCAGTTGTTTCCTTGTAGGCCGTGCCCGGTCTCGTCGTGGCTCGTTCCTACTCTGGCCCCGGGTTGTGCGTGGCCCATCGTACCTTGCGCGTTCTTCCGCCACGGGTTGTGCCTGGTCTCCTGATGCTGTCTTGCATGGTCTCCCTTCTTCAGTTGTGCGCCGTCTCCTGACCACGCACCGCCGTGGGAGTTCGTAGTAGCCGGCTTCACCGCCGTGCCGAGGTTTGTACTAGGCGGTTCCGCCCAGGTGCTTGCGCCCAGGCGCTTTAGCGCCGTGAAGACTCGCAGTA
>CAYMHT010000089.1:6097-10975 GCA_964390305.1 uncultured Anaerolineales bacterium
GTTGTGCGTGGTCTGCTGACCGCGCACACCCCAACGGCGCACCGCGCGCACTGCCCTTGTCGTCGTCCTCGACGTGCGTATCATGGCTGGGAAACACCAGTTCCGGGTCAATATCGAAGCAGTGGTGGCTGAGTCCGTCCCGCGTTCTCATAATGCGCTTCCCTTCAACGTGTGGATGGGGGGACAGCAGCTTGCCTTACCCTTTCAGCGAGTGCTTTTCTCGTCCCGAGTGGTGTCGACCCGTGTCCTTCGTACAGGCTCCAGGGCATACCGCGTCAGTTGCGGTGATGGGCCTTTCCTCGACACGCCTCCACCTCCCGCGCTTGCCAGGAGGATGCGGTTCGCAGCCGGGTGATTATACACCGCCCCATGAGCGCGTCAAAGACCAATTCGGACCCCTTGAACCGGCGGTCTCTGTTGCCCCTGCTCTCCCCGTGTTGCTGTGCGTGGTCTCCCTCTCTTGGTTGTGCGTGGTCTCCCGACCGCGCACCGCCGTGGAAGTTCGTAGTAGCCGGCTTCAGCGCCGTGCCAAGGTTTGTAGTAGGCGGTTCCGCCCAGGCGCCTTTAGCGCCGTGAAGACTCGCAGTAGGCGCATCACCGCCGTGCGCTCTCCCTCTCTTCGTTGTGCGCGGTCTCCCTCTTTTGGTTGTGCGTGGTCTCCTGACCACGCACCAGACGATATTACCCCAAGAATCCTTACCAGTAGGCAATGTGGGAATCTGACGTCCTCTGGCCGATGACAGTACGCCTGGATCACCTCGGATCCCTCACGGTGCAGGGCGAAGGTCACCAACTCGGCGAGCACACGATCATCGCCGACCACCAGTGCTTTCATCCCCCACCCCCCTTCGGTACTGTGAACCAGAAGATCGATCCGCCGCCCCGCCGATCGTCTACCCCGCCACGGACCCGGCTGCAGCCACAGTGGCCATACTCCCCACAAGAATCCCTATGAACCGGCGCCGCGTGGCCGTCATGGGCGTGATGTCGAGCGCCACTTCATTCACCAGAGCTGTCCCCTCCAGAATCTCCGCCGACCGACTCCCTGCCATACGCGCCCGCTCCGTGGAGCAGGCCGGGAACGTGAGTTGTGGGCCGCGCGGTGAGAACCGTACGGAGACGACCTGATCCACGATGATCAGAAGCTAGTAGCCTGCCGTGGGGAGAAACCCGGCCAAAACGTGTTCGTCCCTGGTAGCGATCGAGTCGTCGGTCAGGCGAGGGGCCTCGTGGAAGCGGAGCCTGTCGCCGCCTCGGCAAACGGTCAGCGCCAGCCCAGTCGCGACGTTTGCTTTGACCACCGCGCTTGACAACTGTCAAGAAATGGATTATGATTGTTTATAGAATATGATTATCGAAAGCAACGCCACCACCGAGTCGACGATGATCGAGCCAGGAGAGCGATTCGAGGAACTGAAGAGCAAGTTGCGGGAAGAGGGACACCGCCTGACCCCGCAGCGCCTGGCGTTGCTCCGCCTTCTCTCCGTTGCCAGGGGCCACCCCAGTGCTGCCAATCTGCATGAGCAGATGAAGGAGCAGTTCCCCACGACCAGCCTCGCCACTGTGTACAAGACGTTGGCCACGCTCAAGGACATGGGCGAGGTATTGGAGCTTGGATTCAGTGATGACGACAACCGCTATGACGGGAGAAAACCCTACCCTCATCCCCATCTCGTCTGCGTTCGCTGTCGCAAGATCGTGGATCTGGACATGGATGCGGTGCGAGGTCTGGAGCGGGACGTGGCCGAGCTCTCCGACTATCACATCGTCGACTGGCGACTCGACTTCTACGGCGTTTGTCCTGATTGTCAGTCAGATGGCTAGCTATGTCACTTCCTGAGCGCACTGTCCTTTTTTATGCCGGGGGCGGAAATTGATTCTCTCGAAACATCATCTTTCCATAACTGCATCCCTGCGGCACGATGCAAGATTCGAAGTCGGGCCCGGGCACCTGGTGGTCACGTCAGCGTGGCCGTAGCGAGGAGGTGGCGATTGACGAGGTGAGGACAGCGGAGACAGAGACCTGTACGCACACGTGGAGTCAACTCATGAGGTAGAAGGAAAGGAGACACAATCATGGCCAGAGTAGCACGAGAAATGGTAGAGCGAGCCGGGGTGGATGTGGATCAACTGCTGGAGCTGTTGATCAAGAATGCCTCTGCGGAACTGACAACCTATTACTACTACACCATACTGCGCGCAAACCTCATCGGGCTGGAGGGGGAGGGCGTTAAGGAGATCGCCGAGGCTGCTCGGATCGAGGATCGGAACCACTTCGAGGCTCTCGTACCTCGGATCTACGAGCTTGGTGGCAAGCTGCCCGACGACATGAAGGCCTTCCATGACATCTCCGCCTGTCCGCCAGCGCGGATTCCTGACGACCCGGAGGACGTCGAGGCCATCCTGGAGGTGCTGGTGAAAGCTGAGCGGTGCGCCGTCCGGGGCTACACGGAGGTCTGCAACCTGACCGCCGGGAAGGACCATCGCACCTATGACCTGGCGCTGGCTATCCTGCATGAGGAGATCCAGCACGAGTCATGGTTCTCTGAGTTCCTGGGTGAGGGCCCGTCCGGCCATTTCCTACGGCGCGGGGATACCTCTCCCTTTGTCCGCAAGTTCCTAGAGTAAGCCTGAGGCCGCCAAAGTGAGACCCCGGCTATGCCGGGGTCTCACCTTTCGTGGCTTCCAAGTCACCAAAGGCCGTTACTCGTTCACCACCGACAGCCGCGGCCCTATGGGTGCGCCAGGACTCCGGGAGCACTCGGACAGCGAGGAACTGGAAGAACACCTTTCTAGAGAAGGGCCCCGACATCTTCGCCGAAGACACCTTAGTGGCCCAATACGAGCGACGGATTGCAGAGCTCGAGCAGTTGGTTGGCAAGAAGCAAGCCGGGATAGCGCTTCCAAGAAGGCTTCTTGGGCTCCGGCACGTGACGCCGGAGCAGAAGGTGCCTCTGGTGGAGTCGGTGAAAGACACCCATGGCCTGAACCGTTCCTTGGCGGCGGCCGGGCTGCCGAAGTCGACCTGATACTATCATCAGAACCACAAGTTCGACTACGAGGAGAGGTACAGCGACCTGAAACCGATTCTGGAGGAGATCGCCCGGGAGCACCCCACGTACGGACTGCCGCCGATCATGGCCGAACTGCGAGAGGTGTACGACTGTGGGGTCAATCACGAGGTGGTCGAGCGGTTGCTGCGGCTCTGGGACTTGCGGATTGTGCGTGGAACGCGTCGCCGGAAGCCCAGCGGCATCCGGAAAGCCATCCTGGAAGTGGGGGACAGAGCCAATCTGGTGGCTCAGGCGGACGAAATCGGTCTGTTTCGGGTCGTGTATACCGATTTCGCCGAGTTCGCGTATGCCAACGGATCTCGGAGAGCCGTCTTGATGTCCATCATCGGTCACACCACCAAGTTGATCTGCGGCCCGGCCATAGGCGAGAGCGGGAATACGCCGCTAGCCATGCGGGCGTGGAGACGAGCGAAGGGGACGTGGCTGACCGACGGCATCCCTTGCTGAACCAGGCAGCCACTCAGGGGTCTCGCACACCGGGGACCGAGCGCATGGCGGCCATCTCCAGCCTCCTGTATCATGACGGCTCTGGGACCCTGCCCGGGGGGTGGGCGGTCAGGCTGGCCATGCATCCCGCAAGAGCACGCTGTCGCAGCGGGGGCCGCTGCGGGTGGCTTGGGGCCTTGCCTGGTACGAGTGCGATCAGATTGTCTCTCGCCAACCCGTCCGGCCCGTTGAGCGGGGAAGTGTGGGGGCCTGTGCAGCAGTGCTGCCCTCGCGCGGCCATCCAGGCGGAAAGAGGTCTGCATACACGCATGGTAGAGATCGGAAACGCTGAATCGGCGCTGATCTCGCCTCCCTCAGCTTGCCCTGGCACGCTCTTAGGCGCGGCGGGGAGGGATGCAGTGGCATGTTGACGAGGCTCAAGCGCCTGCTGCGAGGACTGGTATCGGCACCGGAGGCAGCTCTTGTCCGACATCTAAGACTACGCAACCGGTTTCCACCCTTGTTCGTCGTTGGACCCCCTCGCTCCGGCACGACGCTCGTGTATCTGCATCTCTTCAATGCATTCGAGTTCGCGTACCTTCCCAATGTGTCGAGATACTTCCCCTTTGCACCTGCAACTTCCTCCGCCGTGGGCAGGGTGCTGTTCTCACATAAGCTCACGTATGAGAGCACCTACGGGGTCCTTCGCGGCCCAATGGCGCCTTGCAGCGGGTGGAGGCTCTTCCACAGATGGTTCCCTGAACATGATCACTCGAAGCCTGTTCAGTCACACGACTTGTACCAGCTGCGCAACATCGTCCGGCTGCAGGAGAGCATCTTCCGGGCGCCGTTTGCAGTCAAGAACAACAACAACTCGACCCGAATCGATCACCTGGCCAGGGTCTTCCCGGATGCGCTCTTCATTCACGTGAGACGGAACATCGTCGACACTACGCTCTCTCTGCTGGAAGCCAGAAGGCACTACGGCATTGAGCTCAATCAGTGGTGGAGCGTCGCCCCTCCCACGGTCTACGATCAGACGTTCAGCTCGGAGTTGGAACAGGCCGTGGTGGCGGTGCGGGAGACCCATCGGTGTATTGAGCGTTCGTTGGGCCAGATCGGCGGGCAACGTTGTTGCGTCGTGGCGTACGAGGAGTTCTGCAGCGATCCGTCACTGCTCGAGGAGTGGGTGGAAGCAACGTATGCTGGCGCGGGCACGCCGTTATCCCGCAGAAACGCGCCGACGCCCCCCAGGTTCGAGCCGCGTCACAGGCAGCCCTCGAGGATGATCAGGCAGCGGATCCTGACCCTTTCATCACGGCAGGCAGCAGAGCGTGTCAGCGACCGGCAATTGCACGTGTGACAGCGGAGAATGAGC
>CAYMHT010000090.1:0-10764 GCA_964390305.1 uncultured Anaerolineales bacterium
TGGTCGCGCGCGTCGCGATCGGCGATCTCCGGCAGCAGGGCGGTGGTCCTCATCCGCTCGAGGGTGTGCATGGTGTCTATGAACGTGCCACCCGGACCCACCTCTGCCACGACGTCGAGGGCCAGATTCTCCTCATCAACGGGGATGCCCCGCCTGACTCGCTTGAGCATGAGGCCGATCTCGCCGTCAATGGCCGCCTTGGCGAAGTCGAAGGTCATGAGCGCGTCCAGCAGGCCGCCCATGTTGAGCAGATCCGCGCCGGCCAGGACCGCCGCCAGGCAGCCCATCCCTGTCTCAAACCCGGACTGCGCGTCGTTCACCTTCGCGTTGGTCAGGCCAACGTAGCCCCCGGAAGGGACGCCGTAGTAGCGCGCCATTTGGACGCAGCCCATCATGAGGATGCCGGTCTCGATGGCACCGGGCGCGTAGGCGCCGGTGCGCACGTCGACGACCGTTGGAAGGGTGGCGTAGATACCCGGCGCACCCAGGCGCACCATCTGCATCAGCACGGCCAGAGCCAGGAACTCGGCGTTGCACTGGGCGAGCGTTCCGGCGAGGGTGAACGGCGCGGAGACCCCAGCGTTGGGGACGATGCTCCCGTAGCACGGGTAGCCCTCTCCGACGGCAAACATCAGCATCTCCGTGGAGTCGACGTCCATGGTAAGGGGCGACACGACGGGACAGTAGTGAAGCGTGACGAAGGGTCGCTCACGGAATGCGTCCTCTCCGCCTGCGATCAGCTCACCGAGGCGCAACACCTGCCGTGCCTCCTCCACGCTCGGGGTGTTGCTCCGCACGGGCTTCGTGCAGTTCTTGAGCGCCGGATAGAACCGGGCGAGGCTGAACTGCCCGGGCGGCGCGTCGTCGGCCAGGGTGGAGATGGAGAAGACGTCGTACCCGGGCAGCTCGTTGACGAGGTAGGCGATGCGTGCGATGTCGTCCGAGCGGGCGCGACGCTCCTCGCCGGTCGCCGGATCGATGACGTTGGGCGCGGAGCTGGCCGTGACCACGAGGGGCCCTTCGTCCGGGATGGACCGATCGGTCTGCGGATCGCGCCCGTGGAAGGTGAACGTGGGGGGCATCATGCGCCGGAAATGGTTCACGATCGAGCGGGGGAAGCGGACGAGGCCGGTGTCGCTTTCGACGTCGCAGCCGTGGCGGGCGAAGGTGGCCCGCGCCCTCTGGTTCCGGACCCGCAGACCGACCTCCTCAAGGATCTCGAGGGACGCTTCGTGAACCTGCTCGACCTCGGTGGGGGTGAGCAGCGCCGCGTGGGTAGGGATCATTCGGTTCTCCTTTGTGGTCACGCGCGGGCCTCTCGCGTCATGCGCTTCAGTCTGTCCCAGTTCGCCTCGTCACGGAGCCAGGTTATGAGGCCGACGTGGTGCCGGAGGTAGCGCAGGTACTCCCGGGCGTCCACGTCCTTTGCGTAGAAGTCCTCGAGGGCCCAGTTGAGGACGTAGAGGTTGCCGGCGGCTATCATATGGGGCAAGCAGTGGAGCTCAGCCTGGCTGAGAGGCCCGAGGCCTGTGGTGCCCGCGAGGGCGTTCTGATAGGCGTCGAGGAAGACCGAGGCGGGACGGAGGTCGAAGCGCCCGTTCCGCTCCGGCTCCCAGCCGGTGCAGAAGTAGACGAGGGCGAGACCGACGTCGAAGCAGCGAAGGTCGATCTTCGACCAGTCGAAATCGAACAGACCGGTCACCTGGCTGTCCTGGAACTTCAGGTTCCCGGGGTGGTAGTCGCAGTGGATGACGAGGTGTGGCAACCGGCCGCAGCTCTTGTCGCGAATGGCGGTCAGCGTGCGTTCGATCTCCTGAAGCACGAGATCGCCGTGGTCCAGGAGACAGGCATCGAACACCGTATCCCCGACCAGGGTCAGCTGCTCTTCCACCCTCTCGGCGACGACCGGGAGGAGGGCGCAGATGCCCGGTTCGGACCGCTTCCCCTCAGGCTCGAGACCATCGACGGCTGTGTGGTATCCCGCAAAGACTGCGGCCGAGTTTCTGAGCTCTTCATCGGTGCAGGCCGGGTTATCCCAGGTGTACCTGTCCTCGCCGGGGAGGAACTCGAAGATGGCGTAGAAGAGGTGTTCGGCCTCGCCATCGGCGCCGGCCGTGACGCGCCTGACGTACGTGCTTCCGTCTGCCGTGGGGATCAGCGCGGCAACCAGGTCGAAGCCCTCATCGATCAGATGGCCGATGAGCGAGTGTTCAAACTCGATCTCCGGCTCCGTGATCCCTTGCTTGTATTTCCTGAAGAAATAGGTGTCTTTCTCTCCGTCCCTTGCGGTCTCTATGGTGTAGCTTACGTTGACGTACCCGCGGTGGAGCTGCTGGCAGCCGACCAGCTCACCGACATCGTAACGCGCGAGCACGTCTCTCAATTCGTCGGCCGCAGATGGTTCCATGGTGCCTCCGCTCGCAGACATACGCAGCCCGCTCGTCCCGCGACCGAGCCTGACCACCGGTCGTCCGGTCTGATGGCCGGTGTCTGAGCCTCGATCCTCAACGGGAGGGCGGGCCCGCGCATCTTCCTTGTTCTTCTCTGCTGGCTATTCGGCAGTGCCGGAAGCGCATCCGGTCTCCGAGCCGTGCGAATGCGCGGATGGACAAGGTCATTCCGCCGTTGGCACCGGCACTACCTCCCTGGATATCTTGCTGCTGCCCTCTTCGTCGACCAGGTGACAGGCGACGTGATGACCGGGCCGCACCTCCCGGAGATCCGGGATTCTCGCGGTGCAGACTTCGATCGCCAGGGGGCAGCGCGGATGGAACACACAACCGGACGGTGGATTGACGGGACTCGGCGGCTCCCCTTCCAGGATGAAGCGCTGCCGCTGGCGTTCGAGCTTCGGATCGGGGATGGGCACCGCGGATCCCAAAGATTGGGTGTACGGATGGAGAGGATCGTCGAACAACTCGTTCCTGTCAGTCAGCTCTACGATCCTGCCCAAGTACATGACGGCGATGCGGTGCGAGATGTGCTTCACCATGCTGAGGTCATGGGCGATGAACAGATAGGCGACCCCGAGCCGCTCCTGAAGGTCCTGCATCAGGTTGACGACCTGAGCCTGGATGGAGACGTCGAGGGACGAGACCGGCTCGTCGCATACGATGAAGCTGGGGTTGAGCGAGAGGGCGCGGGCGATGCCAATGCGCTGCCGCTGGCCGCCGGAGAACTCGTGCGGGAAGCGACGCGCGTATGCCGGATCCATGCCCACGATCTCCAGCAACTCGGCCACCCGGTCTGCCAGTTCCTGGCCCTCGGTGACGCCATGGATGACCAACGGCTCCGCGATGATCTTGCCAACCGAATGGCGAGGGTTAAGGGAGGCGTATGGATCCTGAAAGATCATCTGCATCCTGGGGCGCAGCTGCCGCAACCCCTCGGCATCCAGGGGGCCCAACCGCTGTCCCTCGAGCGACACCTCCCCCGAGGTGGGCCTGACCAGGTGGAGAATGGACCGTCCAGTGGTGGTCTTTCCGCAGCCGCTCTCGCCGACGAGGCCCAGGGTCTCGCCCCGCTTGATGTCGAAGGAGACGCCGTCCACGGCCTTGACGACCCCCTTCCGGCGCCCGAGGAAACCCGCCGAGACAGGGAAGTACTTCTTGAGATCCTTGACCCGGATCACCACCTCATCGCCGACCATAGCGGGGTTCCCCTTTCTCCAAATCACAGAAGCAGGCTGCCTTATGCCCGTCGTCGACCTCGATGAGCTCGGGAACTTCGTTCCAGCAGCGATCGGCCGCGTGCTCGCAGCGCCAGGCAAAGGGGCAGTGCTCGACGGCAATCAGCATGTCGGGCGGCGTGCCGGGGATGCTGACCAACCTCCTGGCCTCGCGCTCGTGCAGACGAGGGATGGCCCCCAGGAGCCCGACGGTGTAGGGGTGGTGGGGGTTCTCGTACAGGTCGTCGACCAGGGCGATCTCCGCGACCCTGCCAGCGTACATCACCAGCACGCGGTCCGCAAGCCCGGCCACAACCCCGAGGTCGTGCGTGATCCAGATCACGGCCACCCCGAGCTCGTCCCGCAGTCGCTTGAAGAGGTCGATGATCTGCGCCTGGACCGTCACATCCAGTGCCGTGGTCGGTTCGTCGGCGATGACGATGTCCGGGGTACAGGCGATGGCGATGGCAATCATCACCCGCTGACGCATGCCCCCAGAGAACTGATGCGGATAGTTGGTGTAGCGCTGTTCGGGGTCGGGCAGGCCGACCTGAGCCAGCAGCTTGAGCGTCCGGTCGTGGGCTTGCTCGCGGCTCATCCCCAGGTGTCTCATCAGCGTCTCGACGATCTGCTCGCCAATGGTCAGAACGGGGTTCAATGAGGACATGGGGTCCTGGAAGACGAATCCTACCTCCCCCCCGCGCACCTCGCGCAGCTCCCGGCGAGACATTCGGAGCAGGTCCCGCCGTTTTCCGAAACCGGTCAGGAAGGCCTCTCCTTCCTCGACCCTGCCAGGCGGGGTGGGGACGAGGCCCAGAAGGGACAGCATCGTGACCGTCTTGCCGCTCCCGCTTTCGCCGACGATGGCGAGCGTCTCCCCTTCCTTGAGGTCGAAACTGACCCCGTTGACGGCATTCACGACGCCCTCAAGGGTGTCGAACCTGGTGACGAGATTCCTGACCTCCAGGATGGTCTCTTTGCTCATCTGCCCTCACCTCCTCGACCGGCGCAGGCGCGGATCCAACACGTCGCGCAGCCAGTCGCCCAGGAGGTTCATGCCGAGGGAGGTGAACACGATCGCCAGGCCGGGAAAGGTGGCGATCCACGGGTAGCTGCTCAAGTACTGGCGACCGCTGGAGAGCATATTGCCCCAGCTTGGCACGGTCGGCGGGACGCTGAGGCCAAGAAAGCCGAGACCGGCCTCGTAGAATATCATCCGCGACATCTCAAAGGTGCCCAGGGTGACGAGGGACCCGATGAGATTGGGGAGAATGTGATCAAAGACGATGCGTCCCCAGCGGGCGCCGGCACAGACGGCAGACTCGACGTATGCCGACTCGCGAATGCGCAACACCTCCCCTCTGGTGGTGCGGGCGAAGATGGGTGAGTCGGTGATGCCGAATATGAGGATCACGTTGAGCAGGCTGCGTCCCAGGATGGCAGCGATAAACACCACGAACAGGAGGTATGGCAGGGACAGCACGAGGTTGACGCCTCCCATGATGATGGCATCGATCCGCCCACCAAAATAGCCGGCGATGGCCCCAATGACCATGCCGATGCCCCCCGCGATCAGGACCCCGAAAAATCCGACCGTCAGGGACACTCGGGCGCCGTAGATCACGCGGCTGAGCATGTCGCGGCCGAGAGGATCCGTACCGAAGGGATGGGCCCAGCTGCCCCCCTCCTGCCAGGGCGGGGGCATCTTGCTGTCCCGCAGATGCTGTGCAAGGGGATCGTACGGCGACAGTACAGGCGCAAGGACGGCCGCCAGCACCACGATCAAGAAGAGGGCCAGCCCTATCATCCCGCCTCGATCCCGGGAAAGGAATCGCCCCGTATAGGCCAGGCGATCCCGGAACGACCGCTCGACGTCGAGCAGACTATCCGCGCTCTGCGCTGCGCCTCTATCTCCTGCCATAACGCACCCGCGGGTCGATAATCGCGTAGGCGATGTCTGTAAACAGGTTGAGAGCCAGGACTACCACACTGACGAAGACGGCGATGGCCTGGACGAGGGGGAAGTCGCGCCAGCCGACGGCCTGCTGGGTCAATTGGCCGATGCCCGGCCACGAGAAGATGGTCTCGATGTAGATCGACCCTCCCAACATATAACCGAACTGGACGCCCACGACGCTCACCAGCGGGATGGCGACGTTCCTGAGCACGTGCTTCACGTAGATCGTCCGGGGCTCCAGCCCCTTGCTGTGCGCCGTACGCACGTAGTCCTCACCCCGCACCTCGAGCACGGACGACCGGGTCATGCGCACGATCTGGCCCATGGTCGGCAGAGCCAATACGAAAGCGGGCATCACGACGGAGTGCCACTGGTCGCGCCCGAATGAGGGGAACCAGCCAAGGCGCACGGCGAAGAAGAGGATCATGATCAAGGCCAGCCAGAAGTTGGGCACGCTCTGGCCCAGCAGCGCGAGGAGACGTCCCACGGAATCGATGGTGCTGCCAGGGGTGAACCCCCCGACGAGCCCCAACGGCAGCCCGATCACGACGGCCATGAGGAGCGCCGTCGCCGCAAGCTGGAGAGTGGCCGGCAGTCGGTGCGTGACGAGAGGCAGGGCGGGGATCCTGAAGTGGTAGGACCTGCCGAAGTCTCCCACGACGGCGCCCGTCACGAAGTCCCAGAACTGGTGCAGAAGCGGACGGTCGAATCCCCACTCCTGGCGGATTCGCTCGACGGTTTCGGGGCTAGCCTCGCGGGACGCCATCAGGGAGGCCGGATCTCCGGTCACGCGGACCATGAAGAAGACGAGAACAAGCACCCCCAACAGCAGGAGGGCCGACTGCGCCAACTTGGACAGTAGATATCGCTCCATAAAGCCTCCAGGAGAGCTTGGGCGCCGGGGCTCAGATGGACACTGGGCCGCAGCGCCAAGAAGCAGGCTGACCTGGAACCGACAACGCCAGGGGCGTCGACATAGGTTGGAAAGAGTGGGAGGGCATCCAGCACGCCCTCCCACCTCGAGTCGGCTCAAGGACTGATGTGCCTACTCCGTGACGACGAACGTGTCGAACAGGTAGTACCCCTCGAACGAGCGCGGCTTGTAGTTATGGACCCGCGTGCGAACGGCCTCAAAGGCCACCTCTTCGTAGAGGTAGATGAAGGGCGGATCCTCCTGCATGTAGACCTGCAGATCCTCGTACATCTCTTTCCGCTTCTCTCGGTCGACGGTTGACTTGATCTCCTCCAGTGTTTCGATGATGTACTCATCTTCCCAGGCGGAGTATGACGCATCCCATCCCATGAGAGCCCCATGCAGCCGCCTGAAGGCCTCACCGCCGTGGGCAGACCAGCTGTCGCCGAAGAGCGGCGGAAGCTCCTTGTTGGCCTCCAGCTCCCAGTAGTGGCCGGACTCCATGATGTCGAGCTCGACGTCGATCCCGACGTCGCCCAGATACCCGACGACGGCCTGGCAGACCTCCTCGAAGTGCACGTAGGCACCGGCCGGGCAAGCCATATCCATCGAGAAGCCGTCGGGGTAGCCCGCGTCCGCCAGAAGCTCTTGAGCCTTCTCCGGGTCATAGCCAAAGGGCTCAACCGCGCCGTAGCCCAACTCGCCGGTGGCAACATAGCCCGCGGCCGGCTTTGCGAAGCCGTCGAAGATGGAATCGATGATCGTATCCACGTCGACGGCGTAATTCATGGCCTGCCTGACTCTGGCGTCCTCGGTCGGCTCACCCACTCCGGTCGTCAGGTTGTTGAAGGCCACGTAGTAAACGCGTGTCTTAGGATATGAGATGACCTTGACGTTCTCCCGACCCATCAAGCTCTGGGCCTCCTCAGCGGTGAGGCGGGTCACGATGTCCACCTCGCCCGTCTGGATCGCGGCCACGCGCGTCGCGGACTCTGGGATGGGACGGAACATCAGCGTCTCGATGTTGGGCGCTCCCCGCCAGTAGTCCTCGTTGGCGACCATGGTGATGTGATCCCCCTTGACCCACTCGACGAACTCGTAGGGGCCAGTACCGACGGGATTCTGAGGGTCAAATCCAGGGGGGACGATGGCCCATTGGTCGAACAGGACACTGAAGAACAGCGCGTTCGGCTCCGGGGTGACGACTCGGACGGTGTAGTCATCGACCTTCTCCACCAGTTCTGCTTCTTGCCATTGATCAGCGTACTCGAAGTCGCTCTCGGCAGCCCGTTCCCAGGAGTAAACGACCGCGTCGGCGGTGAAGGGCTCTCCGTTGTGGAACGTGACGTCCTTGCGAAGATGGAACGTGTACTCGGTCCCGTCCTCGGAGATCTCCCAGCTCTCGGCCAGCGCTGGCTCCACCTCGTTGTCCTCATTGACCCAGATGAGCGAGTCGTACAGCTGCCAGGCGGTCGTGGAGGCCTGGCGTTCCGCGCACTGGGGCAGGTCGAGGGAGTTGGGGAAGGTCGTCAGGGCGCGCACCAGCGTCCCTTCGGGCCCTGGAGGTGTGGGCGTGACCTCGACCACCTTCTCCACCTCCACCGTCTTCTCAACGACCTTCTCCACCTCAACGGTCTTCTCCACCTCCACCGTCGTCTCCACCACCTGCGGCGAGCAGGCCGCGACAGCTGTGGACAGGACGAGCACGAGGCTCAAGACAATCCAGCTTCTTCTGACGTGTGACATCTCTCATCTCCTTCTATGGTTACCCGACGATTATTCGAATAGTCGTGAACTTGCGTCGTGAAGAGATCCAGCCTGGGTTTACCTCTTCCTCTCCGGACATCACCTCCTTACGTTGACTTGAATGACATCGTTGCCAAGCCCTCGCGGGGATTCAAGCGACCAGGACCGCGTCAGTCGACCGCGGTGACCGGTTTCGAGATTGAGCAGTTACGCGACTTGCAGCGCGGATTCAGTGACGGCAAAGGCTCCGCCCGGCTCGCTGTAGAACGACGAATCGGCGACCCCATCGTCTCAGCTCAGTGTGCCAAGAACGAGTGGTCGTTACCACACCTCTTTGCGAAGGTGAGGGCCACAAAGGGCACGAAGACCGATGACGGTTATTAACTGTTACTATATCACGTCCTGAGCGATTATGCAAACTCCCGCAGGATTATCGCGGGTGTCTCAGGCTCTGCGGGATTCGTGTTGGGATGAGGGGGAAGGGGGAACCACCCGCCCCAGCCCGGCGCGCCAGAGAGGCGCAACGTGCCTATGAAACGAAGCTCACGTCCAGGCCAGATGCCGCCGGGACGTGAGTCCACGCGATACAATCAGGCCGCTTGGCCGGTAAGCGCCGCCCAGAAGCGCTTCAGAGACAGGCGCTCCCCGCTCAAGAGCGTCTGCGCGCGGAAGAGCCTCGCCATCAGCCAGATCGTCCCGGCCATGGCAAGCAGCAGAAGGCCCAAGCTCGCAGCCAGCTGCCAGGCGGGCACAGCAGTGGTCGTCAACCGCATCAACATCCCCACCGGCGCCGAGTAGGGAAAGAGACTGAGGATCACCGCGAGCGGACCGTTCGGCGCGTTGACGATGGCGGTCCACAAATAGATGGGGGTCATCATCGGCAGCGTCAGGACGAAGATCCAGCCGCGGGTGCTCTCCACGTCTTCGGCCAGCGCCCCGATCCCAGCCATGAGCGCCGCGTAGAGCCCGAAGCCGCCCAGGGCGTAGGGGAGAACAAGCAGCACCTCGCCGCCTGAGAGGTTCACCCCGGCCAGAAGCTGGCCGACCTGCTGACGGGTCACGACGAGCGCCAGGGCCCCGATCCCCAGCCAGATCACGTACTGGACCAGGATCAACGCGCCCAGTCCGAGAAGCTTTCCGGTGAGCAGCTGACGCGGCCGCAGCGACACGAGCAGGATCTCCATCACCCGGCTGCTCTTCTCCCGGGTCAGACTCTGGAATAGGTAGCCGCCGCCGGTGAACAGGGGCAGCATCACGGCGATGGTGACCAGGAAAGGCATCATGTCCAGGGTCTGCCCCCGGCCATCGGCGGCCTCGTCCGTGTCGACGGAGACAAACGTGGGGCCCGTGCCGCCGAATGGCCAGCGCAGCCGACTCATCTCCTCGGCGTCGGCGTCCGGGAAGATGTTGCTCACCAGCACCCACCTGAACGAACGCACATCCGGAGGCGCCGTGGAAAAGCGAAGGCTGACGCGTTCGATCTCGCCGGTCTGGCGATAGTCGTTGGGGACCACGTAGTAAGCTGCGATGTCGCCCTGTTCTAAGGCTGTCTGGGCCGACTCTACGTCGCCGTAGGGCCGGAAGGTTTCCACAGGCACCGGGGCGGGAATGGTCTGAATGAGACCAGCCCGATCGACGTAGCCGATCGGCGCGTCCTGCGGCTCAGCCTCGACCACCTGCTGAAGTGGCGGCTCCTCTTGGGCCCCATAGGTGAACCCGCCCCCGAAGACCCAGATCGCCAGGAGGATCGCTGGCGTGGCGAACGCCCCCAGCAGGAAGCCACGACTGGTGACGTGCTGCCGAAACTCGCGCAGAGCGACAAGCAGTGTCTTCCTCATTCTCGCTCTCCCTACGCCTCGCGGAGCGCCCGCACGATCTGCCTCGGACGCAGCGGCTGCCCGACCATCAGCATGGCCGCGCGAAAGATGCGCGCCACGAACCATATGCTGGCCGCCAGACAGGCGACTATGATGGCAAAGCTGACCCCCAGCTGCCACGTCGGGACCTCCGAAAGCATCATGCGGAACATGGCTATGGCGGGAGCGGTCAGCGGAAACAGGGTCAGGCCAACGCCCAGCGGGCCGCCCAGGTTCTCAATGACCACGCTCATGAAGTAGAGCGGGGCCATGCCGAGGAAACCGAGCATTCCAGCCAGCTGCCGCGCCTGCTGCTGGTCCCCCGCGATGATGCCGAGGCCTGCGCCCAGGACCGCGTAGAGCAGGTAGGCCGGGATGCCCAACAGCCCGGCCCAGGCGACGGCGGACCAGGGGATGCTCAGATTCTGCAGGCGCAGCGTGCCAAGTAAGGCCAGCCCGATCGCCATGGCGGCGCCGAGGATCCAAACGCCGACCTGGGTCAGGCTGAGCAGCGTCATCCCGAGCACCTTTCCGGTGACCAGCTCCCGAGGTGAGAGCGAGGTGATGACGATCTCCATCGCCCGGTACTCCTTCTCCCGCACGACGGCCGAGCCCATCTGACTCA
>CAYMHT010000091.1:0-10751 GCA_964390305.1 uncultured Anaerolineales bacterium
GCGCCACCGTGGAGACAACGCTGAACCCGGACGTAGACCAAGCCTCCTGATCATCATCCTCGCTGCTCGACCATAGACGACTTCTGCGACGTGCGGCCGTCATTTGCTTGACCTGTAGGCATCCTGGGGTATAATCCCGCGCCGGTCGTTGGAGTAAGCTGAGCCCGCCCAACTGGATACGGTGGCTATCGACAGCCGGCCCTAGCACGGTCCCGCACGATCCCTCCATTGCTCCGGACGTCATCGGCGCTTGGCCTGCTGCTGTGGATTGTCAAGGACATCGGCTTCCACTTGCTTGTCAGCCCACCCGTGCTGGTGCTCACGCACCCAGCGTTCCTTTTACCAGGCCGGTTACAGCCCTTGAATCCGTTTTGGCCTGGCTACCATAGTAGCAGCATCCAGCCAAGCATCTGGAGTAGCTCGTACGGCCCACGCTGTGAATGAGAGGAAGTGACAATGACCCAAGACTTGGTCAGCGCCCACTGCGGTGCGCCTGTGGGGGGTGACGGTCGGCTCTGCGCGAGGTGCGCCTGCATCGCCGCCCCGGATTCATCTCGCGCTGACACTCCCGATGCCCTATCCTGGGAGGCGGATATCGCCCTCGTGAACAACCCCCTGGTAGTCAGGCAACTGATGGTGGTGGCCCTGGGTTCTGGGCTATTCATGGCCCTGCTTCTCACGTTCATCTCCGCCACTACAGGCGACTTTGAGGCGATTCCGACAATGCTCCTCATCGCCCTGCTGGCGGCAGTGGGGTTGGGCCTGTTGCTGTTCCTAGTCGCTCTGGCCCTCTTCGGCAACCGCACCCGCGTCCGTTTCACCATCGACGACGAGGGCGCACGCTGGGAGACTGTCGACCAGACCGTCCGGGTAGGCAGCCGCGCGGCTCTGCTGACCGGCATCCTCTCCAAGAGTCCCCAGACTGCAGGCACTGGGGCCCTAGCTGCGTCCCGGGAGAATGAGGCTCTCCGCTGGGACGCAGTGTGCAGCGTAGGGTACAACACCCGGCAAAGGATGATCACCCTGCGCAACAGCTGGCGCCCTATCGGCATGCTCATCTGCCTCGCCGACAACTGCGAAGAGGTGCTCAACTACATCAACGCCAGAGTAGCCCCCTCGTCCGGCAGAACGAAGCCAGCCTGGAGACCGCTGATCAGAGCCCTCTTGCGAACAGCTCTGGTGATCCTGGCGGCGGCGCCCCTCTTTACGCTGTCGTCCTACCCGTTTGAGTTGGACCTGCTCCTCCCCCTGGTGCTCTTAATGTTTGCCCTCGCGACCGTATGGTTCATCCCTCTCTTTGGGTGGGTGGTCATGGGGTGTGGCGGGGTCGTGACCGCCCAGATCACCCTGCTGGCCCTGTCCGACGCCGCGTACTGGGACGGGTATCAGCAGGCAGCGCTCATCCTGAGCTACGTTGGCCTGGCTTACCTGGCGTGGGCCTCATGGCGCTCCGTTCGGGGCAGGACCCGACCGCTCCTCTTTGAGGACTAGGATACCCTGCCGGGGCTGAGCACGAACGCCGAGGGGGACGCGCCCTCGGTGAAGTAACCGTGCGGAGCATCCGCCCGACAGCCCGCACTTCTTCATGCGGATCGACGGACCGCGTGCGATTCGTTGCATCGATTCTAGGGAGTTGACTATGACGTCCAAGAGAGCTGCACCCCGGTTCTGCCGTCACTGTGGGAGCCACATCAACCCGAAGGCTGCCTTCTGCGGGCAGTGCGGACAGCCCGTGGCGAGGCCTGGCTCGAGCGGACCGCAGTCCGAGTCCCATCCTCCGGCCGAAATCGCTTCGCGTTCGTCGGCGGAGCCGCCCTCCCGGGCGAAGTCTCAGCGCCAATTGCCCCGCTGGGCTCTGCTGGGCGTGGGATGCGCTGTGATGCTGTTGTGTATTGCTGGAACCCTGGTGACGATCGCCCTCTGGCCTGAGGGCGCTGATACATCAGAACGGACATCGACAGCCTGGGACCACGCCGAGAGCGAGCTGCTCCACACGGAGACCGTTGCCCCCTCAGACGACTACCAGTTGGTAGAGGCTGGGGACGCGCTGTCCGTGATCGTTCCGGGCGGCTTGCTGGATGCGCCACAGGAGCTCAGCGTGGCTGCCGTCACGGGCGGTCCGGCGTTCCAACTCCCGCTGCGCTACGAACCGCTGGGCACATTTGAGATCAGCCTCGGCGACGCGGCGTTCTTCGAGAAGCCTCTGATCATCGAGCTCCCCTACGACCCCAAAGCCGTGAAGTCGCCCTTGGCTCCCGAGTTCTCCCTCGTCGCCAGCTACTGGGACGAGGCGCTGGAGGACTGGATCGAGATGCCATCGGCTGTGGATACGGAGCGCCAGCGCCTGGTCATCCCCACCCTGCACCTCACCAAGGTGCGCTACGACTACGTCGTGGCCGACGGGCACATCTACAATGACTACTTCTCCATCAAGTACGACACAGAGGAACTCGAGTCCATCAAGAAGAAGTACCCGAACTTCGAAGACACCCTCACGGACTACGTGGATGACGTCGCTGACGCCCTTGAGGAAGCCCGGCGCGTCTACCACGAGCAGGGCTTCCGCGATCTCGAGAAGATCATAGCCGTCTACAGGAAGGTCGACTTCGTGCCCCCCGTTGGACAGTTTGGAGGCCGCTACGTCGAGAAAGTCATCACCAACTACAACGTCTACGTCACGGGCGACCGACATGACGAAAGCTGGAGCTGGAAAGGTATCGCCTACTCCAGTCTCAGCCGGAGCAAGTTCACGGGCAACATCTATATCCCCTACGATCACTCGGGCGTTCAGGCGCTGGAGATCGCCCACGAGGTCTTCCACAGCATCCAGAATCGCTATTACACCCTGGTCGGGATGACAGAGTTCGGCCTCCCCGGCTCGACGGCTCCGGGGTATCAGCTTCTTACCCGCCTCTGGTGGTTCGAGGCCACCGCGGAGTATGCTGCGGGGAAGCTGGTGCACTCGCGTCCGGACGGTCGACCCAATCCCCATATGGGCGGCGACCTGGACGACCGACGTCTGGAGAAGGCCCTGACGCACTCGCCATCGGCGGTACGCAAGGGCTCTGAAAGGCCGGCGTACAACAACGCCTGGTTTATCGAGTTTCTGGTGTCTGAGGAAGAAATCGACTTCAAGGAGATGTTCGAGGCCGTTGCCGCCCACAGTTCCCCCAGCGTCTACGACAACTTGATCGCCTTCCTGGACACGAAGGGCCTGGATATCAAGCAGGTCTACGCCGACTACGTCCTCTGGTGGCTGTTCTCCCCCTCCAGCCCGCTGAGCCGAACCGACCCGGGCAAGGTGCCGGAGAGGGCACTGGCGGATCGGAAGGTGAAAGCGATGGCGGATGACCTTACGGACTGGGCTGTAGAGGGCGGAGCCGGACCGCACCGCGCGAAGGTGTGGGAGATCTCGGTCGATGAAGCTGTACGTTCAGCGACGGGTTCCATCCGCCCCCGGGCTTTGATCCTATCGCTGGAACAGGAGCGCACACAGACCCTGCGGGTCGAACCGCCTCTCCGCGTGCTGTGGGTCATCAAGTGGGCGCCCGGCGGTGATCGGACCTTCACCGCGCACCGCCTCACGCAGGAGAGTCCCGTGGGCATCGAGACGCTCCACCCCGGCGAGGCTCTCTATCTGGTGGCGGTGCGCAACGACGACAAGGCAGGGGTCTTGGGCGACTGGTACCCGGAGGTGAGAGTCACGGAGGCCCAGCTGAAGATCGAGCCGGCGGAGGTGGTTGGGGTCTCGTCGGACGAGCGTCACGCCTTCACGGCCGTGGCCAGCAACATCCCCCAGCCGCTCACAGATGGGCTCCAATTCGAGGTGGAGGTGCGGGGCCAGCCGAGACGGGGGTCGCCATCCAATGGGCTGGAGAACGTAGGGGGATCCGTCACGGCCGCCTTGGAGGATGAGCGCTTCCGACCGGGTGAGACGCCGTTGATCGTGAGGCTCTACGGCGACGGTGAGGTGCTGCTGGCAGAGGAGGCGTACGATGACCTCGTCGAGCCCACGAAGACACCGATCCCCCGGGTCGAGTCGCATCAAGGCCTGCTCCCCACCAAGTGCATCTGCAGCGACGGTGAGCCGCTCTACTACAATCCTGATGAGGCCTGGATCTTGCAGGTACAAGGCTGGACCATGTTGAGTGATGGTAACGAAGCGGGGTGCTACTATGACTGCGCCGATGCCTGTGGGTGCGATCGTTACGACGCGCAATGCACCTATCGGTGCATGGTCGGCGAATAGGGAGCTCCCACGCTGGTCAACGTTTACATCTGCATCAGATGACGCATACAACAGGACAGAAACTATGAACGGCAAGACAATGACCTGCCCGCACTGCGGGGAACCCATCGCGCCGGGCAGCCGCTTCTGCGAGTGGTGCGGCAAACCCGTGAGCCAACAGGAAACCCCGCGAGAACCTCAGCGGCTTGAGCGCTCTGCAGCGCCACCACCGCCGCCGCCTCCCCCCGCGGCACAAGCAGCATCCAGGCCTCCCTCGAGTGCTCCCAAGGGGCGTCGTGCGCTCCTCATCGGTCTGATCGCAGGCGGCGCGCTCCTCACCTGCCTGCTCGTCGTGGGTGGCGCGGTCTTGCTCTTGCGGGGTGGCCTTGAAGCCGAGCCCGTCCCTCCGACCGGAGCTCCGCCCACGAGGACGGTGGTGCCGCCCACAGACGCCCCAGCGCCTACCGCCACGGTGCAGCCCGTCGAGTCCGCACCGGCCGAACCCACGGAGGCGCCGGCGACGGTGGTGGAGGCGTTCGTGAAAGCCACGCTGGGAACCGTGCCCGGCGCCGCGATCGATTACGACCGCGCCAGGTCGCTCATGACTGCCGCCTACGCCGCCCAGTTTGACTCGCCCTCATTTGTGCCCCTGACGTACGGAATCCAGGATGGCCCCGAAGGCGTCGAAATGGTGTCTGAGGACGTGTCGGGAGCGACGGCGACGGTCGTGGCCCAGGGTTACTGGGGCGGGGAGCCAGGCACACCCTGGGCGTTTACCCTGCAGCAGGAGGGGGGCGCGTGGAGGATCGGGGCCATCGACGCTCAGCCTGTCTCCGGAATCGATGCTGCGAGCGGCGCCGTGCCAGGCGCGGTGGAGGCGCTCTTGGGTGAGTGGGAGGTGGTCGAGGGGGAGGGCAGCGACGCGGGCGAGCGCTTTCGCATCCTGTGGGAGACGGAGCGGGGGCTGCGGGTGCGCTGGCTGGACGAGTTCAGCGACATCGAGGGCATCGAGGATCTGGAGCGGTTCTACTTGGAGCTGGAGAACCAGGGCGGCGGGCGCTGGACCGGGGTGGCTGTGTCGGTGTATTGGGATCCGGAGACGGATCAGGTGACCGAGGAAGGGCGCGAGCCGGTGGTGCTGATTCTGTCGGACGGCGATCAGCAACTGCTCATCGGGCCGCCGGAGAGCGAGGGGTTCATCGCGCGGCGCGTAGACGGGTCCTGACTGCGTTAACGGGCGGGGGCAAGCACATTCTACTCGGGTTCGGTCAAGAGCACGGGTTGTGGACCTCTTAGGTTTTCGTGCAGGTGTCGCGACCCAGAGAGCAGCTTCAGCGGAGACAGAACAGCGGGTGGCGACGCGTCACTGAATGGTCAAAGGTCTTGATTCCCTAGGAGCTTTGATTCTGCGTGTTCTGCCGCCGGGCTTGACTTCCCTGGGTAGCATGGTAGAGTTCTAAGGCAGTATTCGTTGGCGTCGGCTGAGGTTTCGCAATGGTATACGTAGGCTGTCGACGGCCCACGAGGACACTGTCACGCTCCTTCACACGTGGTCCCGTACTGACACCGGTCGGCACGACCGCCGACGCGCGTCGTCCAGGGACACCTTCTGCTACGATAACCAGCTGATCCGACCGGATGCTGATGCATCCGTCGTTTCGATGACCGAGCCGATGGCAGCGCGGGTATCCATTGTCGCCGCGCCGCTCAACTGGCGGCATACGTGGAACCGTCTGGACCTGCTCCGATGGCTCGTCGGAGGGACGAAGGAGAGCTGCTATGAGTAAGGACCTATGGATCTGTGATCGCTGCAGTGCACCCTTGCAGGAAGGGAGCGGCATTTGCGAGAGGTGCTGTGGTGGTCAGGGGGCGGACTAGAGCGCCGCTGCCGGACAGGGAGGAGCGCTCACGTGGGAAACGGATGTTCCCCTGGTGACGAACTCGCTGGTCCTCAAGCAGCTCGCGCTGGTGGCGGGAGGCTCCGGCCTGTTCATGGCACTCCTGCTGAGCTTCATCTCGGCCACTACGGGCGAGTTTGACGCGATTCCCACCATGCTGCTGATCTCCCTGCTGGCGGCGGCTGGCCTGGGGATGTTCCTCTTTCTGATCGCTGTGATCCTGTTCGGCAACCGCATGCGGGTGCGGTTCACGGTTGACGATGAGAGTGCACGCTGGGAGAGCGTGGACAAGCGGGCGAGGGCCGGCAACCGGCTGGCGATGGCGGCGGGTGTTCTGGGAGGCAGTCCGCAGACGGCGGGCGCCGGGGTGCTGGCAGCGTCCCGGGAGAACGAGTTCATCCGTTGGGATCAGGTGTCGAGCGTGACGTACGATGCGCGCCAGCGGATGATCGTGCTGCGGAGCAGCTGGCGAGCGGTTGGAATGGTGATCTGCCCGGCCGAGATGTGCGACCAGGTGTTGAGGTTCGCCAACACCCGCGTGATCCCCAGCTCGGGTGTCCCTCGGAGAGGGGCGAAGCCGTTGGGCAAGGCGCTGTTGCGCACGGGGCTGGTGCTCCTGACTGTCACACCCCTGTTCACCCTGACGTCCTACCCGTTTGAGCTGGATCTGCTCTTGCCATTGGTTCTCCTGGTGTTCGCCCTGGCGACCGTCTGGCTGGTGCCGCTGTTTGGCTGGGTCGTCATCGGCTGCGCCGCCGTGCTGGCCGCGCAGATCGGATGGACGGGGCTCTCGGAGTTTGCCTATCTGTACAGCTACGAGCAGGTCGCCTTCCTCTTTGCCTATGGTGGCCTGGCCTACCTGGCGTGGTTATCCTGGCGGTCTCTACGCGGACACGTCCGCCCGGTTCTGTTTGAGGAGTAGCTGGATCGGGGCGACCCGCCGCGCTTTGAGCAGCAAGGGACGGCCCTCAATGACGGGTTCGAAGGGGGAGCTATAATGAATCAGAAGAGACACCCGCGTTTCTGCCGCCACTGCGGCACCTCGCTGAATCCTGGCGTGGCTTTCTGTCGGCAATGTGGGCAGCGGGTGATCTCGCTGTCGACTGGCGCTGCCCCGCCATCTACCGCAGTGCGCCCAGATAGAGCCAAAGGGTTCTTACTCTACGGCATGCTTGCCGTAATAGGCATGTGTGTCCTTGGTGGGGGTCTCGCCATCGTATGGTTGGGTTTCTCTATCCCAGAGCCCCCAGTCGACCGAAGGCTGACAGGGGAACCGGATCCGCGTCCTGAGACCCTGCCCCAAGCTTCCGCTTTGCGTCTCGAGCATCCCTCCGGGGCCACGGGTCAGATCCCTGCAGGGCCAGCGCTCTATCCCGAAAGCGGCGACAGCGTGAAGCTGAGTGACCTTGATATCCCGTGGGAGAATGCTCACTCAGAGCGCATAGGTCCGGTCTGGCAAATGACCTCGCAGAGGGGTATTCCTTTCGACGAGCCAGTGAGCTTGGACTTACCCGCGAGTGGGCAGCCTGGTGAGGCAGTCGTGATGTTGACTCCCATCGGGGCCTGGGTCCCTGTGTCTTCCATTGCTGCCTCCTTGGAAGGCGGCGGCGCGGCGCGGCGACTGAACGTCTCGGGCGTCCCCACACCCTGGCGTTTTGCAGTCGTTGTGCCCAAGGCGGATTCTGAGCCACCGGAGATGAACGATGTGGTGCGCCTGGAGGCTCTATACCTGACCGAGCGTGAGGCTTGGGCACAGGAGACGCGGGACTGGCTGGCCACCGGCGGATGGCAGCAAGCCAGCGATCGGGCACTTCCGAGTCTGACGATGGCTTCACTGACCGGTGGCAGAACCAGCGCTGTCCGGCCTCTCGCGCAGGAGCGGGAATGGAATGATGTGGAAGACGACCTCGAGGAGACGTTCATGCTCCTGGGTGCCGTACGGCTGGCGACGAGCTATACGCCGGCGGCCGACGTCACCGCTGCGGCCTTTGGTACAACGCTGCCCGGCCTCGAGGTAACTGGCTTCCAGCTCTACGTGATCGGCGTCAACCGACTGGCTGAGCTCCGCAACGAATGGGTCCTCAATCGCGACCGATGGAGTCGCGAGTCTGGAATCGACGTGCGGGAACGCCTCTTTGACAGCAGTCAGACGACGGAGCAAGCGATGGAGTCGGCCTTGTACTCCTACGCGCCCTGGGGGGTCGAGGCCACCCGGTACCTCTTGCGGAGTGGAAGCTTGAACGGTCTCGATTTGCGCGTCGTTCAGCCCTACGGCGACCTACACTTCGCTGACGTCCCGGTGGGCGACAGCCGGGAGATGCGCAATGAGCAGATTGAGGAAGACATCGAGAACATCTCACGCGGGAGTATAGGCCGACCAGAGGTCCGGCAGTACCTGCGTCTCTACTCGCAATCCGCGATCGAGGACACATCGTGGATCGACTGGCTGAAGGATTGGCGCACGGAGACTGCTGTCCGTTGGCTACCTGCGGGCCTGGCTGCGGCTGGGGTGATACCCGGCGGGGCAACGGTTCCGGTGCTCTTCGCCATTGCAGACGAAGCGTTGAACTTCATGCAGTCGTACTATGAATCGTCCGACGGGAACACGTACGCGCAGTATCAGTACGGTTCGGCAGTGCTCAGCGCGTACGACTTGACGCTCAGTGTGAACCGAGATGTGGTACGTTTGGCCTTTGAGCCTGGCTACCGAGTTCCTGCCTCAACTAAGGTAAGCTACGTCCAGGCGGCGTATTCAGTGGGGCTGCTATACGCAGTGACGCACACCGACTGGTATATGCTGAAGGACGTGCGGCAGATGAACGAGGGCACTAGAGGCTATTGCCTGCAGGGCAGATGTCCCTGGTTCACCTCCTCGGTCATCCCCCCAATCCAGACATATGCGGTCATTCGGGGTGATCCATGGGGGCACCCGGCGGGGGCCTATCCGGCGATGGTGACGCAGCTGGCAGCGTGGCAGCTTCCGTTCGCCAACCGGACTTTCCTTGCCCAACCTGACCTGCACGAGCTCTTTCTGACGGGTTCATCTACGGAAGACTCGGTACGTTTCTACAGGACGGAGCGCCGCCCGACCTCAGGAGAACTGCGGACCCTGGTGCCTTGGTCTGGCCTGGGCCTCTACAACCTGCACACTGTTCCTTACAAGAAAGACCTGTGGCCCGAGTTTCGTGTGGTGGTCCGAACCAATCCGCATGCCCAGGCGATCCGCATCGCCATCCCAGCAGCGGAACTAAAACGGATTCAGACGGAGTATAGACTCGGTCCCGCCCCTGGCTTTGAAGAATATGGTCTCGTGCTCCGTCTTGAGGCTCCTGACGGCAGCCGCACAGTCCACAAACTGACGCAGCCAACGGGCCAGCTCAAGAACGAGGATGGGGAGTGGGTGTATGTGGCTGCCGTGCTGCGCCAGAGGGGGATTGAGGAGTTCGGGGCCGGCTGGCTATCCGGCTACGACCTGCCTACTACCTACGACGGCGATCAGCAAGAAGCCCCGGGAGGCGAGTTGCGAACCCACCTTGAAGGCCGTCTGCTCGTGCACGGAAGTGACGTCATGTCCTTCGAGCTGGACTTCACCGGCGCGCACGAGACGCCCATATGGCGAATTGACGATGATGATCCCGATTCTCCCCTTGTACAGTACGCCGATGTGGAAATGGAATTGCACTGCGAGGGCGTTGTCTTTCACGCCACCGTTATGGGCGCCAGCGGGAAGCTCCGGGAGTACGGATTCGTGTTGATGGGGCAAGACCAGATGGTATCTGTCACGGAGGCGGCGAAGGGAGCACCGTTGACTCCGGAGGAGATCGACCGCTTCACGTCCGACATCTTGCTTCAAACCGTTGGGAATCCCGATGACCGGGCGGCGTACAAGAAGGCGGTACCCTCTCACTGCTATCCATCAATCTCTTCCGGGGATCTGTTGGTTCTCTACCACGGGATCTATACCAGATATGGGGACTCCGAGAAGGTCTTGTGGCAGGCAGAATTCGATCGGGGCCAACAGCTGCGGATGATCTATAGTGGTGAACGCGATATGCCGCAGGGAACGAACCCTCTTTCTCCTGATCCGTGATGTGGCTGATGGGATAGTTGTTCCTTGACCCGTGATTGCGAGAAAGGAGTGTCCTTATCATCGGTGACCGCGCGCATTGAGGGGTAGGATGGGTGAACGCGCAGCCCGCCAACTCTTTGGTTGAAGACCAGGGGGACGTCTACATGATCACGCTCCTAATACCCGGCCTGTCCAATGTGGAGCCCCCGCACCCGTGACAGGATAATTGCTCACAGGGCCGCGCCTTGCCCTGGCTGGGGGGCGAGCCGGTGGCGCCGGTGTCTCACTCGCAGGGACAGGGCCTCGGAGGCCGCTGGGCCGCGCTCAGGTGATCAAAGTACTGAACAGCGCTAGCTACCACCGTCAACTCAGGAGGAACACCATATGAGTGCAAAGAGACAGCACTGCGAACACTGCGACCACCCCCTCGCGCCCGAAAGCCCCTTGTGTGAGCGCTGCGGGAAGCCGGTGAGCCAGGAGCAAGCTGCCCCCAGATCCCCTCAACCGCCGTCCCCACCTCCTTTGCAGGGGCGCTCGTCCGAGCTGCAACCCGTTG
>CAYMHT010000092.1:0-10531 GCA_964390305.1 uncultured Anaerolineales bacterium
AGGTGCGGGGGGCTCCCCCGGCGATAAGCCGGGGCTGGACCACTTGATGGCTCACATCCCTCTCCCCGTGGGGGAGAGGCTGGGTGAGGGGGGCTCCCCCGGGGATAAGCCGGGGCTTGACCACTTGATGGCTCACATCCCTCTCCCCCTGGGGGGAGAGGCTAGGTGAGGGGGGCCTCCCCACCGGCGTCAGAGCCGCTCGTCGGGCCCGATGGGCATCATCACCAGCCCGCTGATCACCTTTGGATAGAAGTCCGTCGACTTCTGAGGCATCTTCTCTCCGGCAGCGGTGCAGGCGCGCACCTGCTCCATGCGCGTCGGATTCATGACGAAGAGGAACTCTGCCTCTCCCTCGTCGACGGCGTCGTAGCCCATCTGTGGGTCGCGCAAGTACTCGATATTCTCCTTCCGTTCCACCGCTTCCTCGCTGATGCCCATCACCCGCTGGATGAGGAGCTCGTGGAGCACGGTCACGTCGAGCATCCGCCAGGCAGGGTCACGGCCCGGCAGGAGTCGATCCATCACCCCGGGGTCCCTGAGCTCCAGAACGGTGTAGGTGCCATCGTAGAAGCCGAAGCGGGGATGCTCGGGCGTGGCTCCGTCCATCGCTTCCTGCAAGCTCTCCCGCCCATCAACGGGGATGATGCGGAAGGTCTCCTTCGCCCGTTCCAGGATTTCGCTTCCACCCATCTCGCCATAGGAGTGGATCAGACGATGCGTGGGCAGAATGACCAGGCCGGGATCCTGCATGCTCACGAACGTGACCATGCGGTAGTTGAAGGCGGCGTTCGGCGGGGCGTCAGGATGCTTCTGTCGCATCTCGTCGCGGTAGTTCAGGGCCGTCTCATACCGGTGATGACCGTCGGCGATGATCAGGTTGCGCTTCGGCGCCATCTCCTCCTGCACGGCCTCGATGGTCTCCGCGTCGGTCACCGGCCAGAACTGCTGCCGCACGTCCTTCTCGAACAACTCCTGGGCCTCGAAGCCCAAGGCGCTCTCCAGGGCTTCGTTGAGAAGCTGGTTGATCCTGTCTCCGGGATACAGCATAAAGATGTGGCCGAAGTTGACCTCCGTAGCTCGCATCAGATTGAGCCGGTCAACCTTTGGGCCGGAGTGGGTCCGCTCGTGGGGCAAGACCGTGCCCTCATCGAAGGGGACCAGCTCCAGGGCCGCGATCAGCCCCTGACGCGTCTTCTCCGTTCCGTCAGGCAACGTGAAGCTCTGCCGGAGCACGTAGAGCGCGGGCACCTCCTCGCGCATCAACACGCCCTTTTCCAGCCAGGACTCGTAGTACTCCCTGGCGCGGGTGTAGACGTTGTTCTGTCCGTCGTCCCCTGGTGTCTCTTTCCCCTTGATGATGCGGACGACGTTGTAGGGGCTCTGTTCGTAGTACTTGTCCTGGAGCCCGTGCCGCACGCGGTCGTACGGCTGGCTGATGACCGAAGAGAGGTCATCGATCTTCTCAGGGTTGTACCGTGTGCCTCGGAACGACTTGATCGTCGCCATACAGCCTCCTCTCGTTCAGGTTCTCGGCCCTGCCCAGTACGGCGCGTCTGGAGGACGTGAGAGGGCCGCGAGAGGCCCTCTCCCATCCGCCCCTCTACAGGCGATCCGCGATCTCGATGGCAATGCGGACTGCCTCGTCGCCCAGGCGCGCCTTGGCTTCTGCTGTTTGCGCGCCGATGTGGGGCGAGCCGATGACCTCTGGCAGTTGCATGAGCTTCTGGCCCCGCTCCTCCGCCTCGTCCTCGTAGACGTCCAGCGCTGCGCCGGCTACCTTCCCGCTCTGGATGGCGTCGTAAAGCGCGTCCTCATCTACCGTTCCGCCCCGTGCGCAGTTGACGATCTTGACGCCGTCCTTCATCTTGGCGAACGCTTCGTCGTCAATGATGTAGTGCGTCGCCGGCGTGTGGGGCAGGTGGAGAGAGACGTAGTCCGAGCGTTCGAGCAGCTCGTCCAGCGGAACCTGGCTGGCGAAATCGACGTCCACCTGGGTGCGGCGGTGGAACAGCACCTCCATGCCCAGGGCGTCGGCCTTCTGCCCCACCAGGCTGCCGATGCGGCCGAAGCCGATCAACCCGAGTGTCTTACCGGCCAGCTCTTTTCCCTGGAGTTGCTTCTTCTCCCATTTCCCCTGTTTCATCGAGGCTGTGGCCTGGACGATGGGGCGGGCCAGCGCGAAGAGGTACCCAATGGTGAGCTCAGCCACGGCGTTGGAGGACGCAGCCGGGGTGTTGCGCACCTCGATGCCCTTCGATTCAGCGTACTCGACGTCGATGTTGTCCAGCCCCACGCCGGGCCGGATAATCGCCTTCAGGTTGGTCGCCTTATCGATCAGCGGCTCGCGGACCTTTGTGCGGCTTCGGACGACGATCACGTCGTACTCGGGGATGATCTCTTCCAGCTCCTCCTGCGTGACGTCGTCGTTCACGTCGACGTCAATGCCCGCGTCTCGCATGGCTGCGATCGCGTCAGGATCCACGGGGTCGCAAATGAGTAGTTTCATTCTAGTATCTCCTTGTGTCTGTGCAGCGGCCTGCGTCTGGACCGGCGTGTCCGTGTATACGCTGTGTTCTCCATCCGGCCCTCGGGTCCCCCGCCTCGCGGAGGCTAGAGGTCGAGGATGTCCTCAATCTGCGCTGTCAGCCACTTCATGTCATTGAGCGTCAGGTCGCCCATGTGCGCGATGCGGAAGCACTGCTCCTTCAGAGGACCGTAGCCGTTCGATATCTGTGCACCCCGTCTTGCCAGAGCATTGTTCAGGTCGACGACGCTGATGCCCCGCGTGTTCTTCACGTTCGTGACGGTGGGCGAAAGGTAGCGCTCGTCGGAGAACAGACCGAAGTACTCGCGTGCCCAGTTCTGAACGTGCTCGGCCATCTCCTGATGGCGCAACCAGAGATTCTCAAGCCCCAGTGAAAGGAAATCGTCCAGCTGGACGTTCAGCGCCTCGATCAGGCTGACGCACGGCGTGGCCCGCGTCTGGTGCTTGTCGTACTTCTTGTCCATCTGCTCGTACGTGAAGTAGTACCCACTGTCCGGCACCTGCAGCGCACGTTCCCTGGCGCGATCGCTCACCGCGCAGATCGTCAGCCCAGGGGGCAGAGCGAAGCACTTCTGCACGCCGGCCAGGCAGACGTCCAGGCCCCACGCGTCGAACTCGATCTTGGCGCCCGCCATACCGCTCACCGCGTCTACCAGGATCAGGACGTCGGGATACTTCTCGTGGACGAGCTGGGCGATCTCGTCGACGGGGTTGAGCAAGCCTGTGGACGTCTCGTTGAAGACGACGGTGATCGCGTCGTAATCGCCGCCCGCCAGCGCCTCGTCCACGATTTCCGGGGTGATCGCCTGGCCCCATTCCACTTCCACGGTCTCCGAGGGCACGCCGTTGGCGGCGCAGATCTCGTGCCATCGCTGTGAGAAGGCGCCGTTCACTGTGTTAAGGATCTTCTTATTTGTGGCCTGGCGCACCGATCCCTCCATCACACCGGTGGAGGAGGAGGTGAACAGGTAGACGCGCTGGTCGGTGTAGAGGAGCTCCTGGAGCTTCGCCGTCACCTCCCTTTGCAGCTGAGAGTACTCCTTGGAGCGGTGATGGATGATCGGTTCGGTCTGTGCGTCCAGGATTCTTTCCCGCACGTGGGTCGGCCCTGGTGTGAAGAGCTTTCTGTACATCGTTACCTCCTGTTAAGTGATTGAGTGACGTGAGATAGCGAACTGGCAGATCGGCGTCGTCTGGCCTCAGGGGGCGAAAGACCGCGTTAACCGCTCACGGCTCCCGAAAAATCAGATTCGCCCCAGCCCACCAGGATGTCCAATCTACCGAAAAAAAGACGCACAAGCCTGTCTGGCTGTGCGTCCTCTGTCTCCCACCTGAGAGATTCCTCCCGAGTGAATACTGGGGTTGCCCCTTCGGTATCCTGGTCAGCGTGGCTAAGGGTGGTCTGGGCCGTCAATGCCTTCGCCCGACCTTGGCAGCCCTTGCACGCCCGCAGGATTTTCCAGAGTGCCGTGGTACAGGGTCCTGTGACCTGAGAGTTTCGTCGCCACGATCAGCCGGTCGCAGCCACTTGCCCCTTCGGTGTCCGCGTGGGAGCGGTCTCTCCCCTGCACCCCAGGGCGGTCATTTGGTTTGTCCTAATTCTACAGTATCCGTGGGCAAAAGTCAATGCTCTTGACACCGGTGATGGGCGTGAGTACAATGCGTGCGCTCTCGATGACCGCTTCCCTGGGAGGTGCGCATGGCATCCCGTGATGATTTTCTGTTTACGGAAGACTTGCCTCGGCTCGACCCCGCCGTCACTCACCTGATCGACCTGGAGAAGGAACGCCAGGCCCGCAAGCTGATCATGATTCCCTCGGAGAGCAGCTCGCCGGGGGCGGTCCGCGAGGCGCTCGGTTCGGTGCTGATGAACATCTACGCCGAGGGCTACCCCAACCCCGAGACCCGCTGGCTGAACGAGGAGGAAATCCTCGACTACGAGCATCATCTGGCCTACTACCGTCGCTACGGGGACCGGCGCTACTACCGCGGCGTCGAATACGTCGACGTGATCGAATCGCTGGCCCGACGGCGCTGCGCCGACGCGTTCGCGACGAGTGCCATATCGGCGGATCAGATCTACGTCAATGTTCAGCCTCTCTCCGGCGCGCCGGCCAACCTGGCGGTCCAGCAGGCGCTCCTCAAGCCCGGTGACACTATCATGGGCCTGTCCCTGGCGCACGGAGGGCACCTGACGCACGGGAGCCGCATCAACATCTCGGGTCGGCTCTACGACGTGGTGACGTACCGCGTCAATGAGCGCACGGAGTTGCTCGACTACGATGAGATTGAGGAGCTGGCCCTGGAACACCGCCCCAAGATGATCATCGCTGGCTACACGTCCTATCCGCGACAGCCAAACTGGGTCAAGTTCCGGCAGATCGCGGATCGGGTCGGCGCCTATCTCCTGGCCGACATCGCGCACGTGGCGGGGATGGTCATCGCGGGGGCGTATCCTACGCCTTTGCCGTACGCGGACGTGGTCACCTTCACCACCCACAAGACGCTGTGCGGGCCGCGCGGGGCGTGTATACTGACCACGGGTCCAGACCTGGCGCGGAGGATCGACCGCGCCGTCTTCCCCGGGATCCAGGGCGGGCCGCACGTGAACAAGTTCGCCGCGATGGCGGTCGCTTTTCGCCTGGCCAGGACAGAGGAGTTTCGGTCCCTGCAGCATCAGATCGTGGCCAACGCCAAGGCGCTGGCCGGCGCCCTGACCGAGCGCGGTCTCCGTGTCCCCTGTGGCGGCACGGATACCCATCTACTCCTTCTGGACTGCACGACGGTTGAGGGGCGTGACGGGACGCCACTCATGGGCGGCACGATGGCGACCATTCTCGACTTGATCGGGCTGGTGGTGAATAAGAACAGCATTCCCGGCGATCAACTTGGGGACCCTCCCAGCGGCATTCGGCTGGGAACGCCATGGGTGACCCAGCGGGGACTCCGTGAGGCGGAGATGGAGCAGATCGCCTCCATCATCGCCCGGGCCATGGGTGCCATCGAGCCCTTCGTCTACCAGTACGTCGGGGGCCCCGCCTACCGCGGTAAGATCGACTTCGACGTCCTGGAGGAGCTCCGGCTGGAGGTGGCCGATCTGGCACGTGAGGCGGGCATCGATTTCGAGGTGCCCTGCAGCGGATATCCCCACCACTGCCTGGTGCCGCAGCTGCGTGAGCGGGAGGAGCAGTACGACCAGGTCGAGGTCGAGGGCAACGTGGCCGCCTCCTTCGTCGAGAAGATCACGCCGAGTGACATCGATGACCTGGCGGAGGGAGAGTGGCGCCATGCCCCCCTTCTCGACCGGAAGGGCGAGCTGATCAGCCTGGCGTACGTTCACCGCCCCGGGTTTGGCCATAATCGGTACCGGCTGATCGTGCCGGCGGACCGGGCCCAGCGGGTCATCGCCTGGCTGCGACATCTGTCGGATGGCTACGTTCTCTTCGACGACGAGGATGTCAAGGCCAAACTCCCTGGGCCGGTGGTGGTGCGGGATTTGGGAGCGGCTGACCACACTGTCTCCGAAGAGGGACTGGAGTTCGATGAGGACGGCTTCCCGCCGCCGCTCTCACATAAGCCCTATTTCATCGGTCTATCCGCCGAGCGGTACGACGAGCGGAGCGGAGAGCCGCTGCCGACGTTCGATTGGTCACCCTTCGGGGAACACGAGGCCCCGGATACGTTGCAGCGCACCGCGCTATATGATTGGCACGTCGATCACGGCGCGAAGATGGCGCCCTTCGCCGGCTGGGAGATGCCCCTCTGGTACACGTCGATCGGCGACGAGCACCGTGCCGTGCGCGGTGCTGCGGGGCTGTTCGATACGTCTCACATGGGCGTCCTCGACGTGCGCGGTCCCCACGCGGCCTATTTCCTCAACCTGGTGACCAGCAACGACGCGACTGCCCTGCGACCGATCGATTTCGGGCCTGGAGAGGCAGAGCCTGGCGAATCGCAGTATACGTATCTCCTGGACCCCGACGGGCACGTGATCGATGACTCGATCGTCTACCGGCTGAGCCCGGCACGATACATGATGGTGGTGAACGCCGCGAATACGGAGAAGGACTGGGCCTGGTTGCAGGCCGTGAACAACCGCGAGGTCCAGATTGACCGGGCGCGGCCGTGGACCCGGGCCAGCTTCCAGGCCGATTTGCGGAACCTGCACGACCCCGACGAGAGCTACGCGTGGTTGGTCGACATGGCCCTTCAGGGCCCACGCTCTCGTGACGTGCTGTTTGCCCTCATCGATGCCGCTCCGGCTTCCGGCGCCACCGCTGAGCTGCGGCGGCGCCTGCTTACGCTGAAGCGGACGGAGGTGGTGGAGGCCCATATTCCCTCCAATCGGGCCCCCGGTGGCGTCTACGATGTGTTCATCGCCCGCACCGGCTACACCGGGGAGTCGATGGCGTTCGAGATCTTCGTCCATCCCGACGTCCTGGCGACCCTGTGGACGCAATTGCTGGAGGTAGGCGCGCCTTTCGGACTCCGGCCTGTGGGGCTGGGCGCTCGGGACAGCCTGCGCATCGAGGCCGGACTGCCCCTGTACGGCCACGAGCTGGCCGGGCCGTTGGACCTGCGCCCCGCCGAGGCGGGCTTCGAGGGCTTCGTCAAGCTGCACAAGCCCTTCTTCGTCGGGCGGCGAGCCGCCATAGACCGTGCGGAGGAGCGCCGCATGGAGGTGGTGCGCTTCCGGGTCGAGGAGCGGGGGGTTCGCGTGCCCAAGCAGGGCGACGCGGTCGCTGACACGCGTGGGCGCGTCATCGGTCAGGTGACGTCGTGCGCGGTCGATACGGAGGGCTTCCTTGTGGGGCTGGCCGCCGTCGATCGACGCTACACCGATGCCGGAACGGAGCTTGGCGTCTTCCCCCGTCCTTCTCGTGGCGCCTGGGAGAAACGGTACGAAGAGTTGGAGGTTGGCGACCGGGTGAGCATGCACCTGGAGGCCGAGGTGATCAGCCGCTTCATGAGGTAGTGGGACCGTAGGTTACGACCAGCCGGTCGCTCTCGTCGGTGGTGTAGAGGGCGAAGAAGGGCGGGTCGTGGGGCCCCATCGACAGCACGCGCGGCAGCAGCGTGGGTAGATCCTCGACCAGATCGAGGCTCTCGATCTCCTCGAGCGGTACCCACTCGGGCGTGCCTTCCTCCGACGGGCGGACGTCTCGACCCTGGGCCCGGGCGGTGAACACGAACAGCAGGATCCCTCTCTCGCCCTTCTCGACGGGGATGTTGATCACCCCGCGCAGGCGCAGATCCCGCACCGCCAGTCCGGTCTCCTCGCGGATCTCCCGCAGGGCGGCGGTACGCACGTCCTCGCCCGGCTTGACGTGCCCACCGACGCCGTTGTATTGCTCAGGCCAGATCTGCTTATCCGGCGCGCCGCGGAGCAGGAGCACGTCCTTGCCCTCCGTGATGAAGCAGAGCGTGCGCGGGAAGACCTGGTAGCGATCCTCGATGATCTTCTGCTCCATGATCCTTCGACCAGCCGGAGTGACCTACTGCCCCTTGAGAGGGGGTCCGGAAGGGTTCCTGGCGGCCTATCCGACGTGGCCCACCGGGACGATGTACAGCGGCACCTCCGCCCCCGGCAGGGCGAGTACCCCCTTCACCGCATCGTCGTCGAACGCACCCACAGGGACAGCGCCCAGCTCCAGCGCGACTGCCTGCAGGAGCAGGTTCTCGACTGCGTGACCGGCGTCCATCGGGACATAGCGCAGCCTGCCGCGGCTCTGGTAGCGCTCCGTCGTACGCTCGAAGATGGCACTGACGACGAAGACGCACGGGGCCTGACCGATGAACGCCTGCCGCAACGCGGCCTCTGCCAGCTCCTGGCGCACGTCCTGCTCCAGGTGGTGTGTCAGATGATGGCCCTGCGGGTGGTAGCGCCAGACTCCATCGCTCCGGCAGGCATAGAAGCGGAGCGGATGGCACGCGCCGGCTGACGGCGCGGCGCGTTCACTGGCTTGATCGCCGGTGATGCCTTGGGCCGACCACAGGAGCTGGCCGATCTCGTCCCGGGTCAGCTCGGTGGGCTCGAAACGCCGCACCGACCGACGGCGTGCGATGGCGGCCTCAACCGACACGGGGCCGTCGGTGCGGGCCTCGGGCAACGTGCGTCGTGACTCTACCATCGTGTTGACCTCCGGGGGCCTGGGAGACGAACGGGAACGGCCTTCCCCCGCGTCCGCTCCGCCTGGCGCGCGGAAGCGCCGATCATCAGATCCAGGCGAAGAACGGGGGATTTGACAATCCCCTGAGCGGTTGTGGGCCTTAGTCCCGCCGCCGCCCGCCGCTCAGCAGGAACACGTAATACAGCAGGGTCGAGATCGCCTGGGCGACCGCCGCGACGTACGTCAACGCCGCCGCACTCAGGACGCGTTTCGCCTGCTTCTTCTCCGCCTGGCTGGTCAGGATCGCGCTCTGCTCCAGCAGGCGCAGCCCGCGGCGACTGGCGTCGATCTCCACCGGCAGCGTCACCAGCGCGAACAGCGCGGCGGCGCCGAAGGCGAGCACACCCAGCCAGGCGATGGGGTAGATGCTCAGCCAAAGACCGGCGATGAAAAGGATCGGCCCCAGCCAGGACGTGAAGTTGACCACGGGCACCAAGCCGGAGCGGATGCGCATCGGCGTGTAGGCCTGGGCGTCCTGCTCCGCGTGGCCGAGCTCGTGGGCGACGATAGCCACCGAGGCCACCGAGGGCCGATTGGCGACCTCCTGGGAGAGTCGCAGCACGTTGCTGCGCGGATCATAGTGATCGGAGAGGGTGCCCTGTGCCATCTCCACCTTGAGACCAAGCCCCACCCGGCGCATCATGTGCCTGGCGGCGTCGAGACCGGTGATACCGGCGCTGTTGCGAACGTCCAGATACTTCTGGTACGCGTGTCGCACCCACCATTGTGCAACCAGGGCCAGTATCAGGGCCGGTGCGGCGAAAACCCAATACATTGGATCCCACATCAAAGCCATTTCTTCCTCCTGCCTGCTGTGAGAACAGAGGTCATCTCGCTCAAATCGTCAACCTGAAGCTAACTAGGTCCGGGCGCCGCGTTGCTTCTCCGTCACTCTAGCAAGACCGCGTTAGATTCCCGTGTGATGCTCGTAAGAGTCCCATAGGCGCCCCGGGATCCTCCTCCCACACCGGGGACACCTTCCCTCTGGCCCGAGATTCCGGTCTGATAGACCGGAGCCGCGGCGCCTCATCAGTATTGTACCACATTCTGGGCAAATCGTGTCGTTGCCGGCGTGATGGGGGACGTTGCCCAGATAGACGTACCGCAGCCCGGCCTCCAGGGCGATCTCCCGTGCCCGCTCCAGAGTGGGAATGGGCGTGGCGCTCGCGTCGAAGCGGTAGGCCGGGAAGTAGCGGGAGAGATGCCACGGCGTGTCGGGCCCCAACTCGCGCACGATCCTCTCCGCGATGGCCCGGAGCGTCTCTTCGGAATCGTTGACCCCGGGGATGACCAGCGTGGTGATCTCGATCCAGACGCCGCCGTGGCTGGCCAGGCGGCAGTTGCGCCAGACGATCTCCACGTCGGCTTTGCAGTGGCGTCGCACCGCCGCGCTATCCCCCTTGATGTCCACGTTCATGGCGTCGAGTCCGGCCTCCATCAACAGCTGGAGGGCCTCCTCGGTCATATAGCCGTTGGTGACGAACGTGTTATAGAGACCCGCCTCGCGGGCCAGGGGGAAGACGTCGAGGGACCACTCCAGGCTGAGGGTCGGCTCGTTGAAGCTGATCGATGTCCCCTGGCAGCCTCGGTCCTGGGCTCGGGCCACGAAATCCTCAGGCGCGATGAACCGACCATCCGATGGAGGGCTCTTCGAGATGTGCCAGTTCTGGCACCAGGGGCAGGCTAGGTGGTCACAACCAGACGAGCTTTGTGTCGACTGTGGTATTGCCTTAGGGGGAACCTCCTTGCTGATCCTCCAATTTTGGCACCACGGACAGTCGAAATTGCACGAGAGGGAGCCAGCCGTCAGAGCTAC
>CAYMHT010000093.1:0-10474 GCA_964390305.1 uncultured Anaerolineales bacterium
ACGGCGCCGATGTCGAGATGACAGTTGTGTGGGCCTTGAGTTCGAGCCGTCCCTAGCGCCCCAACCGCCGCAGGATGGCCCGTCCCGCCAGCAAGCCAGAGGCAGAGGCCTGCACCAGGCCGCGGGTCACGCCGGCGCCGTCCCCACAGGCGAAGAGGTTCTCCACCTCCGTCTCCATCTCGGACGTCAGCTTCAGACGGCAGGAGTAGAACTTCACCTCCACCCCGTAGAGCAAGGTGTGACGGGAGGCGACGCCGGGCGCCAGGTCGTCGAGGGCGTGCAGCATCTCCAGGATGGTCACCACGTAGCGGTAGGGAAGGACCAGGTTGAGATCCCCCGGCGTGGCGCTCGGCAGGGTCGGGGTGACCACCGACCGCGCCAGACGCTTCGGCGTCGAGCGCCGTCCCCCCTCCAAATCGCCCAGGCGCTGGACGATGACCCCGTCGCCCAGCAGGTTGGCCAGGCGCGCGATGCTCTTGCCGTAGGCGATGGGGTCGTCGAAAGGCTCGGTGAACGTCTTGCTCACGAGGATGGCGAAGTTGGTGTTTGCCGTGCGCGATTCGGCGAACGAGTGCCCATTGACCGTCATCAGGTCACCCGCGTACTCGGTGCTCACCTCGCCGTAGGGGCACATGCAGAACGTCCGCGCGCGGTCGTCGAAGGCCTTCGAGTAGTAGATGAATTTTGACTCATAGACCAGCTCGGTGATCGGCTCCAACACGACGGCCGGGAGCTCCACCCGCACGCCGACGTCCACCGGATTCCGGTCCAGCGTCAGGCCGAGTTCGTCGGCGACAGACTTGAGCCAAGCCGCGCCCTCCCTACCGGGGGCCACGATCACCGCCTCGGCCCCCATTTGGATCCCGTCCTCCGTCTCCACGCCGACGACGCGACCCTCGTCGCTCAGGATACGCGCCACCGGCGTCCGCGTGCGCACCGTGACCCCGCGCTCGACCAGCTCGTCGTGCATCCGGTGCATAATCTCGCCGCACCGCTCCGTCCCCATGTGGCGGATGGGAACCGGTATGAAACGGAGACCCGCCATCGCCGCCCGCTTCTCCAGCGCCTCGACCTGGTCGCTGCGCGTGCCGTAGACCGGCGTGGGTGCCCCAAAGCTGACGTAGGTCTCGTCGACCCGATGGATCAGCCGACTGGCCTCCTCGCTCCCGAGGATTTCGGTCAAACGCCCCCCGACGGCGGGAGAGAGGGTCAACTTGCCGTCAGAGAAAGCCCCGGCTCCACCCCAACCGGTCAGGATCGCGCAGGGATCACAGTGCACGCACCTGCCGCCGGGCTCGCGGGCCGGACAGCGACGGGACTCAATATCGGGGCCCTTGTCCAGGATCGCGATCTCCAGGTCCGACCGTTCGCTCAGCTCCAGAGCGGCAAACACGCCGGCCGGACCGGCACCGACGATGATCGCGTCAAAGGTCGTCTTCATGCAGCGTCTCCCTCGTTTCTGATCAGCTGAGTGGCGCCGTCATGGGCGACGGCAATGCGACCGGTGTCGCGCGACTGGGCGGCCGTTATGCCACAAGCGTCCGCGGACATCCTCCAAATCCAGCACAAGTATAGCCCACCTGATCCAACGGGCAAGATTTGCGGCCGTGGCGTCAGACAGACCATGAGGACTGCGTCGATGCCGCCGCGGAGACACGCCTTAGTCGGGTGACAAAGGCCCGCGGGCGTGGTACAATGCCGCGACGCAGAGTCGATTCGACAGAAGGGAGAACGATCTTGCGAGAGGTCTTCGTCTGGTGGTTGCTGGTCCAGATCCTTGGTCTGGCTGCACTGCCCTGCGCGTACCGTCTGTTCAGGTGGCTGCCGGGGCGTGGCTACGCTTTCGCAAAGCCGCTGGGGCTCCTCCTGACGAGCTACGTGCTGTGGATCGGGGCCTCCCTCGGATATCTGAAGAACACCACGGGTGGCATCATGATCGCCATTGCGGCGACGGGCGGGATCTCGCTCTGGTTCGGCTCCCGAGGGACGAAGGCGCACGATCAGCCCCTCCTGGCGTTCCTGAGGAAGCGTTGGCGTCTGGTCCTGACGGTCGAACTGCTCTTTGCGCTCAGTTTTGCCGCCTGGGCCACGGTGCGGGCGTACGCACCGGACAAGATCATGAGCAGCGGTGGCGAGAAGTTCATGGAGATCGCTTTCCTCAACGCGACTCTGGAGAGCCCACAGTTCCCCCCGCACGACCCCTGGCTCTCCGGCTTCGCCATCAGCTACTACTACTTCGGCTACGTGATGATGGCGCTCTTGACGCGGCTATCGGGCGTCGTGTCGGGCATCGGTTTCGAGCTCTACGACGCGCTGACGTTTGCGCTGACCGTGACTGGAGCCTTCGGCGTCGCCTATGATCTCGTGAGGGGTGACACGAACGATTCGTCGGGCGACCGGCAGGCGGTCTGGTACGGCCTCCTGGGCCCCCTCTTCGTCGCCGTGATGGGAAATCTGGAGGGACTCCTGGAGGCCCTGTACGCGAGGGGGTTTCTGCCCGACGCGTTCTGGCGCTGGATCGACATCCCGGATCTGATCGAGGTCGGACGGGTGACGGGGTCGTGGTATCCCGGTCACGGATGGTGGTGGTGGCGGGCGTCCCGCGTGCTGCGCGACCGGAACCTGATCGGCGAGCCTATGCCGCTCAACCCGATCGACGAGTTCCCCTTCTTCAGCTTTTTGCTTGGCGACAATCACCCGCACGTCCTGGCGCTCCCCTTTGTGCTCCTGGCCCTGGCCCTCGCGCTCAACCTGCTCCGTCGACAATGGGCGATAGGTGACGGCGGGAGCGACCCGCCCCCCTGGTGGAACCCGGCTGCGACCTGTCTGAATGGGGAGTGGAGCCTCTTCGTCACCTACGCCATCGGACTGGGGGCCATCGGCTTCCTGAACACGTGGGACTTCCCCATCTACCTGGGCGTCGTCGTGCTGGCGTACGGCGTCGGCCGGTACGCGGCGACGGACGAGCCGCTGAGTCGGCTGCTTGAGCGGATGGTGGTGCTGGGCGTGAGCCTCGCCGTGGCGGGGGTACTCCTCTACCTGCCTTTCTACATCAGTTTCAGCTCTCAGGCCGGTGGAGTCCTCCCCTATCTGCTCGCCCCCACGCGGCTGGCCCAGTATATGGTGATGTTCGGCCCGTTCATTTTCGTCGCGGCGTGGTTCCTCGTCGCGAGGCTTCTGGTCAGCGGAGACCCCGCGCGCGACCTGATGTCCGTTGCGCAGACCTGGGGAGTGGTGGTCGCGGCCTCCCTCACGGTGCTGATCTTGGCCCTCGGCGTCGCGGTGGTGATCGGCCCCGGCCGCCCATTCATCCAGGACCTGCTCTCCGATCCCGAGGTCCAGGAGATCGTCGGCGCGACCGGCACGGGCCCCGCGGTCAAGGCGGTCGTGCTGGCACGGTTACGCGATCCTTGGCTGTTCCTGACCCTCTCCCTCCTCATCGCCCTCGCTGCGGTCCACATCCTGCATCCGCCGCGGAGGCGAGACCCATCGCATCCGAGCGCGGCCAGCGGTCAATTCAGCGCACTCCTTTTCGCCTGCGGGCTCGGGCTCACGTTCATCGTCGAGTTCCTCTACCTGCGGGATAGCTTCGGCGTGCGCATGAACACCATCTTCAAGTTCTACTACCAGGCGTGGGTGATGTTGGCGTGCGCGAGCGCGTACGGCGTGTGGTGGCTGCTGACGGACGGCGTCAGAGGCGCGCGATATGGAGTACAGACCGTCTTCCTGGTCGGCACGGTCCTCCTGGTTGCAGGGGGAATGGTCTATCCGGTGATGGCCACCTACAGCCGAGTGCGAGGGTTCGAGAGCGAGCCCAACCTGAACGGCGCCGTGAACATAGCGCAGAACCATCCCGACGACTGGGCAGCCATCGAATGGCTGCGGTCAAATGCCCAGGGTGCGCCCATCATCCTGGAGGCCCCAGGGAGCAGCTACGTATACGAGGGGCGAGTGAGCGCCTTCACGGGCTATCCGGCCGTCCTTGGCTGGGCCCTACACGAAAGCCAGTGGCGGGGGAGCTACGTCGAGCAAGGCAGGCGGGAGCCGGACATCGAAACCATCTACACGACGGCGGACGGGCGGCTTGCGCTGGACTTGCTCCATCGGTGGGACGTCGACTACGTGGTCGTGGGACCGCCCGAGCGTCGGTATACGGAGGCGCTATGCAAGGCGTCCGAACGTCGGTGCAACGTCGAGCAGGCGCTGCAGAAGTTCGATGCGATTCTGCATCTCGGCTTCAGGCAAGGACGGACGGCGATCTACCGCGTGCCGAAGCCGTAGCCAGTCGAGAACGCCGACCTCACGCCTGGTTCAGCAGCTCCTCGACTCGATCCAGCACCCTCTGGGCCACTGCAGACTTAGTCATCAACGGCAACTCCGTCGTTCCTCCGTCCCGGTCGATGAGCACCACTCGGTTCGTCTCGACCGCGAACCCCGCGTCGACAGCGCTGACGTCGTTGGCGACGATCAGATCCAGATTCTTCGCCTCCAGTTTCTCACGCGCGTTCTCCACCAGATTCTCGGTCTCGGCAGCGAAGCCCACCACCACACGCGGACAGCCCGTCTCGGCGCGCTCCCTGGCCACGGCGGTGAGGATATCCGGCGTGCGGGTCAGCCGTAATGTCAACTCATGCACGCCCTTCTTCGTCTTTTGCGTAGCGCACTCAACCGGGCCGTAGTCCGCCACGGCTGCTGCCATCAGCAGTGCGTCCGCCGTCGCGGACAGCTCCAGCACGGCGTCTCCCATCTCCTCGGCGGTCTTCACGTTCAGCCGCTCTGCCCCCACCGGCGTCGCGAGATGCGTCGGCCCCGCCACCAGCGTCACCTCCGCCCCTCGATCGACGGCGGCCTCGCCCAGCGCGAAGCCCTGCCGGCCAGAGGAGGGATTGGTCAGGAACCGCACCGGGTCGAGCGGTTCCTGCGTTGGACCGGCTGACACCACGACGTGTTTCCCGGCCAGCGGCCCATCCCTCCCCAGCACCCGACGCACGTGTCCCAGGAGTTGATCCGGCTCCACCAGCCGCCCCTCGCCCTCGATTCCGGAGGCCATCCGCCCTCGCCCCGGCCCGGCAAACGTCGCGCCCCGCTCCTGCAGCAGGGCCACGTTCGCCTGGGTCGCCGGATGGGACCACATCCCCACGTCCATCGCCGGGGCCAGTAGCAGCGGGCAGCGCGCGGCCAGCGCGAGCGTGGTGAGGAGGTTATCCGCCACCCCTTGCGCCAGCTTCGCCATCGTGTTCGCGGTCGCGGGGACAATGAGGACCAGATCGGCGGCGTGCGCCAGGCCCACATGAGCGATGTGCGTCGGGAGGCCACCGTCAGACCGCCGCCACATGCTGGTGTAGGCTGCGCGGCCGGTCACCGCCTCGAACGTCAGCGGGGCCACGAAGCGGGTAGCCGCCTCCGTCATCACCACGTCCACCTGGGCCCCGGCCTGGGTCAGATGACTGGCGAGCGAGCAGGCTTTGTAGGCCGCAATCCCGCCCGTGATGCCCAGGATGATATGCTTATCTTCCAGCACGGGGATGGTCTCCATCGCCCCTCCTCAACAGAACCGTGTCGGCTATGGAAGGCCGACCACTTGTCGTGACAGCGTTTCGATGCGCCCTGGCGACATTATACTCCTCCGGGACGCGTCCAACAAGATGGATTGCGGGCGCCGTCCGCAAAGAGGCGCGAGGGGAGATGAGCAGAGCTTGACACACCGACCCGCCGTGCTATCATATCAGCCAGTCACATTGAAGAGAAGCCGCCATTCAGCCAGATAAGTTGCAGGAAGAGACTGTGGAGGTAGTGTATGCGTGGGCCACAGGTCGACAGCTACAGATTCGGGCACATGGTCGTGGACGGCGAGGAGCATACGAACGACCTCATCCTGCTGCCGGACCGCGTGATCTCCAATTGGTGGCGGGACCAGGGGCATCGACTAAGCGCCAACGACCTGGAGGCGGTTCTTGACGCGCAGCCAGAGGTGCTGGTCGTCGGCACCGGCGCGAGCGGCGCGATGAGAGTCCCGCAGGAGACCCGTGAGGCCATCAGAGAGGCCGACATCGAGCTGAAGGTCGCCCAGACCGGGCAGGCGTGGAGGCTGTACAACGATCTGCAGGACGAGCGCGCCACGGCCGGCGCGTTCCACCTGACGTGTTGATCTGGTTCGCGACTGGCGGCAGGGCCACATCCCCGGCTGATCCGAGTGCGTCCCAGCCGGCCCGACGCGGCTGACTGTCATGGCGACCAGGACGACGTCCCTGTTCCTCCTCGGTATCCTCTTGGGCGCCGTCCTGCCCGGGCTGTGGTGGCCGCCGGCTCTCGCGGCGCCGCCCGTTCCCGATCGGCGGTTCGGCGTCGTCGAAGCTTATGCAGCCCCCAATGCCGCCACAGCGCTGGGCGCCGGCTGGACCCGCGTGACGTTCCGCTGGAACGAGATCCAGCCCAACGGCCCGCACGAGTGGAACGTCGCGCCCATCTCCGATCAGACCCTGAACCATGAGTTGGCCCAGGGGCGGGAGGTGGTCGGGCTCCTGGTTGCCACCCCTGGTTGGGCCACGGATTGGGACGCCGGCTCTGGCGTCCCGCGCGGCCTCAACCTCCCCGTCGATCACCCCGAGAACCTGTGGGCCGGGTTCGTGCGCACCATGGTCGATCGGTACGCCGGGCGCATCAATCACTGGATCATCTGGAATGAACCCGATATCGCCGGCACCCAACACATGAGCTGGGGCGGGTCCGTGGCCGACTTCGTGCGGCTCCTCCAAGTCGGGTACACGGTGGCCAAGAAGACGAACCCCGACACCGTCATCCACCTGGCAGCGGTCACGCACTGGTGGGACGAGCACTGGTTCGGCCACCTGCTGAACGCTCTGGCTGCGGACCCGCACGCGCCTGCAAACAACCATTACTTCGACGTCGCTACCCTTCACGTCTACTTCCAGCCGGAGACCGTGTACGACATCACGGCCCACTACGGTGGCATGATGCGCGGTCACGGCATCCACAAGCCCATCTGGATCGCGGAGACGAACGCCGCCCCGTCACAGGATCCCGCCTGGCCCGTCCCCGACGCCCAGTTCGACGTGTCGCTGGAGCAGCAGGCGGCTTACGTCGTCCAGGCCTTCAGCCTCGCCATCGCCGCCGGCGCAGAGCGCATAGCCGTCTACAAGATGGCCGACACGGGGACTGACCGGACGGCCAACCCCGAACCTTTCGGCCTGGTGCGCGCCGATGGCAGCCGCCGCCCGGCGTTCACGGCCTACCAGATGGCCGCCACGTATCTGGCCGGGTTCCGAGGCGGCACGTGGAATCGCCGCGACACCATCTCCCTGGTGACCATCGATCGTGGCAGCCGGACGACGACCGTTGTCTGGGCGCGGGGACCGGAACCACAGAGGGCGATGATCCCTGCGCGCACGACCCGCGCCCTGCTCGTCGACGTCCGCGGTGGCGCGCGCATCATTCATCCGGAGCGGGGATACTACTATCTCGATCTGCCCCCCGCCAGCTGCACCGACGGATGCCTGATCGGTGGATCGCCCTATATGGTCGTAGAGGAAGCACCGGCCAGGTCAGATACGGCACCGGTGCCTCAGTCTCCGTCGCCGTCGCCCACGGCAGAGGCAGCACCACAAACCTCGGCGCAGCCCCCTGGCGCGGCTCTGTCGACGCCCACGCTCACCCCCCTGCCCACGGTCCGGCCGCGTTCCATCGGGCCTGGGCCGACCGGTATCGCGTCGGCAGCAGGTCCCGCCGCCACGGAGGAGCCGAGCTCCACAGCCTCCTCCACGTCCGTCCCCGCGGCCACGTCGCAGCCGCCCGAAGACACAGCTCCATCGTCTACCCCGTCACCGGCGCCCTGCCCTACCGTGGGGCCCTCACTCACTCCCATGCCCGCATCAGCGTCCCCGACACCGCTGGGCCATCTGTGGATCCTGGCCACCATCCTCGTCCTCGGCCTGGCGGGAGCGGCGGTCGCTGTCAGTCGGAGGATCTAGCTTCGCTCTCGTGAGCGGGAAGGAAAATGCCGATGTCCAAGCCCGACGTTCTACCCTATGGCTCGTGGTCGTCGCCGATCACGGCCGATCTGATCGGTTCCAAGACGCTGGGCGTCATGGAGCCCGCCGTTGTCGACGGCTATACGTACTGGATCGAGATGCGCCCCGCCGAGGAGGGCCGGTACGCCCTCGTCCGCCGCTCCCCGGACGGCACGACGGTCGATGCCATCCCAAAGGGCTTCAGCGCCCGCACCCGGGTTCATGAATACGGGGGCGGCGCGTATGCCGTCGACGGCGAGTCGATCGTTTTCTCCAACTGGGACGATCAGCGGATCTATCGCCAGGACCCCGGGGAGCGTCCGCACCCCGGGGAGCATCCGCACCCTGGGGAGCAACCGTGCCCGATCACCCCCAAGCTCGACATGCGGTACGCCGACGGTGTCGTCGACCGACATCGGAATCGATTGATCTGCGTCCGCGAAGATCACACCGTCGACGGCGAGCCGATCAATGCCATCGTCAGCATCGACCTGGAGGGGAAGGAGGAACCACGCATCCTCGCCTCCGGCAGCGACTTCTACGCCTCTCCGCGGCTCAGTGCCGACGGCTCCCGTCTGGCGTGGCTCACGTGGGACCATCCCAACATGCCGTGGAACGGCACGCAGCTCTGGCTCGCGGAGATCGCGTCCGACGGATCGATCGGATCCCAACGCCTCGTGGCGGGATCCGCCGACGAGTCGATCTTCCAGCCTCAGTGGTCCCCCGATGGTGTGCTCACGTTCGTCTCCGATAGAACCAACTGGTGGAACCTCTATCGACTGCAAGATGGGCGCGTCGAGCCGCTCACGGAGCTTGAGGCCGAGTTCGGCAAGCCCCAGTGGGTCTTCGGGATGTCTACTTACGATTTCATCTCCCCGGACTGTATCATCTGTTCCTACACGAAGGACGGCAGCTGGCACCTGTCGCGCCTCGACACGCGCACGCGGGAGCTCACCCCGGTGGACGTCCCCTACACAGAGATTTCATACGTCCGCGCCGATTCCGAGCGCGTCGTGTCGCGCGGGGGCTCGCCGACCAGGCCGAGGTCGATCGTGCAGCTCAATCTGGACACCGGTTCGTGCGAGGTCCTCCGCCGCTCCAGCGAGGTTCCCGTCGGCGAGGCGTATCTGTCGCGCCCGCGCGCCATCGACTTCCCCACCGCGAGCGGCTGGGAGGCCCACGGTTTCTTCTACCCGCCGAAGAACCCGGACTGTACAGGTCCGCCGGATACGCGTCCGCCTCTCCTCGTCATCAGCCACGGCGGCCCGACGTCAGCAACGACAAGCACGCTCGACCTTTCGATCCAGTACTGGACCAGCCGCGGCATCGCCGTGCTGGACGTCAACTATCGAGGCAGCACCGGCTACGGTCGCAACTACCGCCAGGCGCTGGAGGGACAGTGGGGCGTGGCGGATGTTGAGGATTGCGTCAACGGCGCGCTCACCCTGGTCGAGCGGGGTCAGGTCGATGGAGACCGTCTGATCATCCGGGGTGGGAGTGCGGGTGGCTACACGACCCTCTGCGCTCTCACGTTCCTTGACCAGTTCGCGGCCGGCGCCAGCTACTACGGGGTCAGTGACCTGGAGGCCTTGACCGAACACACGCACAAGTTCGAATCACGCTACCTGGACCGCCTGGTCGGTCCTTATCCGGAGAGGAAAGACCTGTACCGTGAGCGTTCCCCGATCTATCACGCCGATCAGCTATCCTGCCCGGTGATCTTCTTCCAGGGCCTTGAGGATCGCGTGGTCCCTCCGGACCAGTCAGAGACCATGGCCGAAGCTTTGCGCCAGAAAGGGCTGGCGCTGGCATACGTCGCCTTCGAAGGGGAGCAGCACGGCTTCCGGCGTGCCTCGAGCATCAAGCGGGCTTTGGAGGCGGAGCTGTATTTCTACGCTCAAGTCTTCGGGTTCGAGCTCGCAGAGGCGGTGGAGCCGGTGGAGATTGAGAACATGCAACCGTGAGCGCATCCCAGGCGCGGCATCCGTCAAGCGGTTCCTTCGAGCAACGGAGAGGTCAGGAACGAACTGAGAGAGCGTCGTCAGGTAAGGAAAGAACAGGAGGAGCAACCCATGGCCGAGATTGAGGTGAAGGGATCAGAACGGAATGACACATACGAACTCCAGGTGACCGTCACGGAGGAGAGCGGTCAGACCCGCCACCAGGTGACCCTGAGCAAAGCCTATTACGAGCGGCTCACCGGGGGAAAGGCGCGTCCGGAGGAGCTGGTCCGCGAGTCATTCCGCTTTCTCTTGGAGCGCGAACCGAAGGAGTCGATTCTGCGCTCCTTCGACCTATCAGTGATCGGCAACTACTTCCCTGCCTACGAGCGGGTGATTAAGAAGCGCCTCTAGCTCCTGGACGGCGATCCAGATCCAGGCCAAGACCTCATTCTTGCTGGGGCCGGATCGCCCGATCCGGGCCAAGGCCAGCCTTGCTCGGCCTAG